>NZ_JAGINT010000002.1:3609136-3909897 GCF_017876295.1 Kribbella aluminosa | reverse complement strand
ACCACCCTCGCGGTGATCGGGTTCATCGGCGGCTTCCTCACGCTGGTGCTCCGGATGAAGGACCGGCTGCCGCCCGGTGGTGGCGGGGACGACGGGGCGGTCGTCTGAGCTTCTGAGCTAGAGTGCGGATCGTCGGACAATCCGACGACATCGCGTTTGGGAGGTACCGCCGTGCAGGTCACCGAGACGGTGGAGATCACCGGCCACCTGATGGACTCCGGGCTGCTGTCCCGCGTCCTCGACGACATCCGCGGGTACGGCGGCGAGTACACGCTGGACAAGTTCGACCTCGGGTACGACAAGGACGACCCCTCCACCGTCCGGATGACGGTCGGCGCGGAGGACGAGGAGTCGCTGCAGCGGCTGCTGATGCGGATCCAGACCAAGGGCGCGAACCTGGTCGACCCGGGTACGCCGGAGATCACCGAGGTCACCCAGGACGGCGTGTTCCCGGACGGGTTCTACTCGACCACGAACCTGCCGACCAGCGTCCGGCTCGGCGGCCACTGGGTCGCCGTACAGAACCCGGAGATGGACTGCGGCCTGCTCGTCGAAGGCACCACGGTGCGCACCATCCCGATGTCCGACGTCCGCGCCGGCATGCAGATCATCACCAGCGCTCAGGGTGTCCGGGTCACGCCCCCGATCGTGGTGAACACCGAGGAGGGCTTCGGCTTCATGGAGTCCGACGTGTCCTCGGAGAAGCCGCAGCGGGTGCTGGTCAAGCAGGTCGCGGACGGCATGCGCGAGGCGAAGGCGAACGGGTTGAAGGTCCTGTGGGTCGGCGGCCCCGGCATCGTGCACACCGGGGCGGCCCCGGCGATGGTCGCGATCGTCGAGGCCGGGTACGTCGACGTCCTGTTCGCCGGCAACGCGCTCGCGACGCACGACATCGAGTCGTCGCTGTACGGGACGTCGCTGGGCGTCGACCTGGCCCGTGGGCGCGGCGTCGAGCACGGGCACGAGCACCACATCCGCGCGATCAACACGATCCGCAAGGCGGGGTCGATCGATGCCGCGGTCGAGCAGGGTGTGCTCACTTCGGGTGTGATGCACGCGCTGGTCAAGAAGGGCGGGAAGTTCGTCCTCGTCGGGTCGGTGCGCGACGACGGGCCGTTGCCGGACGTCTACACCGACGTACTCGAGGGTCAGCGCGCGATGCGGGCCGAGCTGGACGGTGTCGGGTACTGCCTGATGGCCGCGACCATGCTGCACTCGGTTGCTACTGGCAACATTTTGCCGGCGTCGGTCCCGCTGACCTGTGTGGACATCAACCCGGCGACCGTGACCAAACTCGCCGACCGCGGCTCGTCGCAGGCGCGTGGCATCGTCACCGACGTCGGGCTGTTCATCGAGCACCTGGCGCGTGAGCTGTCTCCCACGTACGCCGCCGAGAAGTGACCCCGGCGGCGTACAGGCTGGGAGTATGACCGAGGACTTCGCAACATTCCTGCGCCGCTTCGAGGAGGCCAACAGCGCGTTCGTGAACGGCGACCCGTCGTTGTGGCTGCCGTTGGTGTCGCGAAGCGAGCACACCTCGATCTTCGGCGGATTCGGCGGCCAGGAGGTCGGCTGGTCCGAGATCGGGCCGCGGTACGAGTGGGCGTCGGCGCAGTTCCACGACACCGGGAACCCGGTGGACTTCGAGTACCTGGACAGCCACGTCGGCACGGACACGGCGTACACGGTCGCGATCGAACGCTGCAGGGTGCACCACGTCACCCAGCCGGCGCCGGTCCCGCACGTACTCCGCGCCACGATGATCTTCCGCATCGAGGACGGCGAGTGGAAGATCACCCACCGGCACGCGGACCCACTGAACCCGACGGCGGCACCGCCGGCCTGATCAGCGCGTGAGGTGCTTGCCGTCCGCTTGGGATCGGTCCCCGCCGGCCTCTGAGCGCTCTCGCCACTGTCTTTACCGCTTCGGGCGACCGGACCGCGGTCCAGCCCGACGGAGGCGGCGTGCTGCTGCCGGACGCTGTCCTGCAACGCGGTCGCGAAGTCTCCCACCGCCTGCGCCTTCTGCTCGGGCGTGGACTCGGACGGCTCCTCCGCGAGGCTCTGCACGGCAGCGATCACCTGCGTGCCGCTGACAACCCGGCCGAACGCGACCGATTGCTGGGCGTCTCTGGGGTCGATGTCGAACATGCAGACTCCTCGCTGGACCTGTCGGTGCAGCCGGATTCGAGTGAGGCGAGGGGTTCGTCGACTGTCCGTTGGGTGTTGGATGGGCTCATGACCGAACTCGTGCAGCTGGCGGTGTCCGACGGTGTGGCGACGATCACGTTGGACTCGCCGCACAACAAGAACGCGTTGTCGCAGCAGTTGACCGGTGAACTGCTGGCGCACCTGGAGACGGCCGGTGCGGACGACGCCGTACGGGTGATCGTGGTTCGGTCGGCGCTGGAGGTGTTCTGTTCGGGGGCCGACCTGTCCGAGGCGACGACGGTCGGGATGGGAGTCGGCGCGCAGCGGATGGTGGACGTCCAGCGGGCGATTGTCGCGAACCCGAAACCGGTGGTGGCGCGGGTGGCGGGTCCGGTCCGCGCGGGCGGGATCGGCATCGTGGCGGCGGCCGACATCAGCGTGGCCGGGGAGAGCGCGACGTTCGCGCTGACCGAAGTACGGCTGGGGCTGGCGGCGGCGACGATCTCGCTGACCGTACTCCCCCGCCTCACCGACCGCGCCGCGGCGTACACGTTCCTGACCGGCAACAGCTTCGACGCCATGGAGGCCTCACGCCTCGGTCTCCTCACGCTGACCGTCCCCGACGCCGACCTCGACGAGGCGCTGAGCACGGTCCTCACTTCCCTCCTGAAGGGCGCTCCCCAGGGCCTCCGCGAAACCAAGAAGCTCCTCAACCGCACCCTCCTCGCCGACATCGACACCCGCGGCAAAGACCTCGCCGCCCTGTCCGCCTCACTCTTCGGCTCCCCTGCCGCCCAGGAAGCAATGCTCGCCTTCCTGACCCGCAAGAAGAAGTAATTCGCCTCTACTGTCGTCTTCGGGGGGTCGTCGCGCCCTGCAGCTCGACAGTACGTATATGTCGAACCCGACGCTCGTGTCCTGAGTCGGAAGCTCGTGGGACAAGTCGTCCGGTCACCGCGCTGGCCAGGAACCGGCCGGCACGATGGCATCCGCGGCCGCCGCCTCTGCCGACCGGGCATCTTTGAGAACCTACCGACCACTTTTCGCCGCCCGATGTGGTTGGTGGCTTCTCAAAGATGGGTTCTGACCAGCCCTGCGCCGACTGCCAGGCGGTGGCAACGGCACTGGCCGGGTTTGGGGAGGCCCGCGACTGCGACCGGGGAGTCCTACAACACCCCCGGACGACCGCGAAGCCTCGGCGGGTACCGACGCCAGCGCACTCATGGCCCGAACTTCGGAAGCAGGACGCTAGGCGTGCAGGCGCTGTGTACTAGAGGTGCGCTATGTACCAGAGGTGTACGTACTGCCGAGCAGCAGAAAACGGCGACCTACGGGAACGGCAGCAGCGGAATCTGTTTGCCTGTCGTCCCGCCCGCTGTTGGACTGACCGTATGCAGCAGATCACAGACGCCCAGCGGGAGCAGTTCCGCACCCAGGGGTACGTCGTCGTGCCCGGCGTACTCACCGACGCCCAGGTCGCGGCGGGCCGACGGGTCGTCGCGGCGATGCTCGAGCGCAACCCGCCCGAGGGCGTCGGCGCGCACTTCCTGTGGCCGCAACTGAATGACACGCACCCCTTGCTGAGGCTGTACCGCGCGGCGGGAATCGCGGACCTGGCCGCCCACCTGCTGCGCCCGGATCTCGTCCTGCTAACGGTTCGCCGGGAACGTTCACGGTGCTCGCCGGCCTGTGGCTGACGCCGCACGAGGACGTTGACCGCGGCAACCTCTACGTCTGGCCCGGCACTCATCTCGGGTTCGGCGCGTACCTCGGCGAGCGTGGCGCCGACGGTCACCGGACTGGAGTTCCGGGCTTGAGTTCGATCAGGAGGGGTAGGTGGTCGGTGGCGGCGGCCAGGTCGGCGGGAGCCGCGGGGATGGGGAGGAGGCGGCCGGTCAGCTGGGGGGACAGTTGGGCGGCGTCGATGCGCCTGTCCGGAGTGCTGGAGTTGAAGGTCGGGCCTGCGTCGCTGCCCAGGTCCGTCAGGCCTTCTGCTGCCAGTCGGCGCCAGACCGGTTCGTCCGGTACTTCGTTGAGGTCACCCGCCAGGAGGTAGGGAAGACCGAATGACTTACAGAGCGTCAGGATCTGCTCGATCTCGTGCTGGCGGCCGCGCTTCTGCAGGCCGAGGTGACAGACCACGAGCGCCAGATCGACGCCCTCGACGGTGAGGCTGGCGCCGATCGTTCCACCTGGCAGCTGGGTCGCGATCATTCGCGGCCTGGGGTAGCGCCGGAAGAAGGGGCGCCACACCCGCCGCCGCCGGAGCTCCTTCAGCTCGATGCCCTCGGCAACCAGGATCGCGTTGCGCGACGACCACCCGACGTACCGAAGACCGAGCGAGTCGGCCATCACCTGACGCGTGCGCCGCGTTCCCAGCCAGGTCGGCGCCTCCTGCAGCATCGCGACGTGCGGTGCGCAGGCGCGAACCACCCGGGCCAACGCCTCGTGGTCATCGCCATACCGGTGCACGTTGTACGAGAGGACCCGCAGGCTCATGCGTCGGGGTCGCCGTTCACGTCGGCGTGGTGCAGGTCGGCGTCCGCGCGCATTCCGGTACGCCGGGCCGCGGACTTGCGGGCGGCCCGCTCCAACCGGGTCGAGCGCGCCGCGGCCGTCTTCGCCGTCACCGCCGTGGTCTTCACCCGGACCCGGCGCAGCCAGGTCGCCTCCTCGCGCGCCAGGTCGGCCGCGCCGACCATCCCCGCCTCCGGGCCGAGCACCGCGCGCACGATCCGGGCCTCGGGACGGAACCCGCGGCCGGTCAGCGTCCGCTTGAACGCCTCCCGTGCCGGCGCCAGCAGCAGCTCGCCCGCGTCGGACACGCCGCCGCCGATCACGAACGTACCGGGGTCCAGCGCGGCGGCGAGGTTCGCGAGGCCGATGCCGAGCCAGCGGCCGACGTCCTCGAGCAGCTCGACCGCGACCGGGTCGCCGTCCTTGGCCAGCTCGGTCACCATCGGGCCGTTGATCTTCCGCGGGTCGCCGGCGGCCGCGCGCAGCAGGTTGTGCGCGACCGGCGAACCGGACAGCGCCAGCTCCCGCGCCTCCCGGGTGAGCGAGTTGCCGGACGCGTACTGCTCCCAGCAGCCGCGGTTCCCGCACTCGCAACGGTGGCCGCCGGGCACCACCTGCATGTGCCCGAACTCGCCCGCGATGCCGAACTTCCCACGCTGCAAGGCGCCGTCGTTCAGGATCGCGCCGCCGATCCCGGTGCCGAGCGTGACGCAGACCAGGTGGCTCTCGCCCTGGCCGCCGCCGAACCGCCACTCGGACCAGGCCGCCGCGTTCGCGTCGTTCTCCACCACGACCGGCAGCCCGAGCCGGCGCTCGACCGCGTCCCGCAGCGGCTCGTGCCGCCAGGCGAGGTGCGGCGCGAACAGCACCGAGGACCGGGTCCCGTCGACGAACCCGGCCGCGCCGATGCCGACGGCAATCACGTCGTGCCGGGACTCCAGGTCGTGGACGATGTCCGCGATCGCGTCCTCGGTCTCCTTCGGGTCCTTCGTCGGGGTGTCCCGGCGCAGCCGGTCGAGGATGTTGCCCTCCGGGTCGACCACCCCGGCGGCCACCTTGGTGCCGCCGATGTCGATGCCGATCGTCAAAGCCTGCGTCAGAGCCACGCCACGCCCTTCCTCGCGGTAACCCCCGCCGGACTGCCTCCAGTATCCCAGGTCAGGACAATCATCGGTGCTTTTCCGGCGCCGGGGCCGGTTGCCGGGCCAGGTCGGCGGCGCCGATCAGCCCGGCATCGTTGCCCAGCTCGGCGAGCCCGAAGCTCGCGTGCGGGCGGTTCGACTTGGCCGGCAGGTTCTTCTCGAACGCCTGCTGCGCGGACTTCATCAGCAGGTCCTTCGCCGCGCTCACGCCGCCGCCGATCACGATCTGGCTCGGGTCGAACATCGTCGCCAGGCTGGCCAGCCCCTCGCCGAGCCAGCGGCCGAGGTCCTCGAGCAGCTCGACCGCGCACGGGTCGCCCTTCAGCGCGGCCTCGGTGATCATCGGCCCGGTCAGCTCCGCCGGGTCGGTGATCCCGCACACGCTCAGCATCTGCGCCGCCCCGAGCGACCCCGACTCCGCGCGGGCCCGGCCCTCGCGGACCAGCGCCGTACCGGACGCGTACTGCTCCAGGCAGCCGCGGGCACCGCACCCGCACCGGTGCCCACCGGGTACGACGCGCATGTGGCCGAGCTCGGCCGCGACACCGTGGGCGCCGCGCAGCAGCTGGCCGCCGATCACCACGCCGCCGCCGATGCCGGTGCCGACCGTGATGCAGATCATGTGCTCGGCGTCCTTCGCGGCGCCGAACGCGAACTCGCCCCAGGCGGCCGCGTTCGCGTCGTTCTCGACCACGACCGGGATCTTCAGCTGCTCGGCGACCCGGGCGCCGAGCGGCTCGTCCCGCCAGGCCAGGTTCGGCGCGAACAGCACGGTCGAGCGGTCCGACGAGACGAAACCGGCGGCGCCGATCCCGACCGCCTCGACGTCGTGCGCGGCGATCAGCTCGGCGGCCGCGTCGCAGATCGCCTGGGCGGTCGCGTCGACCGAGTCCGCCGGGGTGTCACGATGCGTGCGCGCGATGATCGTGCCCTGCTCGTCGACCACGCCGGCCGCGATCTTCGTACCGCCGACATCGATGCCGATCGTCAGTCCCATGGTTCGGGGTCCTCACTCACGTCGATCCGGTCCACCCGGGACCGGGTCGATTCTTGGGCCGGTTCCTCCTCCGGTGGCGAGGACCGCGACGCTGCGTCCTCGCGCGTCTGCCGGGCCGCGTCCGCGGCGGCCTCCAGCAGTGACCTCAGCGAGCCCAGGACATGCGCGGCCGCGGTGGACAGCTGCTCGATCGTCTCGGGGCTGGTGTTCCGCACCCGATGGATCAGCTGACACACCGGGCACCAGACACAGTCCGGCCCGAGCTTGTGCTCATGTTTCTCGTCTGCGGGCTGCTCGTCTGAAGGCTGCTCCTCGGCAGCAGCGTTCTGCAGTACGGCGAACAGCTTGGCCGCCTCTTCGGCGACCGAACCGACCGGCTCCTTCACCGGCCGTCCCCGATCGCCGCTTCCCGTCGCGCGAGCTGCTCGTGGTACTCCGCCGTCAGCCCCTGCGCCAGCTCCTGCGCGGACTCCAACGGACCAGCACCACTCGGCACATCGGCGGGCACCGCTGGACGCGAAGCCTCCTTCGGCGCGAACCGGACCTGCAGCCGTCCCTCGTCCAGCCGCGCGCCCGCGACCACACCGCGCGCCAGTGCGGCCGGCAGCGGCAGCACCCGCCGGTACGACCCGACGGTGATGATCAACTCGTCCCCGTGCCGCGCGAGCTCCAGCTCGTCGGCGGATGCCAGCGGCAACGGCATCGTCAGCGTGTACGTGCGCCCGTCGGTGTCGATGTGCCGGTCCACCCACAACGACGTGTCGTCGGTGGCGCGGGAGAACGGGTCGTCCCCGCCGTACATCTCGACCGCGAACGCCGCCAGCTCCTCGACGCCGACCGGCTCGCAGACGCGGTACGGCGACTCCCAGATCGGCAGCGGCCGGAACGAGTCCGCGACCTCCTCGAGGATGCCCCGCTGCGCGGCGACCCACTGCCGGCGCCAGGTGTCCGCGCCGGCCCGCCGGGAACACCCGGTTCGCGACGACGCCGTCCACGCGGTACCCGTACAGCGAGAGCCTGGTCAGCGACCGGCGTGCCTCCGCGACCACTACCGCCTCGGGCGTCAGCACCAGCCGCACCGACGCGTCCGGGCCGGCCAGCAGCGTGCGGATGTCAGCGAGGTCGCTCTGCAACCGCCGCAGTGCGTCGAAGACCGTGTCGTCCGGCATCGGGATGCTCGACCCACGGCTCAGGAACGGGCGGAACGTCCGCATCATCTTGCGCTCGGCGTTGAAGATCCGCTCCAGGTACCAGTTCAGCGCCTCGGGCAGCCCGAGCAGCCGCAGCGTCTCCGCGGTCGGCGCGCAGTCGACGACGATCACGTCCCAGCGGCCGGACCGGACATGGTCGCGCACCTCGAGCAGCGCGAGCACCTCCGCGGCGCCCGGCAGCACGGTCAGTTCCTCGGCCTCGATCGGGTCGACGCCGACCAGGTGCAGCACCGACCGCAGGTAGTTCTGGATGTCGCCCCAGGACCGCTCGAACTTCCGCTGCGCGTCGATCTGCTGGACGAACAGCAGGTCGTCGATCTCGGTCGGCTCCTGGCCCACCTCGGAGTCGAACGCGTCCGACAGCGAGTGCGCGGCATCCGTCGACAGCACCAGCGTCCGGAGCCCGCGGAGCGCGGCGAGCGTCGCCGTACCGGCAGCGGAGGTCGTCTTGCCTACGCCGCCCTTACCTGTGTAAAGCAGTACGCGAGTCACCGGCTTACGACTCGACGCGCTTCTTCAGGCCCTTGAGAGCCGTGTCGATGATGACCTTCTCGGCCTTCCGCTTGAGCATGCCGATCATCGGGATCGCCACGTCGACGGCCAGCCGGTACGTCACCTCGGTCCCCTCCGCACCCAGATCGCGGAGCACGTAGGCCCCGTCCATCCCCTTCACCATCTTCGCCTCGACCAGCGTCCAGGTCACCTCGTTGCGGGACCAGACGTAGGCCAGCGTGTACTCGTCGGAGATCGCCCCCGCGTCGACCTTGAACCGCACCTTGTTCGGCCGGCCCGCCTCGTCGGTGGACAGCACCTCGGTCTCCCGCATCGAGTCGGCCCACTCCGGGTACGCCGCGAAGTCCGCGATGACCGCCATGATTTCCTTGGGGGTCGCGTTCACCTGGATGGTCGAGGTGGTCTGTTCCGCCATCGATTCACCTCTTACCTTTGCTGGGACGAGTGCTGGGAGCGACTGCCGGACCCCCCGATGGATCCGCGTCCTCCCCGGAGACTATCGCGGGATCGGATCCGGTACGGCGTTCGCCCGCCGCGCGGCCCTCCTCCATCTCGTCCTTGAACCGCCACAGCCGCTCCCGGTAGGCCGCGACGTACCGCTCCTTGAGCCGTTCGGCCGCCCGACCGCGGACAGGGTTCGCCGGGTCGACCCGCAGGTACCAGTGCACGACGACGCCGTCCCGGACTGCCTCCAGCCACCACTCCGCCGTACCGGTCGCGGCCCCGGTCACCGACCAGCGCACGCCCTCGACGCCGCGCCGTTCGGACGGGGTCAGCGTGAGGTCCGGCCACCATTCGCGCCAGAGGGTGTCCGAACCGAGCCGCTCGGCGACGTAGGCTGGATCAGCAACGACCAGGTCGTCGCAACTGATGTCGAGCTGTGGCATGGCTAGAACCTAGTTCCGTGGGTCACATAAACCTGGCTACTTACGGGTAGGTGACTGTAGCGTGCGCCGGAAGTCGACAATTCGTGACCGACTGAGGAGACGCGGATGCGTGAGTACACCGTTCCTGCTGTGACAGAACCGCCCACCGGGAGCCTGAGCGACCCGGTGTGGGCGAACGCGTCCTCCCATCCTGACACCGCGGTCTTCAGCCGCCGTACGGGCTCGGTGTGGACAGATGTCACAGCGGCGGAGTTCGCGCAGCAGGTGACGGGCGTGGCGAAGGGGCTGATCGCGGCCGGGGTCAAGCCCGGCGAGCGGGTCGCGCTGCTGAGCCCGACACGGTACGAGTGGACCCTGATCGACTACGCGATCTGGAGCATCGGCGCGGTCACGGTGCCGATCTACGAGACCTCCTCCCCCGCGCAGATCCAGTGGATCCTGACCGACTCCGAGGCGGTCGTCGCGATCGTCGAGAACGCGGCCCACGGCGCGGTCGTGGACTCCGCGCGGGCCGAGGCGCCGGCACTGCAGGAGGTCTGGCAGATCGAGGCCGGCGCCGTCGACCAGCTGACCGCGCTCGGCCAGGACGTCACCGACGCCGAGTTCGACAAGCGCCGTACCGCGGTCACCCCGGCCGACCTCGCCACGCTGATCTACACCTCGGGTACGACGGGACGCCCGAAGGGCTGCAAGATCAGCCACTCGAACTTCATGGACGAGCTCGGCCCGGCGGTGAAGATCCTCGACAACCTCTTCGACACCACCGGCGCCAGCACGCTGCTGTTCCTGCCGCTGGCGCACGTGTTCGCCCGGATCATCCAGGTCGGCTGTGTGATGAAGCGGGTCAAGGTCGGGCACAGCGCCGACGTGAAGAACCTCGTGGAGGACCTCGGCGCGTTCAAGCCGACGTTCATCCTGAGCGTGCCGCGGGTGTTCGAGAAAGTGTTCAACTCGGCCGCCCAGAAGGCGCACGCGGACGGCAAGGGCAAGATCTTCGACGCCGCCGCCGAGACCGCGATCGCGTACTCGCAGGCGCAGGACAAGGGCGGCGCGGGCTTCGGGCTGAAGGCCAAGCACGTGCTGTTCGACAAGCTCGTCTACAGCAAGCTCCGCGCGGTGCTCGGCGGACAGGTGCAGTACGCCGTGTCCGGCGGCGCCCCGCTCGGCGGCAAGCTCGGCCACTTCTATCGCGGGATCGGCGTACCGGTCCTGGAGGGGTACGGCCTGACCGAGACCACCGCCGCGGTGTCGGTGAACCTGCCCGACGACATCCGCATCGGCACCGTGGGCCGGCCGCTTCCTGGTGTGACGGTCGGTGTCGCGGACGACGGTGAGCTGCTGTTCAAGGGCGGCCAGGTGATGCAGGGGTACTGGAAGAACGACGAGGCGACCGCGGCGGCGATCGACGCGGACGGCTGGTTCCACACCGGCGACCTGGGCGAGTTCGACGTCGACGGGTTCGTCCGGATCACCGGCCGGAAGAAGGAGATCCTGGTGACGGCCGGCGGCAAGAACGTCGCCCCGACGCTGCTCGAGGACCAGATCCGGCTGCACCCGCTGGTCAGCCAGTGCATGGTGGTCGGCGACGGCAAACCGTTCATCGCGGCGCTGATCACGATCGACCCGGAGACCATCGTCGGTTGGGCGACCGAGCACGGGAAGCCGACCGACGTCGCGTCGCTGACCGACGACCCGGACCTGATCGCCGAAGTACAGAAGGCGATCGACGACGCGAACGCCTCCGTCTCCCACGCCGAGGCGATCAAGAAGTTCTCGATCCTCCCGATCGACTGGACCCAGGAGTCCGGCGAACTCTCCCTGAAACTCTCCCTCCGCCGCCACGTGGTCATGAAAAACCACACCAACGACGTCGAAGCGCTGTACACGAAGTAGGTAGTACCCCGGGGTCAGCCGATTGGTTGATTCCGGGAGGAGCCCGTTGGGCGATGTGCGGGTGGTGGGGGGTTCGCGAAGCTTGGGGTATGACCAGGAAATCTTCGATTGTCGAAGTCAGCGGGCTGCGGAAGGCGTACGGGGCGCGGACTGTTGTCGACGAGGTGTCGTTCACCGTCGACGAGGGGGAGATCTTCGGCATCCTCGGGCCGAACGGTGCCGGTAAGACCACCACCGTCGAGTGCGTCGAGGGTCTGCGCATTCCGGACGGCGGGCGGATCCGGGTCGCCGGGCTCGACCCGGTGGCCGACCACACGGCCGTCACGCAGGTACTGGGCGCCCAGCTCCAGGAGAGCGAGCTGCAGGCGAAGCTCACCGTCCGCGAGGCCCTCGAGCTGTACGCCGCCCTGTACCCGAACCCGGCCGACTGGCGCCCGCTGGCTGAACGCCTCGGCCTGAGCGCACAGCTGAACTCCCGCTTCGGCGTGCTCAGCGGCGGTCAGAAGCAGCGGCTGTTCATCGCGCTCGCACTGATCGGCAACCCGCGCGTCGTCGTACTCGACGAGTTGACCACCGGCCTCGACCCGCGCGCCCGCCGCGACACCTGGGAGGTCGTCGAGGACATCCGCGCCCGCGGCGTCACGGTGCTGCTGGTCACGCACTTCATGGAGGAGGCGCAGCGGCTCTGCGACCGGATCGCGCTGATCGACAAGGGCCGGATCACCGCGCTCGACACACCGCAGGGCCTGATCAGCAGTACGGCGGGATCAACGATCATCTCGTTCACGCCGTCGGAAAAGCTCGACGACGAGGACCTGGCCGCACTGCCGGCACTCGCCTCGGTCGACGACAAGGACGGCCGGCTCACCCTCGGCGGATCCGACGAGACCGTGACCGCGCTGCTGTCGCTGCTCGCCCGTCAGCGGATCACCGCCCACCAGCTCCGCGTCACCGACGCCACCCTCGACGACGCCTTCCTCGACCTCACAGGAGCCACCCGATGAGCAGCACCATGGCGGTACGTCGCCCCTCGGCGCGGATCGCCGTACTGCGGACCGAGGCACGGCTGTACGTGCGGGAGTTCGGCACCTTGTTCTGGGTGCTCGGCTTCCCGCCGGTGCTGCTGGTGATCCTCGGCTCGATCCCGAGCTTCCGGCGGGTCGACGCCGGGCTCGGCGTCCGGCTGATCGACCTCTACGTGCCGGTGCTGGTGCTGGTGGGGCAGATCGTCGTCGGCCTGCAGGCGATGCCGCCGATCATCACCGGATACCGCGAGCGCGGGATCCTGCGCCGGATGTCCGCGACCCCGGTCCGGCCGTCCGCGTTGCTGACCGCACAGATGGGGCTGCACGGTGCGACCGGACTGGCGTCGGCGCTGATCTGCCTGACGATCGGGCGGCTCGCGTTCGACGTCAAGCTGCCGCATCAGCTCGTCGGCTATGTGCTGGCCCTGCTGCTCACGTCCGCCGCCGCACTCGCGCTCGGCGCACTCGTCTCAGCGCTGGCCAGGACGGCCCGGCTCGCGACTGCCTTCGGGATGGCACTGTTCTTCCCGAGCCTGTTCTCCGCCGGGCTGTGGCTCCCCGTCCAGGCGATGCCGCACACGTTGCGGCAGATCGTCGTACTGCTGCCGTTCGGTGCGGCGTCGCGGGCGCTCGACCAGGCGGCGGCCGGGCAGTGGCCGGCGTGGTCGCACCTCGGGGTGCTGGCCGGCTGGACGGTCGTGGTGTCGGTGGCGGCGGCGCGCTGGTTCCGCTGGGAGTAGGTTCGTGCAGACTGGGCTGGTGACGATGGCCGAGAGCGAGCTCGATCGGCGCCAGGCGGCCTTCCAGCGCTGGGCGCCGTACTTCCTGCTCGGCCTCGGCACCCTGCTGGCGCTCGCCGCCTCGGGCTGGCTGATGCCGTTCGACGACCGGCGGCAAGCGGCAATGGCACTGGTCGGGACCGCGCTGGTGATGCAGCTCTGGTGGAGCTGGAGCGGCCGGCTGCACCGCGGTCCGAACGCGATCTCGGTGACGTACTACATACTGCGCTGGGCGATCGGGTTCGCGCTGACGATCCTGAACGGGTTCTTCGCGTTCTACGTGGTGGCGGGGTACTACGACGCCGACGAGCTGATCCCGGGGCGGAAGCGGCGCCGGCTGGCGTTGTTCGCGTGCACGATCCCGGTGGCCGGCGCGCAGACCGGCGGGTTCCCGTTGCACGGCGCCGGCTGGCTGGTGTTCGCCGGCCTCGTGGTCGCGAACAACGTGCTGCTGACGGTCGTCAAGCACATCGCCGACCAGCAGGAGGCCCGGTCGCGGGCCCGGGCCGACACCATCACCGAGCTCCAGCAGGCCCACGAGGAGAACGCCGCGCTGCAGGCCCAGCTCCTCGTGCAGGCCCGCGAGGCGGGTATCGCGGACGAACGCCGCCGGCTGGCCGCGGAGATCCACGACACGATCGCGCAGGGCCTGACCGGCATCATCGCCCAGCTCCAGGCGGTCGCGAACACCTCCGACCCGGACGTGGTCCAGGACCGCGTCGGCCGCGCGAGCGAGCTGGCCCGGCACAGCCTCGGCGAAGCCCGCCGCTCGGTGCAGAACCTGGCCCCGGCCGGCCTGTCGTACGACGGTCTGCCCGAAGCCATGCGCAAGACCGTCGACCAGTGGTCGGAGCGGACCGGCGTACCCTCCGAGTTCACCCTGACCGGTACGGCGCAGCACCTGCACGGCGAGTTCTCCGCGACCCTGCTGCGGATCACGCAGGAGGCGCTCGCGAACGTCTCGAAACACGCCGCCGCGACCCGCGTCGGCGTGACCCTCAGCTTCATGGACGACGAGGTGACGGTGGACATCCGCGACGACGGCAAGGGCTTCGACCCGCTGGCACTGCCGGCCCGGTCGGGCACCGGCGGGTTCGGGCTGGAGGGCATGCGGGCCCGGGCCGAACGGATCGCCGGCTCGCTCACCGTCGAGGCCGAGCCGGGCTTCGGTACGGCGATCTCGGCTCACGTACCGTTGGTGCTCCATGCCTAACACGCCTGACACGCCTGACACGCCTGACATCACCTTGCTGCTCGTCGACGACCACCCCGTCGTCCGGAACGGCCTGCGCGGAATGTTCGAGGCCGCTCCCGGTTTCACCGTGCTCGCCGAAGCGCCGGACGGCGTACGAGCGGTTGAACTCGCCGCCGAGCTCGACCCCGACGTGGTCCTGATGGACCTGCGGATGCCGGGCGGCGGTGGACTGGACGCGATCACCGAGCTGACCCGCCGCGGTATCCGCTCGAAGGTGCTGGTCCTCACGACCTGGGACACCGACACCGACACGCTGCCCGCGATCGAGGCCGGCGCCACCGGGTACCTGCTGAAGGACGCCCCGCAGGACGAGCTGTTCAACGCGGTCCGCCAGGCAGCCGCGGGCCGTACCGTCCTCTCCCCCGCGGTCGCGTCCCGGCTCGTCTCGGCTGTCCGCTCCCCCGCGCCGGCCCCACTGGCCGCCCGCGAACGCCAGGTCCTCGAGCTGGTGGCGAAAGGTACGTCGAACCGCGACATCGCCCGCGAGCTGTTCATCAGCGAGGCCACGGTGAAGACCCACCTCAGCCACGTCTTCACCAAGCTCGGCGTCACCGATCGCGCCGCGGCTGTTGCCAAGGGCTACGACCAGGGGATCCTCGGGCGCACCTGACAATTCGCTGAGGTCTGGTCGTGCCCGGGTTCTGGGCATAGCCTCGGCTCAGGCAGGTGCCGAGGGGGCGCCCGCCGTACGCCGGTCCGGGGGGTTCGGTCAGAAGGACTGAGGGGTCTGTTGCGTTTGTCCTGGGAGGTCACCTGACGTCCCGTGCTGCCCCCTGCCGTGACGGCGTTCCGTCTCATGGGAGGCCCGTGCATGAGGTCACCGATCCACCGACGAAGTTCTCGCCGTACCGCCATGGCCGGGGTGTCCGCCGGTCTGCTGGTCGCCGCCTTACTGCCCGCTGGAACCGCGGCAGCCGGCGACCCGTCCCCCACCGCGCCGAACGGCCGGCCCTGGACCGCGAAACCGTTGACACTCACCAGTACGGTGAACGGCGCCAAGTCGCCGAGCGGCCAACTCGCGAAGAGCGACCCGGCGATCGTGAACAGTACGTCCGGCAAACAGGTCCGCGTCGTCGTGAAACTCGACTACGACTCGCTGGCGGCGTACCGCGGCGGACTCAAGGGCCTGCCCGGTACCAGCCCGGCGGTCACCGGCAAGCGTCTCGACCTGAAGAGTGCGAACGCGACGAAGTACCTGAAGCACGTCGGCTCGCTCGAGAACGACTTCCTGGCCGCGCTGCGGTCGAAGGTGCCGAGTGCGACGGCCGGCCAGCGGCTGCGGACCGTGTACGGCGGTATCGCGGTCAGCCTGCCCGCGAACAAGGCACGTGACCTGCTGAAGCTTCCCGGTGTGGCCGCCGTACAGCAGGACGGCCTGGAGAAGCTGCTGACCGACTCCAGCGGATCCTTCATCGGCGCACCGACGATCTACAGCCAGCTCGGCGGCTCGGCCGGCTCGGGCAAGGGCGTCGTCGTCGGCATGCTGGACAGCGGAGTCTGGCCGGAGCATCCGTCGTTCCGGGATCCGGGCACGCTGCCGGCACCGGCCGCGAAGGCCGACGGTACGCCGCGCACCTGCAACTTCGGCGACAACCCGCTGACACCGGCGACCGACGTGTTCGTCTGCAACCACAAGCTGATCGGCGGGCAGCCGTTCCTGGCCACCTACAACGCGGTGGTCGGTGGCGAGGTCTACCCCGACTCGGCGCGCGACTCCGACGGCCACGGTACGCACACCGCGTCGACGTCGGCCGGCGGCCCGGTCGCGAACGCCAACCCGCTGGGCATCGACCGCGGCCCGATCCTCGGCATCGCCCCATCGGCCGAGGTCTCGGTGTACAAGGTCTGCGGCGCCACCGGGTGCTTCCAGAGCGACTCCGTGCAGGCCGTCGCGCAGGCGATCCTCGACGGCGTACGGGTGATCAACTACTCGATCTCCGGCGGCAGCAACCCGTACAGCGACCCGGTCGAACTCGCGTTCCTGGACGCGTACGCGGCCGGAGTGTTCGTCGCCGCCTCGGCCGGGAACTCCGGTCCGACCGCCGCGACCACAGACCACCGCAGCCCGTGGGTCACCACGGTCGCTGCGTCCACACAGAGCCGTACGTTCCGTTCGACCGTGACGCTGTCCGGTGGCGGCGCGACCGCCACGGTGTCGGGCGCCTCGATCACCAGCGGCACCGGGGCACACCAGATGGTGCTCGCGTCGGCTCCGCCGTACAGCAACGCGCAGTGCACGGCCCCTGCACCGCCTGGGATCTTCGTCAACAAGATCGTGCTCTGCCAGTTCAGCTCCGGCCGGATCATGAAGGGCTTCAACGTCCTGCAGGGTGGCGCGGCCGGCATGCTGATGTACAACTCGGCACCGTTCGACGTGTTCACGGACAACCACTGGCTGCCCGCGGTACAGCTGGAGAAGCCGGACTCCGACACGCTGCTGGCGTTCGTCGCGGCGCACCCGGGTGCGACCGCAGCGTTCACGCAAGGCGCGAAGACCACCTGGCAGGGCGACGTGATGACGTACTTCTCGTCGCGCGGCCCCGGTGGCGACTTCCTCAAGCCCGACGTCACCGCGCCCGGCCTGCAGATCATGGCCGGCCAGACGCCGACGCCCGACTCCCCGGCCGCCGGCCCGCCCGGGAACCTCTACCAGGTGATCGCCGGTACGTCGATGTCGTCGCCACACGTCGCCGGATCGGCCGCGCTGATCTTCGCCCTGCACCCGTCGTGGACGCCGGGCCAGGTCAAGTCCGCGCTCGAGACGACCGCGAAGACGACCGTCACGAAGCCGGACCGGGTCACACCGGCCGACCCGTTCGACGACGGCGGCGGGCGGATCGACCTCACCAAGGCCGGCGACCCGGGTCTGACGATGGACGAGACGGCGGCGAACTACGCGGCCTCGGCCGCCGACGCGCTCGACCGGATCGATCTCAACCTGCCGTCGGTGAACGCACCGACGATGCCGGGGCTGATCACCGCCACGCGGACAGTCAAGAACGTCACCAACCAGACGCTGACCTTCAAGGCCGGTGGTACGACGGTGAACGGCGCGAGCATCACTGTGCTGCCGCCGGCGTTCCAGGTGAAGCCCGGCAAGACGCAGAAGCTGACGATCGCGATCACCGCCCCCGATCTGCCCGACGGCCAGTACTTCGGCCAGGTCAACCTCACGCAGGTCGGCGGCAGCCGGGCCTTGCACCTGCCGGTCGCGTTCTTCCGCCAGCAGGGCATCGTGCCGGTCGACCAGGCCTGTACGCCGTCCACGATCGCGCGGAACACCGGCCAGTCGACGTGCACCGTGACGGTGCAGAACAACAGCCTGCAGACCACGAGTGTGACGGCAGCCAGCGCGCTCAGCTCGCAACTGCGGCTGAACAGCGTGACCGGTGCGACCAGGATCGGCAGCCAGATCGCCACGAAGACAGCAACCTTGGCCGGGCGCCAGCCCGACCGGCCGGTCGTCGGACCGGGTACGACGCCGGCGGGTTACCTACCGCTCGACGCGTTCGGGATCACGCCGACACCCATCGGTGACGAGCAGGCGCTGAACTTCAACGTCCCGCCGTACATCTATGCCGGCCAGACGTACAGCTCGATCGGGGTGGTCTCCGACGGCTACACGGTCGCCGGCGGTACGACGTCCGCGGCCGACGTGCAGCCGGTACCGCAGAACCTGCCGGACCCGGCGCGGCCGAACAACGTGCTCGCGCCGTTCTGGACCGACCTCGACGGCACCGGTGCACCGGGTATCCAGATCGCGACGCTGACCGACGGCGTGAACTCCTGGATCGTCATCGAGTGGAAGGTCAACGTGTTCGGCACGACCAGCGGGCGGGTGTTCCAGCAGTGGATCGGCGTCAACGGCGCCGAGGACATCAGCTTCACCTACGACCCGAGCAACCTCCCGGCCGCCCCACCCGCGGGCTACGGCCTGACGGTAGGCGCCGAGAACCTCGACGGTACGGCGGGCAGCCAGCTCACCGGACCGCCGACCACGGACCTCGTCGTGCAGTCGACCCCGGGCACACCGGGCGGCACGCTGACGTACTCGATGAACGTCAAGGGCGTCCAGAAGGGCACCGGCTCGGTAACCACCGGCACCTCCACGCCGCTCGTCAAAGGCATAACCATCAAGGTCAGCAAGATTCTCGTCAACTGATGTGGACCCGGACGGGGACCACGGCATGGTCCCCGTCCGCGGCTATTTGCCGCCGGTGAAGGTGATGCCGTTGGTGATCTGCTTCTGGGCGGCGAAGAAGATCAGCAGGCACGGGACGGTGATCAGTACGGAGGTTGCCATCAGCAACGGGGTGTCGGTGCCGTTGACGGACTGGAAGCCGGCCAGCGCGAGCGGAAGCGTCTTCCACTGGTCGGAGTTGATGTAGATCGCCGGGCCGAGGAAGTTGTTCCAGTAGCCCATGAACAGCAGGATCGACACCGCGACCACGGCCGGGCGTGCCAGCGGCAGGTAGACGAGCAGGAACATCTTGAACCAGCCGCAGCCGTCGACCACCGCGGCGTCGGCCAGCTCGTCGGGCATCCGGGCGAAGAACTGGCGGAAGAGGAAGATGTAGAACGGCGACCCGAAGAACGCCGGCAGGATCAGCGGGTACAGCGTGTCGACCATGCCGAAGTTGTTGAACAGCATGAACTGCGGCACCATCGTCACCTCCCCCGGCAGCAGCATCGTCGCCAGTACGACGGCGAACAGCACGCCGGAGAACCGCACCCGCAGCCGCGCGAACGCGAACCCGGCCAGCGAGCAGGAGAACACCGTGCCGACGATCGGGATCAGCGTGGTCAGCACCGAGTTCAGCGCGTACCGCCAGAACGGGAACGACGTCACCGCCCGCACATAGTTGTTCCACAGGAACTCGTGCGGTACGACGCTCGCCCCCGAGCTGCCGACGCCCGCGAGCGAGCGCAACGACGTCGCGATCATCCACAGGAACGGGTACACGAAGACCAGCGAGCCCAGGGCGAGGACGACGTACAGGACGATCGTCGTCGCGAGGTTGCGGCGCCAGAACGGCCGGTCGGCCCGCAGTACCAAGGGTTCTGCCACGGCAGTCATCGGCGTCTCCGCTTCCTGGACAGCTCGGTCTCGTAGTACACGGCGAACGCGCTCCCGCGCAGGGTGACCGCGGTCAGCGCCAGGATCACCACGAACAGGATCCAGGCGAGCGCCGACGCGTAGCCCATCCGGAAGTTCTGGAACGCGTTGTCGTACAGGTAGTAGACGAAGAACAGCAGCGAGTCCTTCGGGCCGCCCTTCGCGATGAAGCCCTGGGTGAAGATCTGCAGCGAGCCGATGATGCCGGTCAGCGCGTTGAACAGGATGATCGGCGACATCTGCGGCAGCGTCACGTGCCAGAACTGCCGGACCGCCCCGGCGCCGTCGAGCGCGGCCGCCTCGTACAGGTTGGACGGCACGTCCTTCAGCCCGGCGAGGTAGATCACCATCGCACCGCCGACCGTCCACAGGCTCATCAGGATCACCGTCGGCAGCGCCCACGCCGCGTCGTCGAACCAGCCCGGCCCGTCGATCCCGAAGCGGCCGAGTACGTCGTTCATGAGGCCGTACTGCGGGTTGAACACCCACAGGAACAGCACCATCTGCGCGACCCCGGACACGAGCGACGGCAGGTACCAGATCGTCCGGAAGAGCCGCATTCCCGGGAGGTCCGTGTTCAGCAGCAGTGCGACGAGGAACGCCAGTACGGTCTGCAGCGGGACGCTGATCACGGCGTACAGCAGCGTCACCTTCAGCGCCTGCACGACCTTCGGGTCCTGGAACGCCTCCGTGTAGTTGGCGAGGCCAACAAATCGAGGGGGCGTGATCAGGTCCCACGACGTGAGGCTGACGTAGACCGAGGACGCCATCGGGCCGACCGTGAACAGGCCGAACCCGATCAGCCACGGCGAGACGAACAGCCAGAACGCGATCGTCCTGTCGGCCCGCGGCCACTTCCGCCGCGCCCCGTACGCCGCCAGTCCGATGACGGCGTACAGGACGATCAGCAGGAGCAGGAACGGGACCAGCGGGACCAGGGCGCTCGGGACACCCCAGGACGACGCCAGGTTCCGGATCCAGCCGATGGTCGGATTCATTTCTTCAAGGCCTGCGTGCACTTCTCCGCGAGCTGCGGCAGGACCTTCGCGACGTCGTCCTTGCCGGTGCCGAGCGCGGTGTAGCTGGTCATGCCCTTCTCGGCGTCACCGGAGATCTGCGCCTCCTTCGGCACCGACGCGCCCACCACGCCGGACTTCAGCGCGGTCGTGAACGCGGCCAGGTTCCGGCCGGCCGGCAGCACCTTCTCCAGGGTCGGCGAGGACGCCTCGATGATCGGCACACCGAGCGCCGTGTTCCCCTGGATCAGCAGGTCCTGAGCAACCTGCTGCGTGCTGGCGAACTCGACGAACTTCTTCGCGGTCTCGAGCTGCTTGCCGCTCGCGTTCTTCGCGATGCCGAGCCCGTCGACCTCCATCGGGAACCCCTTGCCGGGAACCGGCACCAGCGTCCAGCCCGGCTTGCTGATCTTGGCGAAGTCGGCCACCGTCCACGGGCCGAAGTCGCTGTACGTCGCCAGCCGGCCGGCCGCGAACCACTGTGCCTGGTCCTGCCCCTGGATGTCGATCGACGTCGGCGAGTACCGGTTCTTCTGCATGTCGACGACGTACTGCGCGGTCTTCACGCCGGTCGCGTCGCCGAAGGTACATGCGGTCGCGTCCGTGGTGTAGTAGCTGCCGCCGGCCGCGGTCAGCCAGCCGCGGAACCACAGGTTGCTGGACCCGTAGACGCGGGCCTTCCCGTCGCCGTGCGACAGCTTGGCCGTGATCGCCTCGAACTCGTCGAGGCTCAGCGGTGTCGTTGCGCTCGGCAACGGGACGCCGGCGGCCTTGAACGCGTCGGTGTTGACCGCCATCACCTTCGGCTTGGCGGCGAACGGCATCGCGTAGTACTTGCCCTGGTACTGCATCGCGGCCGAGATGTTCGGCTGCACGTACTTGCCCGGGTCGACGGTCTGCTCGGCGAAGCTCGGCGCGAACCCGGCCAGGCTGGTGTTGCTGATCTCCATCACGGTCGACTGCGTGCCGGCCGCGATCGACGTCTGCAGCTTCTGCTCGTAGTCGGACTGGATCCAGTTGGTGGTCACCTTCGTACCGGGGTCGGCCTTCTCGAAGGCGGCGGCGATCGCCTTCAGCGAGGCGGCCTCGGAGTTCGTACCCCAGAACGAGAAGGTGATCTCGGCCTTGTCGCCGGCCTGGTTCGACGCGGGGGCGTTGCCGGTCGCGCATCCGGCCGCCAGGAGTACGGCGAACGCGGCGGGGAGGAGTTTCTTCATGACAGGTCCTTGGGGTGGACGACCCGGACGGTCCGGCCGGGTGCGAGGGAATGGGTCTCGGAACCGACGATCACGGTGAGCAGGCCTGGTCCGCTGTGCACGGTGACTTCGGTGCTGCGCCTGCCTTCTTGCTGGATCCGGAGAGTCCAGCCACCAATCGGCAGATTGTCGACAATCAGATTGCCGATCTCGGCAGGCAGGTGGGGCGTGACGGTCAGGGTGGCGTTCGGCGCGTCCGGGCGGAGCCCGAGCAGGCCGGCGACGAGGTGCTCGACGACCGTGAACGAGATCTCCGGGTAGTCGTCGCGGCTGTCGATCAGGTGCTTCGTCCAGCGCCACGCCGACTCGACCCGGCCGTGGTCGAAGAGGAACTCCGGCCAGTAGCTGAACGACTCGATGTTCAGCGGCGGGTGCGCCTCCATCTGCTCCTCGAGGTAGTCGAGGAACCGCTCGTTGCGCTCCCCCGACCCGCTCAGCCCGAACAGCGGAACGAGCGTGTGCGACTCCAGTCCCCAGTCGAAGTCGAGCCCGTCCTTGGTGATACCGCGAGCGAAGTGATCGCCGTTCCACCACCCGTCGTAGGTGGCCTGGATCTTGCCGGCCTCGGCGTGCCGGCCGAGCTTGCGGAGGACGGCGTACTGCGTCGCGAGGCCGTCGCCCGCGACGAGCAGGGGGGCCTCACGTTCGTTGTAGGTCGCCGTACCGAGGAAGATGTCGGCGGTGCCGCCGGCTTCGGGGATGCCGTCGCCGTCGCCGTCATGGGCCGCGACGAACTCGCCGGCGCTGTGCCGGTAGTACGCCGCCAGGTCGGGGTCGTCGATCCAGCGCCGGTCGCCGGTCCAGTCGTACTGCTCCAGCGCCCGGTAGGTCAGGTCGAACACCGCGGGGATCTCCCGGACGAAGTGCTCGTCGGAGTGGTAGTCGAGGGCGGCGATCCGGCCGTCGAAGTGGAACGCCCAGATCGGGAACCACTTCCGGGCCGGGGTCGCCGAGCGGGCGAAGTGCCGGAACATCGCGAAGTTCTCCGCGTCCAGGCCGAGCAGGTGGGCGCCGGCCGCCTGGTGACAGACGTCCCGGGAGTAGAACATCGGCCGGGACGGGTAGCCGGCCCAGTACGACGGCAGGTTGCCGTCGCCCGTCTGCACCCAGGCGAGGGCCCGGTCCCGGGCCCAGGTGAAGGCGTCCTCGACGTAGGCCAGGTCGGAGCTGACAGCCAGCACGGCATCTCCTCGCAAGATGCAAAATTTGATATTAGCGGTAAAACTAGAGACCTGATCCGGTCTCGTCAATACCTTCTTGGGGATGCGTTTTACCGCTATAGTCCAGCCTGTGACGACATTCGAGATCCGCTCTCCCGACGGACGCACCGTTCGGACGGGGAGCCTGGGCGGACCCGGTGCGCTGACCGCGCGGCCGGCCGCCGAGACCGGCGTGCAGCGGTACGACGTGGTGGCCGACGGCCCGGTGACGCTGCGCTGGACCTGGCCGGCCGGGGATGCGGTGACCCTTTGGCGGGCGACCCAGGGCTCGCATCGGGAGCTCCCGACGGACTGGGGCTCGCACCGCGAGATCCGCTCCGTCCGCTCGGCTCCGGTGGCGTCGCTCGTCGATGCGCGGAGCAGTAGTTTGTTGACAATCTCCTTGTCGGCAAGCGTCCGGACCTGCGACTTCGCGGTCGGCGTCAACGAGGAGACCGCCGAGCAGCTGATCGAGCTGACCGTGACGGATGTCGAGGGCGAAGGCTTCACCCTGCGGATCGACCTTCGCGCCCAGCACTTCGCCGACGCCTTGCGTGCGGTGACCGCCGAGTGGACTGCCGAGCTGGGTGACCGGATCGCGGCGGTGCCGGAGGTTGCGCGGGAGGCGATGTACTCGACCTGGTACAGCGACCACCAGCACGTGTCGGCCGCGTCGGTGGAGCGGCACGCCCGGGCGGGTACGGCGTACGGGACCAAGGCGGTGATTGTCGACGACGGCTGGCAGACCGACGACACGCGGCGCGGGTACGCGTACTGCGGCGACTGGGAGCCGACCGGCGCGACGTTCCCGGACATGCTCGAGCACGTACGGCGGGTGCACGAGTTCGGGCAGCGGTACGTGCTGTGGCTCGCGCCGCCGTTGATCGGCGTCTACTCGAAGGCCTGGGATCGGTTCAAGGACCGTACTCTCGGCTTCGCCGACGGTGAGGTGACCGCGGTGCTGGACCCGCGCTACCCGGAGGTCCGCGAGCATCTGCTGGAGTGCTGCATCCGTCCCGTGCGGGACTGGGGTGTCGACGGGCTGAAGATCGACTTCATCGACTCCTGGGCGCGGGACCCCGTTCCCGCGGGACCGGGTGCCGACTGTTCTTCGGTCGACGAAGGTGTCGAGCGTTTCCTGCAAGCGGTCACCGACGAGCTGCGCAGCCTGCGGTCCGACGTGCTGATCGAGTTCCGGCAGGACTACGTGCACCCGCGGCTGTGGCAGTTCGGCACGTTCCTGCGGGCCGGCGACTGCGCGCTCGACCCGGTCGAGAACCGCGTGCGGATTGTCGATTGTCGACTGTTGGCGGGGGACCGCGCGGTGCACTCGGACATGCTGATGTGGCACCCGTCCGCGTCGGCGGAGAACGTCGCGCAGCAGTTCATCGGATCGCTGTTCAGTACGGCGCAGGTGTCGATGGAGCTGGACGACCTGTCCGCGGAGCACGAACAGGTCGTCCGGTACTGGCTCGGATTCATGCACGACCACGCCGATGCGTTGCTGCACGGCGTACTGCTGCCGTCCCGGCCGGACGCTCGCTACACGCAGGTGCGCGCGGTCGGCGCCGACGAAACTGTCGTTGCCGTGTTCACCGACCCGGTCGTACGGGTAGAGGACCCCTGCACGGTTGTGGTCAACGGGAGCCCCGGGCGCCGGCTGTATGTCGAAGGTGCGGCCGGATCGGTCGGCCTCGTAGTGTCGGACTGCTCCGGCCACGAGGTGCACCGGGAGACCACGACCGCGCCCGATGTCTGGGTGATCGACGTACCGGTCGGCGGCTTGGCCCGGATCGTACGGACTTAAGGGGGATCTCGACTTGGTTGCACAGAAGCCGCGGCGGACGACGGTCGCGGACGTCGCCCGGCTGGCCGGGGTGTCGGCGATGACGGTGTCGAACGTGCTGAACGCGCCGCACCGGGTCGCGGCGCCGACGGTGGAGACCGTGCGCGCCGCGATCGAGGAGCTCGGGTACATCCCGAACCACGCGGCCCGCGCGCTGTCGTCCGGGCGTAGCCAGGTGATCGGGCTGCCGCTGTACTTCGACGACGAGGACGACGCTGACGACACAGGGCTCGGCGGATTCCTGCACGGGCTGCTCGGCGGGCTGGTGAAGGCGGCCGCCGTGTCCGGGTACGGCGTACACGTGACGACGCCGACCGACGGTGCGACCGAGATCGCGTTGTACGAGAAGTTGATCGCGGCGCGGCAGGTGGACGCGATCGTCGTGCTGGAGACGATGCCGCACGATCCGCGGATCGAGTTCCTCAGCCGGCGGCGGTTCCCGTTCGTCGCGTTCGGGCAGACGGCGGCCGACCAGCGGCAGTGCTGGGTCGACGTCGACAACGCGACGTCGATGGCGGGGATTGCAGACTATCTACAATCGACAGGGCGGGAGCGGGCCGTGTACCTGGCGACCGACAGCGCTTTGCCGTGGGTGCATCAGCGGCGGGACGGGTTCGTGCGCGGGTTCCCGGCGACCGAGGTGCGTTCGTTCGGTTCGCTGGAGGCGGTGGCGGCGTACCTCGGGGACGCGGAGGTTCCGGACGCGATCGTCGCCGACAACGACGCGTACGCGGTGGTCGCGATGCGGACGTTGCAGCGGCGCGGGATCGCGGTCGGCGAGGAGGTCGCGGTCACCGGGTTCAACGACTTCCCGTTCGCGAGCATGCTCGACACCCCGCTGACCACGGCCCGGATACCACTCCAGGACATCGCCCGCTGCCTGTTCACCCGGGCCCTCCACGAGATCGCCGGCGAACCCGACGAGCCCGGCCGCCTGGTCCCCGCACCACTCGTAGTCCGCTCGAGCGCCTGACCGCCGACCCGTCACCGCGCGGGCGGCGGTTCGCTGGAGTGCCGGATTGCGGCCTCGACGAACGCGGCCAGGTCGGTGGAGCGGCTGCCGGCCGGCCAGACCACCAGCATCCGGTACGGCTCCACGTCGAGCACCGGGCGGTACACGACGTCGGGCCGGACGTTGCGCTCGGCCATCGACCGCGGCACCAGCGCGACCGCCTGCCCGAACGCGACCACCTCCAGCAGTTGCGAGGAGTCCTGCACCACCGGCCCGTCCACCGGATCGTCCGGCCGCGCCGACCAGTAGTTGCGCTCAGCAACGTTCGCCCGATTCCACCGCGGCGCCGGGATCCCGGCCAGATCCTCGGCCCGCAGCACCTCCCGCCCGGCCAACGCATGCCCGGCAGGCAACGCCGCCACCCGCGGCTCCTCGTACAGCTCCTCCATCTCCAGCCCAGGGTCGTCGAACGGCCGGCTCACCAGCGCGACGTCCGCCCGCCCGTCCCGCACCATGTCCGCCTGCTCGCCGAACCCGCTCACCACCACCCGCACCCCCGGCAGCTCATCCCGGAGCTCACTCACGATCCGGTGCAGCAGCTCGGTCGCAACCCCAGGCTTGGCCGTCACCACCAGCCCCTGAGCGGACTGCGCCGCCCGCTGCGTCCGCCGCACCGCCGAGTCCAGCGCGTCGAGCACCGGCCCGGACTCCTTGAACAGCGTCTCCCCCGCCGTCGTCAGCCCGAGCCGCGTCCCCGACCGGTCGAACAGCTCGACCCCGAGGCGGTGCTCGAGCCGCCGCATCGCCCGCGACAACGGCGGTTGCGCGATCCCCAACCGCTCGGCGGCGCGGGTGATGTTCAGCTCTTCGGCGACGGCACGGAAATAGCGCAGTTCGCGGATCTCGGGCTCCGGCATACCTCCAGGGTATGGCGGGCCACCCGATCGGTGTTGGTGTACGCCGGTCCCGGCGCGCTGGACTGGTGTCATGAATCAGAACGAAGTCGCCCTCGTCACGGGCGGGAACAAGGGCATCGGCCACGAGATCGTCCGGCAACTCGCGAGCCGCGGGTTCACGGTCTACCTCGGAGCGCGGAACGCCGCGCGAGGTACGGCGGCCGCGGCCGGGCTGAGCGGGGACGTACGGTTCGTCCAGCTCGACGTGACCGACGTGGAGTCGGTCGCGGCCGCCGCGAAGCAGGTCGACGCGGACTCCGGCCGACTGGACGTGCTGGTGAACAATGCCGGCGTCGTCGCCGAATGGGGCACCTCAGTCGCGGACATCACCGCCGAGCAGGTACGGACGGCGTACGACGTGAACGTGTTCGGCGTGGTGTCCGCGATCAACGCGTTCGTGCCGCTGCTCCGGCGCTCTCCGAACGCGCGGATCGTCAACATGTCGAGCGGTCTCGGCTCGATGAACCTGCTGTCGGAGCTCGACGGGCGCCTCACGACACAAGGCCTGCTCGCGTACAGCTCCTCGAAGGCCGCCCTCAACGCGCTCACGCTCGTGTACGCGAGCGCACTGCGCGCCGACGGCATCAAGGTGAACGCCGCGACGCCAGGTCTCGTCCCCACGGACCTGAACACCCAAGCCGCGGTACCGCGCGGAACCCGCACCGTCGCCGACGGCGCCGCCGTACCGGTCGCGCTGGCAACTCTCCCGGCCGACGGGCCGACCGGTGTCTTCAGAGGACCTGGGTCGCTGGACGACGTGGCGCCGTGGTGAGGGCCTGACGCGCGACCAGCAGCGTGGTCGTCGTACCGAGTACGCCGGCCAGCGCGATCGTCAGGTTCGGGGCGAGGAAGGAGCCGATCACGCCGCCGAGGGCGATGCTGACGCCCTGGATCGCCATCAGGCCGCTCGTTTGGATTGTGAACAATCGACCGCGGCGCGCCGGGTCGACGGCGTTCAGGATCAGCGGGTCGACGCCCTGATTGAACGCGTACCCGGCGCCGGAGATCGCCAGCAGTACAGCCGCGACCGGGATCGGCGGCACGGTCAGGAACGCGACCGCCGGCAGCTGGCTGGTGAGCAGCAACGGAACGACGAGCCGTCGCCGCACGGAAGGGGTGAACCGTGCGACGACGAGCTCGCCGAACACGCCGCCGACCGCATATCCGGTGAACAACGCACCGGCGGCCGCGGCTGCGGTGCCGACCTGGGCGGTGTACGCGACGGCGAGTCCGTCCGGCAGCGACGAGAACGCCGGCGCCACCCAGGTCAGCAGGATCAGGTTCCGGAGTTTCACGTTCCCGAACACCAGCTGCAGGCCGGTCCACGAGTCCCGGACCGCGCTCCGGGCGCGCTCCCCCGGCGGCGTGCTCGGCGTTCCGGTGCCGATCAGGATTGCCGACAATCCGAATGTCACCACTTCGACGATCAGCAACGACCGCGCGCCGATCGCCGCCACCGCGATCCCGCCGAGCGCGAACCCGGTCAGTACCGCCGTCTGACCGATTGCCCGCAGCAACGACCTCCCGACCGGGAACAGGTCCTGCGGCAACAGGTACGCCAGACTCGCCGCGCGGGCACCGGCGAAGATCGGCGCGATCATCCCGAGCCCGACCAGCAGACCGAGCAGCCCCGCGATGGGCATCCCCGGCAGCAGCATGGCAAGCACACAAGTCGCACTGAGCAGGTCGCACGTCACGAGTACACGCCGCGCCGGGAAGCGGTCCGTCATCGACGAGAACAGCACCCCGCCTATGGCGTACGGCAGGAACGAGCACACCAGGACGAGCGCCGACAGCAACGGCGAACCGGTCCGCTCGAAGATCAGGATCGACAGGGCCACCTGTGCGCCGACCGTCCCGAGCATGGAGACGGTGTGCGCGGCGTACACGGCACGCATGCCGGGAACCTGGAGTACAGCTCGGTAGGACCTCACGCTGCGAGAGTGCGGCATCGGGCACCCGCGGGCGTAGAGTTTTGGTTGTGGCCGAAAGTTCTGTCCGATGACGGTACTGCGTTTCACGCAGGCCGACGCGCTCCGCTGCCGCTTCGGCGCCTCGCCGTTGTGGGAGACGATGTCGGCCGTCCGGGTCCTGCACCAGTCCCGGCGCCGTTCCCTGTACGACGACTGGCTGGATACGAAACGTGACGCAGCAGCCGGCCTCGACCTGCGCGGACTCAAGGCCGTCCAGCCGCGCGCCGGGTTCACGCCGGACTTCCTGACCCCGCCGCCGAAAGCCTCCCGCGCGAAGTTCGCGACCGAGATCGCGCGCGTCCGCGGTGCCTCGCTGGAGAAGGTCCGCGCGGAGCTCGTCCAGTCCCGCGACGAGCTGCAGAACCCGGCCGCACCCGAGATCGACAAGATGCTCGCCGACCTGCCCGGCACCCGGGAGCGGCTCGCGGACGAGATCGAGAGCGCGTGGGAGGCGCTGGTCAGACCGGACTGGCCAATGATCAGCCGCGTACTCGAGGACGACATCGCGTACCGCGGCCGGCAGCTGACCGACGGCGGGCTGGCCGGGCTGTTCGACGACCTGCACCCGACGCTCAGCTGGGAGAACGACCGGCTGATCGCCACGCGGTACCGTTCCGCCGACCGCGACCTGTCCGGGCAGGGCCTCCTGCTCGTCCCCGGTGTCTTCGCCTGGCCGCACCTCGTGATGGTCGTCGACCCGGCGTACCACCCGACGCTGGTCTACCCGGCCCGCGGCGCCGCCCGCCTCTGGTCCGACGCCCCCGCTCCCCCGGACGCGCTCGCCCGCCTGCTCGGCCGTACCCGCGCGACGCTTCTCGTGGCCCTCGACCCACCCGCCACCACGAGCGCCCTCGCCACGCAGTACGGTCTCGCCCTCGCCACCGTCGCCGAACACCTGTCCGCCTTGTCCGACGCCGGCCTCGCGACCCGACGGCGTACCGGCCATCAGGTGCACTACCGGCGCAGCGAGGTGGGACAGGCCGTTATCGACGCCTCCGTCGGACAACCGTCCTCCGGCGTCAGAATGTTGACGTGAGCAAGCCGATGAAGGTCCGAGGGCCCAGCATCCGCCACACCAGGCGATGGCCGGCATCGCTGGCGGTGATCTCGGTTCTGGTCCTCCAACTGCTGGTACCGACGCAGGTGAACGCGTTGCCGCGGTGGCTGATGCCTGCGCTGGGTGCGCTTCTGCTGTTGCCGCTGGTGTACATGAACCCGTTCCACCTGCGCCGCGACGAGCCGTGGTTGCGGTCCGTCGCGATCGTCCTGGTCGGCGTGCTGGTCGCGGTGAACGCGTACTACCTGGCCGGGATGATCTTCTACCTGGGCCACGGCGACGCCAACCAGGGCAAGGTGCTGGTGAAGAGCGCGCTGCTGATCTGGGTGACGAATGTGGTCGCGTTCGCGGTCTGGTACTGGGAGGTGGACCGCGGCGGGCCGTTCGCGCGGGCGCCGGAGCACGAGCGCGAGGCCGAGCGGGCGGACCTGCTGTTCCCGCAGATGACCGTCGACCTGGACGGCTGGAAGAGCTGGATCCCCGGGTTCACCGACTACCTGTACGTCGCGCTCACCAACGCGACCGCGTTCAGCCCGACCGACACGATGCCGCTGAGCGCCCGGACCAAGGTACTGATGGGCATCCAGTCGGCAATCTCATTGTTGACAATCGCCATCGTCGCGGCGCGCGCGGTGAACGTGCTCTGAGATCCCACTCGACAGGCGTGTAATGGGCATGAGACCGTTATGCACGTGTACAGCACGAAGTCGGTGGGGTTGGGGTTCGCGGTCTTCTCCGCGGTCACGTTCGGTGGGTCGGGGCCGTTCGCCAAGGCCTTGATCGAGGCCGGCTTCACGCCGCAGCAGGCGGCCTGGGTACGGATCCTCGGCGCCGCCGTGGTGCTCGTCCCGCTCGTGCTGGTGTTCCGCGGCCGCGCCGGGCTGCGCGCGGCGCGGGCGTCCTGGAAGGCGCTGGTGCTCTACGGCCTGACCGGGATCGCCGGCTGCCAGACGCTGTTCTTCATCGCCGCGAGCCGGCTGCCGGTGGGCGTGGCGCTGATGCTCGAGTTCTCCGGGCCGGTGCTGGTGGTCGCGTGGCTCAAGTTCGGCGCGAAGGCCGCCGTACCGCGGTCGGCCGCGATCGGGGTGAGTATCGCGGTCGTCGGCCTGGCCACGGTGGCGGAGATCTGGTCCGGGTTGCGGATCGACGCGATCGGACTGCTCGCCGGGCTCGGCGCGGCCGCCTGCCAGGCGACGTACTTCATCCTGATCGACCGGCTGACCGGCGCCGCGGACCCGCTGGTGATGACCGCGGCCGGCAGCGTGGTCGGAGCCGTCGTACTGACGTTGATCGCGGCACCCTGGGGTACGCCGTGGCACGTGCTCAGCGACACGATCGCGATCGGCCACCGGCACGCGCCCGGGTGGGTGATGGCGGCCTGGCTGATCGTGGTGAGTACGGTCGTCGCGTACCTGGCGGGTGCGGCCGCCGTGCAGCGGCTGTCGGCACCGATCGCCGGGGCGGTCGCGTACCTCGAGGTGGTCGCGGCCTGCGTCTTCGCGCTGGTGCTGCTCGGCGAGATGCTCCGGACGAACCAGATCATCGGCGGCGTGATCGTACTGGCCGGCGCGTTCGTGGCCCAGTCGTCGGTCGGGAAGGTCGCTTCCCCGGAGGTCCCCGAGCCTCCCCGCACCGACGTGCTGGACCCGGTCACCTGAGCGAGTCGACAAGCTCGCGGGGCAGGCCGTGGGTCTCGTGCAGGTACTCGTAGTCGGTGTCGTCGAGCGACTTGTGGAAGCGCTCGTGGCTGAGGACCTTCCGGCCGCGGTCGAGCAGGTCGCCGAACCGGATCTCCTCGTCGATCAGGATCCGCCGGATCAGCGTCACCGTCTCGCCCTGGTGGAAGTGGTTCTGGGTGTGCTCGAACAACTCCACCGGCACGTCGGACAACGAACGCGACTCGTCGTCCTGCCAGAGGATTGTCAACATTCTGCGGATCAGCCGGCGAAGCACGTAGCCGCGGCCGGTGTTCGACGGGTGCACGCCGTCGCCGACGATCACGATGCTGGACCGCAGGTGGTCGATCACGATCCGCTGCGAACGCTCGTCCAGCGTCCAGAGCTTCGGGATGATCCGCATCCACGGCTCGAACAGCGACGTCTCGTACACCGACGACTTGCCCTCGAGCAGCATCGTCAGCCGCTCGAGACCGAGCCCGGTGTCGATGTTCTGCTGCTTCAGTTCCTCGAGCGAGCCGTCGTCGTGCCGGCGGTACCGCATCATCACGTGGTTCCACACCTCGATCCACCGGTCGTCGGTGGTCGGCGTACCCTCCGGCTCGCCGTCGCCGGTCCAGACGAAGATCTCCGAGTCCGGGCCGCACGGACCGGTCGGGCCGTTCGACCACCAGTTGTCGTCGGTGGTCAGCTCGATCGGCAGCCCGAGCTCCTGCCAGGTACGCAGCGACTCCTGGTCGAGCGGCACCTGGTCGAGCGGCACCTGGTCGTCGCCGCCGAAGACGGTCACGTACAGGTCCTTGGGGTCCAGGCCGAAGCCCTCGGTGAGCAGCTCGTATCCCCAGCCCAGAGTCTGGCTGCTCCCGTAGTCCCCGAGCGACCAGGAGCCGAGCATCTCGAACACGGTCAGGTGGGTGGAGTCCCCGACCTCGTCGAGATCCGTGGTGCGCAGGCATCGCTGGACACCGGTGAGTCTGCGCCCCAGCGGATGTGGTTCGCCTTCCAGGTACGGCGTGAGCGGATGCATCCCCGAGGTGGTGAAGAGCACCGGATCACCGGGCCGCGGGATGAGCGTGGACCCGGTCGTCGGGACGTGGCCGCGGTCGCTGAAGAAGTCGATGAAGTTCCTGCTGATGTTCATGGTTCGTGTCCTTTGTGATGACAGGACCGGAACCAGACCACCGGCTACGGAAACAACAACACCGGCGAACCGTTTCCGGTCGCCGGTGGTGGATTCAGAGGAGTCAGGCCGCGGCAGCCGGAGAGCATGAAGCTCGTACGGCTGCGGCAAGTCGGAACATCCGGTGCATGTCGGCCAGAGTACACGACCTCCGCCGTCAGATGTCCAGCAGTTCTCGCAGCGTGCCGCCCGACCGCCCCCAGCCCCACTCGCTCTCGACCCACTTCCGGCCGGCTGTCCCCAACTCGGCGCAGTGCCCGGCGTTTGTCAACAATCCGGCAATTCGCGCACCCACGGCCGCCGGGTTGTACGGATCGACCAAGTAGCCCGTCGTACCGTGCAGAACCGTGTCCCCCGCCCCACCCGAATCCCCCACGACAACGGGCTTCCCGCAGGCGGACGCCTCCAGCGTGACGATCCCCAGCGCCTCCGGCTCCAACCCGAACCGCCGCGTCCGGCACGGCATTGCGAACACGTCCCCGGCATCGACGTACGGCGGAATCTCCGCCCACGGCACCGGCCCCGTGAACACCACCGCATCGGCCACTCCGTACCGACCGGCCAGCTCCTCCAGATACCCACGATCCGGACCACCGCCGACCAGTAACAGCCGCGCCTCCGGCACCGCCTGCCGCACCCGCGGCCACGCCCGGATCAACGTGTCCTGCCCCTTCCGCCGGATCAGCCGCGACACGCACACCACCACCGGAACCCCGGCCAGCCCGAGCCCCTGACGGATCTGCTCCCCACCGACCCCCGGATGGAAGCGCACCGAATCCACCCCTGGCGTCAGCCGCCGTACTACGGCTGTTGACGACAGCGCAGGCCTGATCTGCTCCTCGCACCACCCGGACACCGTCGTCAGCGCGTCGGCCGCGTCCCCGATCCGCCGCAACGCCTGCCGCGGCCCCGGTACGCCGGCCCACCACGTCTCGTGCCCGTGCGTCATCGCGACGATCCGCCGCGCCCCCGCCCGCCGCAACGCCGGCCCCATCAACCCGAGCGGCGCCGCCGCCCCGAACAGCACCCGATCAGCGCCGTACGACCGCATCAAACCCACGGCCCGCTTCGTAACGCGGGCCGTCGGCAACAACATCGACGTCCGGTCGCGTACGACGGGGAACGGCAGCCGCGCGTCGTACGCCGTGTCGCCCGGCTCCCGCGAGGTGTACACGACGACGTCCGGAAGCTCGTCGCACAGCTGATCACACAGGGAGCGCACGAACGTCTCGATCCCGCCCTGCCGCGGCGGGAAGTCGTTGGTGACGACCAGAACGGTCATCGCTTCGCCAGCGGCGGCACCGTGGAGCCGTTCTGCGCCGCCCACGCCCGTCCCATCGCGATCCGCTCCGGCGGCGTCGGGTGCGTCGCGAACATCCAGTACCGCCAGCCGCTCGGGTCCAGGCCGGAGATGTTCCGGACCGCCAGATCGCGCTGCATCGCGACGAAGTCCTGCGGATCGTTCGTCAGCCGCAGCGAGTGGTAGTCGGCGCGCGCCTCGATCTTCCGGCTGACCAGGTTCTGCACCGGACTCGCCAGTGTGGTCGCGGCGACCACCAGCGCGACGAACAACCCGGTCCGGCGCGGATCCGCCATCCGGGCCCCGAGCAACAAGTACAGCACGGTGATCCCGAACGCCGTACCGAGCACACCGATCAGCGTGCCGTGCAGTACGTCGTCCTCGGCCGCGTGCCCGAGTTCGTGCGCGACCACGAGCCGGATCTGCGCGGGCGGTGTGTCCTTCAGCAGCGTGTCGTACACGACCAGCCGGCGGGTCGACCCGAAGCCCGAAACGTACGCGTTCAAGGCCGTCGTCCGCTTCGACGCGTCCGCGACCAGCACGTCTTTGACCGGTACGCCGTCCTGGTCCGCGAGCTTCAGGAAATCGTTGCGCAGGGCACCGGCCGGCATCGACGTGAAGTGGTTGAAGCGCGGCTCCACCAGCACCGGGTACGCGAACGACACGCCGAGCACCAGCAGGGCCGCGATGATTGCGCCCGGCAACCACCAGCCGCGCTGCGAGCGTTTCGCCAGCGCGATCAGCAGGACCGCGATCACCGCGACGCCTAGCGACGTGAGCAGCCAGTTGACGCCACGGTCCCAGACCCACAACCGCCAGTTCTCGACCGAGAGTCCGTACTTCAGGCTGACCCGCTCCGCGAGCACGTCGGTGGGGACGGTGAGCAGGTTCGTGATCAGGGCGATGCCCGCGACCGTGACCGGTACGGCGAGGAACCACGGGCGGACGCGCAGCGCGTCGTACAGCCGGCGGCCCAGCGGGCTGAAGCCGATCACCAGCGGGACCACGACCGAGATGATCCAGGACGTCGTCGACCACTTCAGGATCTCGTGCCGGAACGCGTTCTGGCGGGCGATCTGGGCGCTGGTGAAGTCCAGCGCGGCGTCCGGCTTCGGCAGGTCGATCAGGTGCCACGGCGTGCTGACGGCGATCGTGAAGACCAGCGCGAGCGCGAGCAGACCGCCCGTCGCGCGCGGAGCCCACACGCCGGCCGGGCGCTTAGGCACCGGCGAGCCTCTTCAGGTACTTCTGCCACTGGGCCACGAACTCGGCCTCGGTCATGCCCAGCACCGACTTGAACGCATCCGCGAGGCCGGTCGTGCTCCCCGACCGGTCCACGGCGCGGTAGAACGCCACCAGCTTGTCCTGCCCTTCACGCTCCGCGATCAGCCGGTTCGCCAGCCACGCCGACTCGTACGCCTGCGGCAGGTCGGCCGCCGACGCCGCGAACGCCTCGGGTGTCGGCAGCGTGGCCGGCACCTTCCCGGCCCGGACCGCCTTGAACAGCTCCTTCGCCGCCGAGTCGTCCTGCACCGGTACGGCGGTGAACGCGACGTAGTCCGCGAACCCCTCGGCCAGCCACAACGGGACCGGCGAGGCGGTGGCGTTCGAGGCGACGTGGGTGGTCTCGTGGGTCAGCACGATCCGGCGCCCCTGCTTGCCGAGCTCCTCGAACAGCTTCGGGTTCGCCACGATCCGCACCGGGGCGTTCGCGGCCGGCTGGTCCAGCTCGGCCATCGTGACCGCGGCGATCTGGGTGTACGTGTTCGGCTGGGCGCCGAGGATGCCCTCCATCTGGGCCTGTCTGGCGGGCAGGTAGACGATCACCTTCTGCCGCCACTTCTTGCCCCACACCTTGGACACCGACTCGACCGCCTTGTCGGCGACCGGGACGTAGCTCTTCGCGTCGGTCGCCGACCCGAGACCGATCACCAGACTGCGCTTGCCCTTGGCCATTTCGAGCGGACCGAGCGCCCACACCGGACGCCGCTGCCCGGCCGCGAACCGCTCCGAGAACGATGCGGCGTACGTCTTCCCGTCGCGGGTCACGAACGTCACCGGGAGGGTCTCGCGGGCCGGCGTCACGTCGAACCCCGACAGTTGCCAGGAGACCTCGACCTGCGCGAGCCACGCCTGCGTCCCGCCGAGCTCGAGCTTCCGGTCCGGGGTCAGTCCGCTGGCGTCTTCGCTCACGTAGCGCAACTGGAACGTGCCGAGCGGGAGTGTGCTCAGGTTGCCGAAGATCATCCGCGCGGTGGCCTGGAAGGCGGTCGAGTTCGGGTCGATGGTGTTCAGGAACTCGCTGCGGTGGTCGGTCGCGACCGCGTCGGCCATCTTCTGCAGTACGGCTTCGCCCGCGACCGCGCGCTGGACACCGGCCTGCGCCTGGTCCGCGCTCGGCGTCGAGACCGGCTGGTGCGATCCCCGCGTGTTCGGGCCGGCGGGCGCGTTGGCGATGTACTGCAGTCCGGCGTACCCGGCTCCGGCGACCAGGCAGACGGCCAGCCCGAGAGCGACCTTCTTCAGGATCGGCGCGACCGCACGCGACTTCCCAGGGTGGTAGTCCAGCTTCTCTGGGTCACCGCCGGACGGGACCACCGGCAGCGGAACCGTATCGCCATGCTCGTCGATCACCTCGGCCCCTCGCTGCTCACCTGCCCCAGTCAGGCGGGACACCCGGCCTCCTCCGACAGTACGGCATCACGAAACGTCGTCGGCTCCGGGGAGGGAACTCCCGGAGCCGACGAGGATGTCAACGGTGCAGGTCAGCCCGGGCGGACAGCCGAGTTGTACGGGTTCTCGTCGAGCGGGGCGATCTCGACGCTCTTGCCCGGACGCGGGGCGTGCACGATCCGGCCGTTGCCGAGGTAGATGCCAACGTGGCTGATCGGGCTGTAGAAGAACACCAGGTCGCCCGGCATCAGCTCGGACTTGCTGACCGGGCGGCCCTCGCCGGCCTGGGCAGCCGCGGAGTGCGACAGCGAGACGCCGGCCTTGCCCCAGGCGTACATGGTCAGACCGGAGCAGTCGAACGAACTCGGGCCGGCCGCGCCCCACACGTACGGGTCGCCGAGCTGCGCCAGCGCCGCGTTGATCGCGATCGCCGCGCGGCCGCTGGCCGGGATGTTCGGCAGGCTCTTGTCGTTGCTGGTCCGGCTGCCGTCGCGGGTCGGGCGCTGCTTGCGCGCGTTCTCCGCCGCCTTGGCGTTCTCTTCCTGGATCCGCTTGCGGTCGGCCGCGCTGAGCTTGTCGAGGACCTTCTGCGCGGTGTCGAGGTTCGCGTTCAGCTGGTTGACGAAACCGGACTGCTTCGACTGCACGGCCTGCAGAGCGCCCAGCTCGGTCTGCTCGCTGGCCTGCAGGTCGGTGAGCTTGCCCTGGGCGAGCTGGTACCGGCGGAGGGCCGAGTTCTGCTGGCCGGCGAACGCCTGGGCGGTCGACGCCTGGTTGAGGAACTGGTCCGGGTTCGTCGAGAGCAGCAGCTGGGCGGTCGTCGAGATGCCCGAGGTCTGGTAGCCGGCCACCGCGAGGGAGCCGATCTGCCGCTTCACACCGTCCACCTGCGCCTGCTGCTTGGCGATCCCGGCCTGCAGCGCCTTGACCCGCGCCTTCGAGGCGTCGATCTGGCCGCGCAGGCCGTTCGCCGACTCACCGGCCACCTCGGCCTGGTGCTGGAGCGCGGCGACCTGCTTCTTCGCGTCCGCCAGAGAGGGTGTGGGGTCGGCGTCGGCCGCTCCCTGGATCAGGATCACGCCCGCAGCGACAGCCGTGCTGGTGATGGCGGCGAGGGCGATTCCCTTGGTGCGGTTGATGCGTCCGATGGACACAGCCCGGTCGGTCCCTTCCTCTGCTCGCGCCGTCCCCGTTGACCAGGCCGGCCGCGAACATCACGTCCGCGGATCCGCCGGGTCACTCCCTCGGCTTGCCGCTGCCCGGTCGGCCGGAGCGGCCGACACCCTGAGGCAACGAGACGTACAGTAGTGACCGTTTCGTGACCAGTGCAATTCGCCCCTCGGGTTTGATCGAAAATTAACGAAGCGAGTTCCCGGCCAAACGGCCGTTTCGCCTTCCGTTACAGGGGTTCCGGCCACCACCGGCAGGATAGTCCTGACAAACACCGGCGTGTCAGCCGGTCTGCTCGTCGGGCCGGTTGTCCGGCTCGATGCTGCCGACCGCGTGCACGAGCCGCAGCGGCGGGACCAGACCCGAGTCGGCCAGCGCGTCCAGGGCGGCCTTCTCGTCGTCGTCGATGCGCAGACTGCCGGACCGTTCGGCCGACAACCCAAGCACCACCGTGACGACACAGTCCTGGCATCCCGGACCCTTCATCACACAAGCGTCGCAGTCGATCAGCACAACATCCTCCAAGTGGGGAAGCACCCGGACTTGCATCCGGCTGAGAAGGACGCTAGAGACCCCCACCGACAGTTTCTGCGACTACGTCCGCGCGATCCGGGTGACCAGGCTGGCCGACGTGAGGGCGCGGGCGCCGAGTTTGACGATGCTCTCGGCAACTTCGCGGTCGGTGGAGACGACCACCACCGGGCGGCCCGGCGGCTCGGCGCGGACCAGTTGCCGGATCACCTCGTCGGCGATCACACCGGCCGGGCTGAACCGCACGCGGACGCCGCGCGGCGGGTTCAGCTGCACCGGCCCGGACAACTCGGCGCCGTCGAACACCACCGTGACCTCGATGCGACGCTGCGCAACCAGTGCCCCCAGAGCGGTCACCAGGCGCTGCCGTTGCGAGTGTAGCGGCGAGTTCGGCCAGGCGGTCTTGGTCACGTTGTACCCGTCGATGATCAGATGCACCTGCGGCAACGACAGGAGCTCGTCGAACAGCGCCGGGTCGTCCTCGGGCGCCGTACGTCCGACCGGCGCCGCCTCGGGCGCGGAACCGGCCACCGTGTCCGCCGGACGGAACTCTCCCCCGGGCGGGAGTGCCAGCTCACGGCGCAGGCCACTCGCTGCCTCCAGCAACGTGTCCAGCAGCAGCCGGGTACGTGTCGTCGCAAGCTCGCGCTCTTGTCCCGCCGTACGCCGGGCTGCGTGCTCGACCGCTTCCAGCTCGGTGATGCGGGCGCGCAGCTTGCGCAGCTCACGATCGACCTCGGCCCGTGCCGCGTCGACCCGCTCGTCCGCGGTCGCGGCCTCCTTCGTGCGTTGCTCGAGCTCGGTGTGCAGACCGGTGATCCGCTGCCGGGTCTCGTTCAGCTTGCGGCGGAGCGTGACGTTCTCGGCCTTCAGCTCGTTGACCTGTTCACGAAGGCGTTCGCGGACCTGACGGGTCTCGGTGCGGGCTTGGTCGAGCTGGTCGGACAGCCGATGGACAGCTTCGGCGTCGGCGCGCGGGTTCTCCACCGGGACCTGCGCGGCCGCCGCCAGATGCTGCTCCCAGTCGTCCGGACGGAGCAGGTAGGCGAGCGCCGCGACCTCCACCGGGTCCGCGGCCGGTACCGGTACGCCGTCCGCGACGGCGTCGCCGAGCTCCGGGTGCTCCCGCCGTACCTCGAACGCGGTGAGCTTCCGGAAGTGGTCGTCGGTCTCCAGGATCGGGCCGAGCACCGACGCCGAGAGCTTCGCGCGCTTGGCCGGCGCGAAGCTGGCGAACCGGCGCAGCGGGGCCGGGATGTCGGTCGCGGGGAGCTGGCCGAGTGCGTGCGCGGCGAGGGTCAGGACGCGTTGCCGGACCGGTTCAGGCAGAGTCGTGGCGGCAGAGCTCGCGGCGGTGCCGGCCTCAGTCACCGGTCCGCAGTCCGGCTGGAACGGCGACCGGGAACGGCCGGTGACGCAGACCACACCGACCGGGCCGCCGGCCCTGATCCTGAGTGATCGCCTGTGTACGCATACCTAGAGCCTAGTCGACTTGCAGGCGTGTCACCTGCGGAATTGTCGGTGGCGGCTCCTAGCGTCGTGACCATGACCAGCCCAGGGCGTGCACCGGCCCAAGGATCAGCACTGGATTCGCAGCTGCCGATCCGCGGTGTCCAGCACAGTTTCGACGACCTGGGTACGCCGCTGCGCGACATCACGTTCTGCATCGTCGACCTGGAGACGACCGGCAATCCTCCGGGCGAGGGCGGCATCACCGAGATCGGCGCGGTGAAGGTGCGGGCCGGTGCGGTGATCGGCGAGTTCCAGACGCTGGTCCATCCGTCCGAGCCGATCCCGCCGTTCATCGCCGTACTGACCGGCATCTCGGACCTGATGGTTGCCTCGTCACCACGGATCGAGTCGGTGCTGCCGGCCTTCCTGGAGTTCGCGCACGGCTGTGTGATGGTCGCCCACAACGCGCCGTTCGACATGGGCTTCCTGAAGCACGAGACCCAGGTGCACGGGTACGACTGGCCCGACTTCGCGGTCGTCGACACCGCACTGCTGGCGCGCCGCGTGATCACCCCGGACGAGGCGCCGAACTGCAAGCTCGGCACACTGGCCAAGTTGTTCCGCACGACGACCACGCCCAACCACCGGGCGCTGTCCGACGCGCGCGCCACGGTCGACGTGCTGCACGGCCTGTTCGAGCGGGTCGGGTCGTTGGGCGTGCAAACGTTGGAGGACCTGCAGACGTTCTCGTCCCGGGTCGCGCCCGCGGTCCGGAAGAAGCGGCACCTGGCCGAGTCGTTGCCGCACGCACCGGGTGTGTACCTGTTCACCGACGACCGCGGCGAGGTGCTGTACGTCGGCAAGTCGAAGGACCTGCGCACCCGCGTCCGCTCGTACTTCACCGCCTCCGAGACCCGGAACCGGATCGGCGAGATGGTCGGCATCGCCACCGGCGTCCGCGGTATCGAGTGCGGTACGCCGCTGGAGGCCGCGGTCCGCGAGCTCCGGCTGATCGCGGAGCACAAGCCGCGGTACAACCGGAAGTCGAAGTTCCCCGAGCGGCAGCACTGGCTGAAGGTCACGGTCGAACCGTTTCCGCGGCTGTCGCTGGTCAAACAGATCCGCGACGACGACGCCGGGTACCTCGGTCCGTTCAGCTCCCGGAAGACGGCCGAGCGGGCGATGGCCGCGCTGCACGAGGCGTTCCCGATCCGGCAGTGCACCGCGCGGATGTCGAAGCGCCCGTCGCTGTCGCCGTGCGTGCTGGCCGAGATGGGCCGCTGCGTCGCGCCGTGCGACGGGCGGATCTCGGCGGATTCGTACGGCGAGTTCGTCACCGGGCTGCGGTCCGCGCTGACCGTGGACCCGACGCCGGTCGTCGACGCGCTGGACCGGCGGATCGACGTACTGTCGGCGGACGAGCGGTTCGAGGACGCCGCTGTGCACCGGGACCGGCTGAGTGCGTTCGTGCGGAGCTCGGCGCGGATGCAGCGGATGGCGTCGGTGACCGGGTGTGCGGAGATCTGCGCGGCGCGGCGTACCGACGACGACGGCGGCTGGGAGCTGCACGTGATCCGCCGCGGCCGGCTCGCGGCGGCCGGGTTCAGCCCGCGCGGGACCGACCCGCGCCGGCACCTGGAGATGCTCCGGGCGTCGGCCGAGACGGTGCTCCCCGGGATCGGCCCGGTCGCGACGGCGTCACCGGAGGAGATCGAGCTGATCCTGCGCTGGCTCGAGCTCCCCGGCGTCCGTCTGGTCGAAATGGACGGCACCTGGACCTGCCCGGTCAGCGGCGCCGGCCGGCACCTGACCCGCCTCGACAACGCCCGCAGCGACCTGCACCAGCACCCCACCGAACGCCGCCGCCACCTGCGCCCGCTCGGCCCGGCCCGGGTGGGTTGAGCGTCGGTCCACGACGACCGCACTATGCTTCAGCGGGTCTGTTTCGGTTGGGTTCAGAGTGTTCAGAGGAGAGGACGGCATGGTCACCGCGATCGTGTTCATCAAGGCCGACGTCGCACGGATCCCGGAGGTCGCCGAGGCGGTGGCCGCGATCGACGGCGTCAGCGAGGTGTACTCCGTGACCGGCGCGCTCGACCTGATCGCGCTCGTCCGGGTCGCGCACCACGACGACCTGGCCACCGTCATCCCCGAGCACGTGAACCGGGTGGCCGGGGTGCTCAGCACGGAGACGCACATCGCGTTCCGCGCGTACTCCAGCCACGACCTGGAAGCAGCCTTCAGCCTGGGCGAGGACGGTGTCTGAGGACTGGTCCATTCCGGTCCGACTGACACGAGCTGAAGTTACGGTGAGCACATGAACGTCTGGGGTCAGTTCGTCGCCGACCAGCTCCGCGCGTGCGCGCCGACGGTGCAGCGAGGACGCGGATGAGCAACCCACCCGCCGGCTGGTACCCCGACCCCACCGGCCAACCGAAAACGATCCGCTTCTGGAACGGCGAGAAGTGGACCAACCAAACCGACCACGAGGACCAGGCCGACCGCCTCTCCGCAACACTGCCGGAAGTCCCCGCCACGCCCGCCGCTGCCCCAGAGCCGTCTGCGCCCGACGCGACGCCACAGCCGCCCAGCACGCCCAACCAGCCGACGTGGCCCGAGCAGACCGCCCCCACCGAGCAGCCGTGGTCCGGCCAGGAGCACCCCCGCGACGACCAGTGGTCGAGCCAGCAGTCCAACACGCCTGACCAACCGGCGTGGTCCGCAGACCAACAGCCGTGGAGCGCCGACCAGTTCACCTCCTACGACCAGGCCGACCCCAACACCGAGCAAACCCAGATCCAGCCGTGGTCGGGCGACCAACAGCCCTGGGCCGCTGACCAGTTCGCGTCCTACGACCAGCCCACGCCAGACCAGTGGCCAGCCGACGGCAATCACCAAGAGCCGAACGCCCCACAACACCCCTGGCCAACCCAACAGCCCTGGTCAAACGAGCCCGCCAGCTCACAACCCTGGCCAACCAATACCCAGGCCCCAGACAACCAGCCCTGGCCCGCCAACGACGCAACCGCAGCCAACCAGCCCTGGTCACCCCAGCAACAGCCAGACGGCCAACACACGCCCGCCCCCCAGCCGCAACAGCCCTGGCCGTCACAGGACACACCTGCGGCCGACCAGCCAGAGCAGTTGGCCGACGGCGGACAGACGCAGAGCCCCCAGCTGGCAACCACACCGCCGGCAACCGCACAAACGAGCCCTGCCCAGCCGTCTCCCGCCTCCCCCCAGCAGACGAGTCCTGTGCAATCGGACGACGCGGGTCCACGGGACGCCACACAGACCCCTGACACCCCAGGAACACGTACGTCCAGCCTGCGATCGGTAAACGCATCCGATGCAACCAACGCTCCCCAGGACGCCCAAGCCGACGCCGGCTGGTGGCAACCGTCCGCGACCCCGCAACTCTGGGGCACACCACAGTCCGCCGACACCACCCCCGCGAACGACGGCCCTCGCCTCCGCGCCGTGTCCCCCGACGAGTACGTCCAGCCGCAGGCGTCCGCGCACCCCGCCGACGTCCAGCACTCCTACGTCCAGCACTCCTACGTCCAGCACCCCGACGTCCAGCACTCCTACGTCCAGCACCCCGACGTCCAGCGCACCGACGTACCCACCCCAGACAACGCCCCAACCCCAGCCGAACGCGCCCGCGCCACCTGGGGCGCCCCCGTACTCGCCCCAGCCCCCGCCGAACACTGGACCCAACGCGACATCGCCGAAGTCCAAGCAGCCGAAGCCGCCCTGGCCGCCAACGCCGACGAACCAACCCCAGAACAACCCACCGCCCCCACGCTCCGGCTGGCCCCAGCCCCCACAGCCGAACCCGCCCCGACCGGCACACAGCCAACGACCACCCAGCGCCCAGGCCCGCAGGCCGCCGACGCACCGTCGGCCGCCACGCCACCAGCGGACGCGGAAGCAGCAGGAGCCCCGCCAGCAGGCGCTGGTAGGTCGGCGACTGCCGGTGTAGGCACGGCTGCTGCGCTGGGTGGAGCGGCTGCGTTAGGTGGGGCAGTTGCAGCCGCGGCCGCTCAGCAAGCGTCCGACGCGCCACCGAACACCTCCACCCAACCCACCGATACGTCGTCGGCGGCAGGTGGCGCGGATGGCGCGGCGGTGGTGGAGGAGACGGCGGTGCGAGCAGCGGATGACGAGGCGGCTCGGCTGGCGGCTGAGGACTCCGAGGCGGCTGTGCTGCAGCCTGACTGGGGTAGCCAGGGTGGTGGGGATCAGTCCGACCCGGCGGGCGACGTACCCGCGTGGGGTGTCGAAGCCGGCGACGAAGACGACCTGACGACCCCCGAGAAGGCCAGCCCGCTCTGGACCGTGCCCGAGTCGACCGACTCCACACCGGACCAGCCTGTCCAACTCTGGGGCGACCAGAACCAGAACCAGTCGAGGACCGACCAGCAGCCCGCCAACCAGAACCAGGGCTGGCGCGACCAGCAAGTCGGCAACCAGAACTGGAACCAGCAGCCCCAGCAGCAGAGCCAGAACTGGAACGCCCAGCAGTCCAGCACCGAACAGCAGTCTGCACAGCCCCCGCAGACCTGGGGCTCGCAGCAGGGCGCAGCAGGTACGGACGCGCCGGCCGACAACGGCTGGGGCGTAGGCGACCAGCACGGCGTACAAGAATCAGGCCCGTGGGGCCAGCAAGCCCAGGACAGCCAGCAGAACAACGGCCAGAGCTGGCCAGTGCAAGAGCCCGCCGACCAGCAACCCAACAACGGCTGGGGCAACAACCAGCAGCAGACCGGTCAGCAGGGCGGCCCCCAGCAGTGGGGCGCTCAGCAAGGCAGGGGTACCCAGCAGGCGCCGCAGCAGGCCTGGGGCGAGGACGGGAACGAAGCCTGGGGCGGTAAGGCCGACCTGAGCTCGGGAGTCGGCAAGCGGGACAAGGGCAAGAGCAAGAAGGCCAAGAGCCCCGGTGGCGGCGGACCGTTCGGTGGGAAGCTGCCACTGGTGGTCGGCGGCGGCATCGCGCTGGTACTGCTGATCGTGGCCACGATCGTCCTGCTCACCAACCACAACGACAAGACCGCAAACCCGGACCCGACCGGTACGCCGACACAGAACGCGTCGCCGGAGCCGACGGGTGGAGCCACGCCCGGCCAGTCCAAGAACCCGAAGCTGCACGAAGGCACCGGCCGAATCGCGTCGACGGCGATCTCGTTCCCGCGCCGGAAGCCGCCGTGGTCGGACCGCATCCGGCTGATCCAGCAGCTCCAGCACTCGAACGGCCAGCGCATCGTACTGACGGAGAGCGCCGTCGGCTCGGACGACTGGTCCGCGGACATCTTCGTCGGCGGGCTCGGTACCGGGTCCGGGTTCACCGGCGACCCGAAGGCGACCGCGCTGTCGCTGACGGCGCAACTGCACGACGGCGGCATGTACGGCAACATCCCGGTCACCTTCAAGCCGCTCGCGAACGGCGCTGTGAAGCGATCCGACAAGTCCGGCTGGTTCGTCCAGCAGACCGTGACAACGACGGCCGCCAAGGTGACCGATCGCGTGCTGACGCTGACGGTGGTCGTCTTCGATCTCGGCGACGGTACTGCGGTCGCGTACATCAGCGAGATCCCGAACAACCGCCCGGATCTGAAAACGGCCGCAGACGAGGCCTTTAAGGGAATTCAAGTTGGCTGACAACAACGAACAGAATCCGCCTGCCGAGGACGGCTTTGAGCCTTACCCGGGTACGACGGGCAGTGAGGCACGTTCCGCGGCAGGCGATCCGCTGGCCGGTACGCCGGTGGCGCCCCCCGCACCGGCGCCCCGCCCCAACCAGCCGGACCCCAACGAACCACCCTCATCGGACGCCCTGTTCGGCCAGTCCCCCGCACCAGCACCACCGCCCCAGCCCCGCCCACAACACGCGGCCCCACCCCAACAACCCCCCTGGACCAACCAACAAAGGCCGGACGCCCAGCAGCCGGCTGGGCCGAGCGGCCAGCGGCCAGGTGGCCAACAGCCGCGTGCACAGCAGCCGAGTGAGTCAGGCGGCCAGCAGTTAGGTAGCCAGCAGGTGAGTGGCTGGCAAGCGAGTCCGCAGTGGTCGGATGGCCGGCAGGAGCCCGGGGCGCAGGCACCTGGCCAGCAGCCGTCGAGCCAACAGCAGTCGCCAAGTCAGCAGCCAGGAGCGCAACAGGCACGTCCACAGCACGCGGCTCCCGCGGCAGGCCCGCAGTACCCCGTTCAGCAGCAACAACCAATCCCACACAACCAGCCGGGCCAGCCACAGGGCTGGCAAGGTCCGAGCGGACAAGCCGACCACGCGCCGGGCGCACCGGGGCTGGGCGGTCAAGCTGGGGCTGGGCACGCCGGTCAGACGCCAGGTGTACCAGGGCAGGGCGGGCAGGCGTGGGCTGCGGAGCAGGCGCCGCAGCAGGCCGGGCAGCAGGCCGGGCAGCGGCAGGCTGGGTGGCAGGCGCAGGCGATGGGACCGCAGGCTGGCGGACAGCAGGCTGGCCAGTCCGGCAGTTCCCAAGGTGGCACGCTGGGCGGTCCGCAGGCTGGGCGGCCAGGCATGCAGAACGTGGGGCCGCAGGACGGGCAACGGCTCGGTCAGCACGGTGGACCTCAGGGCGGCCAGCAGCCAGGTGCGCAAGGCGCCCGGCAGCCAGGTCAGCACGCAGCGCCTCCGGGCGGACCGCCGGGTACACAGGGCGGTCCCCAGGGTGGTCCGTACAGCGGCCAGCCCGGTGGGCAGGTCGGTGGTGCGCCCGGTGGGCGGCCGGCGCCTGCTGCGTTGGGTGAGGCGATCTCGCGGGCGGCTGGGCCGTATGCGACGCCGGCAACTGGTGGGCATGGCGCGAGTGGACAGAGGGCTGGGCACAGCTCTCCCACAAGCGGCCACACACCAGGGTCAGGTGCAGTTGGTGGGCACGGCGGCTCGGCTGCATACGGTGCGGGGCCAGGGGCCGCCGGGCAGAGTAGTGCCGGCTCGCAGGGTGCTGGCACGCAGTCGGGTGGCGCGCACTCCGGTGCGGCACACTTCGGTGGCGCGAGCTCCGGTGGCGCGCACTCCGGTGTGGCGCACTTCGGTGGCGCGAGCTCCGGTGGGGCGCACTCGGGAGGGGGTGTTGGTGGTTGGTTGAGTGGTGGGTCGGTGGGGGGTAACGGCCGCGCGCGGGTGATTGGGGCCGTGGTGCTGGTCATGGTCGCATTGGCGGCTACTGGGTTGAGTGCGGGCTGGGTCTGGAACAAGGCCGACGCCCTCACCCCGGTCGCGCTGCCCTCCACGGGCAAGCCGCTCGAGACCGTCAACCCGTCGGCGAAGCCGACCAAGACGCAAACGCCGTACGGCAAGGTGATCGGCACCGAGATCGTTGCCTCGAACACCGACACGATGCCGATCATGAGTTCGGCCTGGGGCAACTCGTACGAGCGCACCGGGCTGTGGGGCGGCGCCGCGATCTGGCTGACCGTGCACAACAACTACGACGGCAAGGGCGCGACCTGGGGCAACTACACGTCCTTCGGCCAACTTCCGCCGGACATCGCGTACAAGAACACCCCGGCCGGTCTCAAAGCGGCCGCGATCCAGGTCGGGGTCCGCGCGATCACCAACCTGTACGACAAGAACGCACAGGTCATGAAGGGCACGCAGCACAAGGCGATCTCGGTCAACGGCCACCCGGGTCACGAGATCGTCGCCAAGGTGGTCGTCAAGGTGCCGAAGCTGGCCGAGACGTACTCCACCGTGATGATCGCGGTGGTCGACCGCGGCGACGGTACGGCGGACGTGTCGATCGCGGACATCGCCGGCTCCACCCCGGCCTGGCAGAACGTCTGGCGCAACAAGGTCAGCCAGATCAAGATCAGCAAGTAGCAGAGGGGCCGGCCGGAAACCCGGCCGGCCCCTTCGCACAGCAGCGATCAGCCACGCACCTCGGCGCAGGCCGCGATCCACCGGTCCAGCACGTCCTTCGCGGCACCGGAGTCGAGCGCCTCGGCGGCCCGGTCCATCCCGGTCCGGATCCGTTCGGTCACGGTGCCGGCCACCGGCGTGTACGCCGCCAGCGCCGCACCGGCGTTCAGCAGTACGACGTCCCGCACCGCCCCCGGCTCGCCCTCGACCAGCGCCCGCACGACCTTCGCGTTGTACGTCGCGTCCGCGCCCCGCAACGCGTCCGCGGACACCGGCTCGATGCCCAGCTCCCGAGGATCCAGCGTGACCGGCCCCTCGACCTTCCCGCCGCCGACGACCCACACCTGGGACGTCGTACGCGTGGTCAGCTCGTCGAGCCCGTCGTCGCCGTGGAACACCAGCGCGTCGATCCCGCGCCGCGCGAGCACCCCGGCCATCAGCCCGGCGACCCGCCCGTCGGCGACCCCGACGGCCTGCGCCGACGGGTCGCCCGGGTTCGCCAGCGGGCCGAGCAGGTTGAACGTCGTCGGTACGCCGAGCTCGCGGCGCGGCACCGCGGCGTTCCGCAGCGCCGGGTGGAACGCGGCCGCGAAGCAGAACGTGATCCCGGCCCGCTCCGCCACCTCGGCCACCTGCGGGCCGCTGAGGTCGAGCGGGATCCCGAGTTCCTCGAGTACGTCGGCGGCGCCGCACGCGGACGAGGCCGCCCGGTTCCCGTGCTTCACGACCTTCGCGCCGGCACCGGCGGCGACGATCGCGGACATCGTGCTGATGTTCACGGTGTGGGCCTGGTCGCCGCCGGTCCCGACCACGTCCAGCGTCCGGCCGGGGACGGTGATCGGGGTGGCGAACTCGCGCATCGTCTGCACGAGGCCCTCGACCTCGGTGACCGTCTCGCCCTTGGACCGCAGCGCGATCACGAACCCGGCCAGCTGGGCCGGCGTCGCGGCCCCGGACAGGATCTGCTCCATCGCCCACGCGGTGGCGGCGGCCTCCAGGTCCTCGTGCTGCAGCAGCGGCCCGATGACGTGGGACCAGGTGTAGGCGACCATGGAGTCAGGACGTGATGGCAGGGAGCGTGGCCAGCCGCTGCCGGAGCAGGTCCGCGGTGACCTCGGCGAGCTTGATCGGGTCGATCGGGTGTGACACCGCGCCCTCGGCCCGCGACCAGGTCGCCAGCCACGCGTCCTGCGGGCGACCGGTCAGGACCAGCACCGGCGGGCACTGGAAGATCTCGTCCTTCAACTGCCGCGCGATCCCCAGGCCACCGGCCGGAACGGCTTCGCCGTCCAGGATGGCCAGGTCGATCCGGCCCTTGTCCATGGTCTTGATGACGGCCGGCTCGGTCGCGCACTCGACGTACTCGAGCTCGGGCAGATCGGCCGCCGGCCGCTTGCCGAGGGCCAGCCGGACGGACTCCCGCGTCGTACGGTCGTCGCTGTAGACCAGGACCCTCAGCGGACGCTCTGAACTCATCGATCCATCCCAAGCTGTGTTCTAAAGAAGACTGGACACCCGAATGCTACCGGGGCACCTGTCCGGCCCTGCGAGCCTGTTCCTCCAACCGGTCCAGACGCCGGTCCTCGCGGCGCGCCTCACGCTGCGACTCCCGTACCCACTGGACGAACAGTACGGCGAAGAACATCACGCCCACGATGTCGCCGGAGCCCCACAGCAACCCGCCCGCGATGTACTGGTCGTGCAGCGGCGACGGCGGCCAGGCCCGGGCGAAGCTGGTGTACCAGTCCTCCGCGATCAGCTTGTTCGCCGACATGATCGTGATCCCGAGGAAGGCGTGGAACGGCAACGTGAGGAACGTCATCAACAGCCGGAACGGGTAGATCACCCGCCCGGGCACCGGATCCAGCCCGAGCAGCGGCCAGAAGAACAGGGATCCGACCAGGATGAAGTGCAGGTGCAGCAGGTCGTGCAGCACGGTCGACCGGAGCGTCGCGTCGTACCAGCCGCTGAAGTACAGCGCCCACGGGCTCAGCACGAACAGCGTGAACCCGATCAGCGGGAAGCAGATCACCTTCGCGAACCGCGAGTGCAGCACGGACAGCAACCACTTCCGCGGCGGTTGCGGCAGCGTCCGGAGCGCCAGCGTGACCGGGGCGCCGAGCGCCAGCGCGAGCGGCGTCAGCATCGACAGGATCATGTGCTGGACCATGTGCACGCTGATCAGCACCGTGTCGTAGGTCCCGAGCGCCGACTGGGTGGCGATCACGGCGCTGCCCAGACCGACCCCGACGAACGCGAACGTCCGGCCGCGGGACCACTTGTCGCCGCGCTTGCGCAGCTTGTGGACGCCGTACAGATAGAGCGCTCCGAGCACCACGATCACGCCGAGTAACACCGGTTCGAAGGTCCATGCCGTCAGCAACCGGAGCGCTGTCAGCGGCTCGATCCGGTCACCCGGAGTGGCGTGAAGGGGAAGCACGGTTCCACAGTAGGAACAGCTGGCCGGCGACATGCACGGGGGTGGTCGTAGCGTTGAACGCGCGGACCGACATAATGACCGCGTGGCCACTGCAACCGCGCTCCCAGCGTCTCGTGAACACGGTCATGCCGACCGTCCCAGCATGGTCAGTGTCGGCACGATCGTCTGGCTCTCGAGCGAACTGATGTTCTTCGCCGCCCTGTTCGCGGCGTACTTCACCATCCGGTCGGTGACGACCGCCGCCGCAGCTCCCGGAACGGACACGCTCTGGAAGCTGATGACGGAGCATCTGGACGTCCCGTTCGCCGCGGTGAACACGACGATCCTGGTGCTGTCGTCGTTCACCTGCCAGTTCGGCGTCTTCGCGGCCGAGCACGGCCGGGTCGGCCGGACCGGCTCGGCGCTGAACCCGCGGACGTGGGGCATGCGCGAGTGGTTCATCCTCACCTACCTGATGGGCGCGGTGTTCGTCGCCGGCCAGGTGACGGAGTACACCGGGCTGGTGCAGGAGGGCCTGACGATCTCGTCCAACGCGTACGGGTCGGTGTTCTACCTGGCCACCGGGTTCCACGCCCTGCACGTGACCGGCGGCCTCATCGCTTTCGTGTTCGTCCTGGCCAGGACGTACATGGCTCGTAAGTTCACCCACGAACAGGCCGTCTCGGCGATCGTCGTGTCGTACTACTGGCACTTCGTCGACGTGGTCTGGATCGCCCTGTTCGCGACCATCTACCTGCTCAAATGAGTGAGAAGAGAAATCCCTTGTCACCGGCGCGCTTTCTCTCCGCGCGACGACGGCACCGGTCCGCCGGCCTCGTCGTGCTCCTGTTCGGCCTCCTGGCAGTCGGCTCGGCGTACGCCGCCTTCGCCCCTGACAACGCCGTGGCGGACAACTCGGCCCAGTCGCAGCAGATCGAGGAGGGCAAGAAGCTCTTCGCGGTCGGCTGCTCCAGCTGCCACGGTCTCAACGCCGAGGGCGGTACGAACGGCGCGGGCAAGTTCACCGCGCCCTCGCTGATCGGTGTCGGAGCGGCCGCGGTCGACTTCCAGGTCGGTACCGGCCGGATGCCGGCCCAGCAGCCGGGTGCGCAGATCCCGCGCAAGACGCCGGTCTACTCGCAGGCCGAGATCGAGGCCCTGGCCGCGTACGTCGCCTCGCTGGCCCCCGGCCCGGCCGTCCCGGCCGCGGACTCGTACGACGTGAGCAAGGCCACCGACGAGCAGGTCACCCGGGGCGGCGAGCTGTTCCGCACCAACTGCACCGCGTGCCACAACTTCGCCGGCCGCGGCGGTGCGCTGCCGAACGGCAAGTACGCGCCGTCGCTGATGGGTGTCAGTGAGAAGCACATCTACGAGGCCATGCTGACCGGCCCGCAGCAGATGCCGGTCTTCTCCGACCAGGTCATGCTGCCGCAGGACAAGCAGGACATCATCGCCTACCTGAAGGCGCTGCAGAACCAGAAGGACCCGGGCGGCTTCGGCCTCGGCCGGCTCGGCCCGGTCTCCGAGGGTCTGTGGGGCTGGGTCGTCGGAATCGGCCTGCTGGTCGCGGTAGCGGTCTGGATCGGCGCCAAGGGCGCCAAGGCCAAGGGAGCGAAGGCCGAGTGAGCGACGAGAAGAACCTTCCGGCGAAGGTGGAAGACGAGCACGGCACCGCCGTCGAGGTGGCGGAGCCGATCCCGGACCCCGGCATGGAGCCGCACGAGCCGCGGATCACCGACATCGACCCGAAGGCCGCCGACCGCGTCGAGCGCCAGGTGTCGGCGATGTTCGGCCTGGCGACGCTGCTGGTGCTCGGCGCCTGTGTCGCGTACTTCGCGATCCCGCGGGACGCCTACATCCAGTTCGGGCCGCTGACCGGCAACGCGAACAACATGACCCTCGGCCTGTGCATCGGGCTCGCGCTGTTCCTGATCGGGGCGGGCGCGATCCAGTGGGCCAAGAAGCTGATGGTCGACGAGGAGATCGCCGAGGACCGGCACGCCGCGCACTCGTCGCCGGAGCAGATCGCCGAGATCACCGAGGCGTTCAAGGAAGGCGCCGCGGAATCCGGCTTCGGCCGCCGCAAGATGATCCGGAACTCGCTGATCGGCGCCCTCGGCGCCCTCGGGCTGCCGGCCATCGTGCTGCTCCGCGACCTCGGCCCGCTGCCCGGCCGCGCGCTGTACAACACGATCTGGGCGAAGGGCATCCGGGTCGTCAACGACGTCACGAACCGCCCGATCAAGCCGTCCGACCTGGTCGTCGGCCAACTGGTCAACGGCGCGCCGGCGAACCTCGCCCCGCTGCAGGAGCAGAACCCGGTCGAGTACCAGAACGCCCGGGCGAAGGCCGCGGTGATCATGGTCCGGATCAAGCCGAGCGAGATCCGCACCAAGCCCGGCCGGGAGAACTGGGGCATCGACGGGATCCTCTGCTACTCCAAGATCTGCACCCACGTCGGTTGCCCGATCTCGTTGTACGAGCAGACCACCCACCACGTGCTCTGCCCGTGCCACCAGTCGACCTTCGACCTCTCCGACGGCGCCAAGGTCGTCTTCGGACCTGCTGCCCGCCCGCTTCCTCAGCTACCGTTGGCACTGGACAGTGAGGGCTACCTGGTTGCGCAGAGCGGCTTCACCGAGCCGGTCGGCCCGAGCTTCTTCGAACGAGGGTGACAACAGTGTCAACAAGCACAGAGTTCCCCGGACCGGTGAAATGGTTCGACGACCGCCTCGGCATCGCGAAGATCGGGAAGAAGAACCTCCGGAAGATCTTCCCGGACCACTGGTCCTTCATGCTGGGCGAGATCGCGCTCTACAGCTTCATCATCCTGATCCTGACCGGCACCTTCCTGACCTTCTGGTTCAAGCCCTCGATGGCCGAGGTCCAGTACCAGGGTTCGTACAGCCTGCTCAAGGGCGTGCACATGTCGGAGGCCTACGCCTCCACGCTGAACCTCAGCTTCGACATCCGCGGCGGTCTGCTGATGCGGCAGATCCACCACTGGGCGGCCGTGCTGTTCATCGCCGCGATGATGGTGCACCTGCTCCGGATGTTCTTCACCGGCGCGTTCCGCAAGCCGCGTGAGCTGAACTGGCTGATCGGCTTCGGGATGCTGTTCCTCGGCATCATCGAGGGCTTCATCGGCTACGGCCTCCCCGACGACCTGCTGTCCGGTACCGGTCTGCGGATCACCAACGGCATGATCCAGGCCTCACCGGTGGTCGGCACGTACATGAACTTCTTCATCTTCGGCGGCGAGTTCCCCGGCGGCGACTTCGTCTCCCGGTTCTTCATCGCACACGTGCTGCTGATCCCGGGCATCATCCTCGGCCTCGTCACGGTGCACCTGTTCCTGGTCGTGTACCACAAGCACACGCAGTACGCCGGTCCCGGCCGGACGCAGAACAACGTGGTCGGCTACCCGCTGTTCCCGGTGTACACGGCCAAGGCCGGCGGCTTCTTCTTCGTGGTCTTCGGTATCACCGCGCTGATGGGTGCGCTGATGCAGATCAACCCGGTCTGGCTGTACGGGCCGTACGACCCGGCCGCGGTGACCGCGGGTTCGCAGCCGGACTGGTACATGGGCTGGCTGGAAGGCTCGGTGCGTATCTTCCCCGGATTCGAGTCGCACTTCTGGGGCATCACCCTGAGCTGGAACCTGATCATCCCGGCGCTGATCGTGCCACCTGCGTTCGTCACCCTGGTCGCGCTCTATCCGTTCATCGAGGGGTGGATCACCGGCGACAAACGCGAGCATCACCTGCTGGACCGGCCCCGGGACGTGCCGACCCGGACCGGCATCGGCGTCGCGTTCATCACGTTCTACGCCCTGCTGTGGGTCGGTGGTGGTAACGACGTCCTCGCCACGCACTTCCACATCTCGCTGAACAGCGTGACCTGGTTCCTGCGGTTCGCGGTCATCCTCGGCCCGATCCTGGCCTTCTGGATCACCCGCCGCTGGGCGATCTCGCTGCAGCGGGCCGATCAGGACCGCCTGCTGCACGGCCTGGAGACCGGTGTGATCGTCCGGTCCGCCGAGGGCAAGTACACCGAGAAGCACCAGCCGATCTCGACGTACGAGGCCTACTCGCTCACCGCGCGGGACCGCATCCTGCCGCAGGAGATCGGCCCCGACACCGACGACAACGGCGTCCGCGCTCCGCGGAGGGCCCTGAACAAGGCCCGCGCCGCCCTGTCCCGGTTCTACTACGCCGACGCGGTCCAGAAGCCGACCACAGAGGAGATCGAGGAGGCGCACGAGCACGCTCACGACGCCGACGAGATCCACGAACTGACGGAGGACACGGAGACCTACCGCGAGGTCACCAGCGACCACTCCTGACGCTCAAGCACCAAGCGAACGGCCCCGGGCAAACGCCTGGGGCCGTTCGCTTTTTGCGCGTCGATCAACCGATCGCCTGCGCCATCGCTGTGAGCCACTGCTTGAGTGATTCCTGGTCAGCGGAGCTCAGTTCGGCTGTCTGGGCGGCCATTCGGTTGAGGAGGGGGCCGAAGAAGTGCCAGCCGAGTTCGACTGCGCCGTCGGAGACCTGCAGCTGGGTGCTGCGGCCGTCTGAGCGGCTTCTGAGGCGTTCTACGTGGCCGGCGGCCTCCAGGCGGTGGATGACTGCCGTTGTTGCTTGAGAGGTCATTCCCAGCTGTTGAGCGAGCCAGCTGGGCGTGGCCTCGGTTCCGGCGCGTTCGGCGTCCAGAAGGCGGACCAGCGCCCGTACGTCGGTCCCGTGCAGTCCGGTCGTACGGGCGAACTCCCCGACCGCGAGCTCGAGCCGCAGCGCGACGTCTCGCAGCAGGTGTACGACCTCCAGCGCGGCCGCCCGTTCGGGGTCGGCCGGTGTCACTCCTTCACGCATGACCCGCACTTTACCTCACTCAGTGAGCTATTGTCGGCGACATGAGCTTTCAGGACGCGTACGCCGCGCTGCTCGAACGCTGGGGCGTACCGGTCGAGCACTTCGACATCGCAGGCACCCACGTCAACGTCTGTGGCCCACCGGACGCCCCACCAGCCGTTCTACTCGCGGGCCACGGCGCGACTGCACCCGTGTGGTTCGCGGTCGCGCCACTCCTCGCGGAGCGCTACCGCGTCTATGCACCGGACCTCCCAGGCGACGCAGGCCTCAGTACCGCTCCCCCACCTCGCACCGTGACCGACCTCATGACGTGGTTGTCCGGCGTCCTGAAGGGCCTCGACGAACCACTGCTGATCGGCCACTCGTACGGCGCCTGGATAGCGCTCACGTACGCACTCCAGGCCCGCGTCCGGAAGCTTGGCCTGATAGACCCCACCGACTGTTTCACGGGCCTCAAGCCGACGTACGTGGCCCGCGCCCTCCCAATGCTCCTACGCCCCTCAGAAGCCCGCTACGAGTCCTTCATCTACTGGGAGACCCAGGGCCTCCCAGTAGACCCCAGTTGGCTCGGACTGGCCGCTCTGGGCTCTTGTCAGCCAACAGCACGCCCCGTCAAGCCCCAGCACCCCAGGAGCTTCCAGGACCTGCCACAAACGGTCGTTGTGGTTGCCGACCGCACCAAGGCTCACGACCCACACAAGTTGGCCCAGAGAGCGGCCTCAGCCGGCGCAGCCGTCGTCCATCTGCCCACTGCCACCCACCACTCGCTCCCAGCCCTCCATGCCGACGAGCTGATCGCGGCTCTGGGCATATGAAACGGCCCTGACACCCGGGCGGGTGTCAGGGCCGGTCAGGGAGTGCGTGGTCAGGACAGGGCGGAGCCGGACTTGTAGGCGGCCCAGGTGGTGTTCCAGTCGGTCCAGCCGTTGCCGGGCTCCATGGTGCGGGAGGTGCCGGTGACGGTGACCGGGTCGCCGACCAGGGTCTGGCCGAAGTACCACTGGGCGTCATTGAGGCTCATGCCGACGCAGCCGTGGCTGACGTTGGCGCTGCCCTGGCTGCCGGCCGACCACGGTGCGCCGTGGATGAACTCGCCGGAGCTGGTGACGCGCTGCGCCCACTTCACGTCCGGAATGTTGTAGTAGTTCGGGTCGCCGGGCTTGATGCCGACGGTCGCCGCGTCCATCCGCTTGGTCGTGAACTTCTCCATGATCAGCTTGACGCCGCTGCGGGTGGTGAACCCGTCCTTGCCGGCGGTGATCGGGATGGTCCGGGCCAGCTTGCCGTTGATCGTGACCGTCATCACGTGCTTCTTCACGTCGACGTGGCTGACCACGGACTTGCCGATCGTGAAGTCGACCGTCCGGTTCGACACGCCCCAGGTGTTGTTTCCGGCGTTCACACCTTGGAGGTCGACCTTCACGGTCACCTTGGTGCCGACCGGCCAGTAGTTCTTCGGCCGGTAGTTGACCTGCGTGCTGTTCACCCAGTGCCACGTGCCGTCGACCGGGACCGACGTCTTCACCGAGAGCCGCTTCTCGACCGCGGCGCGGTCCTTGACCGGGTTGGTCCAGTAGATCTGGACCGGGTACCCGACGCCGACGGTGTCGTTGTTCAGCGGAGCGATCGCGGACTTCAGAGTCCTGTTCGCCTTCAGCGTCTTGAAGCTCGAGCTGACCGGCACGGTAGCGCCGTCGGTGCCCTCGGCCGAGCCGCTCAGGGTGTATGTCGCGCCCGGCATCAGCAGGTCGGCCGATGTCCACTGCGTCTTGTCCGCGTTGAAGTTCCCGGTGACCTTGTCGCCGTTGTCGTCCTTCAGCGTGATCGCCGTCAGCTTGCCGCCCGTGCTGGTGACCGTGACCGGCTTGTCCGGCTGCACCGACGTGGCGCCCTTGGCGGGCACTACAGCGATGCTGGCGGCCGGGCTGTTCGACGGAGTGGTCGACGTACCGGGCGTGCTCGAGGCACCCGGCGTACTGCTCTGCGACGTGGAGGCGCCAGGCGTCGACTGCCCGCCGCTACCGTTGGCCTTCGTGTCGCCGCACGCCGTACCGGCCAGCAGCAGGACACAGATTCCCGCCACGGCAAGGCCGTACTTCCTCACCGAACCGTTCACCATTCCCCAGCTCTCCCCTGTTTAGTCAGACCGCGGTAAGGGTAACCTGCCGCGGCGACAATTCCATGCATCGCACGCAACCGTATTGGTACGGACCAGAACCCTCCGCACCCACAACACCCTTAAGACGCACGAAAACGCCGCCCGGTTCGTTCCCGGACGGCGTTTTTCGTACGACTCTCAACTAGTGAGCGTGGTCACCGCGGTAGTACTCGAAGATGAACCCGCTCAGCGTGATGATGCCGATCCCGACGCCGGCGATGAACAGCCACCAGCCGAACACGACGCCGAGCACGACCACCGACAGGGTCAGCGCGCACCACAGCGGCCACCAGGAGTACGGCGGGAAGAAGCCGAGCTCGCCGGCTCCGTCGACGACCTCCGCCTCCTTGCGGTCCTCCGGGCGGGCGTCCATCCGGCGCGCCGTCACGCTCAGGTAGAACGCCACCAGCAGCGACAGGAAGAACGTCATGACCAGCGCGGTGGTACCGGTGGGGTCCTCCGACATCAGCCAGTAGATCGGCGTGACGACCACCAGGAAAACACTCAGGATCCCGAAGACCCAGGCCTCGACCTTCACGCCTCGTCCTTCCCGTCGGTCTCCGGCTTGCCGGCCTCCGCGATCGGCTTCCGATCGTCGGCGTCGAGCAGGTTGTCCGAACCGGCCCGCGCTCACCGGGCGGTCGGCCATGGCCAGCTCGGCGTGGTGCAGGTCGAAGGCGGGCGACTCCGAACGGATCCGCGGCAGCGACTCGAAGTTGTGCCGCGGCGGCGGGCAGCTGGTCGCCCATTCGAGCGAACGGCCCCAGCCCCACGGGTCGTCGACGCCGACCGGCTGCGTCTTGCGCGACTTGTAGATGTTGTAGAAGAACGGCAGCATCGACGCGCCGAGGATGAAGGCACCGACGCTGGACACCTCGTTCAGCGTGGTGAAGCCCTCGTTCGGGCTGTAGTCGGCGTACCGCCGCGGCATGCCCTCGACACCCAGCCAGTGCTGCACCAGGAACGTCGTGTGGAAGCCGATGAACAGCAGCCAGAAGTGCAGCTTGCCGAGCTTCTCGTCGAGCATCCGCCCGGTGAACTTCGGCCACCAGTAGTAGAACCCGGCGAACATCGCGAACACCACGGTGCCGAAGACGACGTAGTGGAAGTGCGCGACCACGAAGTACGAGTCGGAGAGCTGGTAGTCCAGCGCCGGCGAGGCCAGGATGACGCCGGTCAGACCGCCGAAGAGGAAGGTCGTCAGGAAGCCGACCGACCAGAGCATCGGCGTGTCGAACGACACCGACCCGCCCCAGATCGTGCCGATCCAGTTGAAGAACTTCACACCGGTCGGTACCGCGATCAGGAAGGTCATGAACGAGAAGAACGGCAGGTTCACCGCGCCGGTGACGAACATGTGGTGCGCCCACACCGCCACCGACAGCACCGCGATACCGAGCGTCGCGCTGACCAGGCCGATGTAGCCGAAGACCGGCTTACGGCTGAAGACCGGCAGGATCTCGGTGACGATGCCGAAGAACGGCAGCGCGATGATGTACACCTCGGGATGCCCGAAGAACCAGAACAGGTGTTGCCAGAGTATTGGCCCGCCGTTGGCTGCGTCGAAGACATGGGCCCCGAGTGTTCGGTCCGCCTCCAGCACCAGCAGCGCCGCGGCCAGGATCGGGAACGCGATCAGGACCAGGATCGATGTCACCAGGATGTTCCAGGTGAAGATCGGCATCCGGAACATCGTCATCCCCGGTGCCCGCATCGTGATGATCGTGGTGATGAAGTTCACCGCGCCGAGGATGGTGCCCAGACCGGCCATCCACAGACCCATGATCCACAGGTCGCCACCGACACCCGGCGAGCGGACCGCGTTGGACAGCGGGGCGTAGGCGAACCAGCCGAAGTCGGCCGCGCCGCCCGGGGTGAAGAAGCCGCTGATCGTGATCAGGCCGCCGAACAGGAACAGCCAGAAGCTGAACATGTTCAGTCGCGGGAACGCGACGTCCGGGGCGCCGATCTGCAGCGGCATGATCTCGTTCGCGAAGCCGACGAACAGCGGGGTCGCGAACAGCAGCAGCATGATCGTGCCGTGCATCGTGAAGAGCTGGTTGTAGACCTCTTCGTTCACGATCTGCAAGCCTGGCCTGGCCAGCTCGGCGCGCATCAGCAACGCCATCACGCCGCCGATCAGGAAGAACATGAACGACGTGACCAGGTACATGTGCCCGATCAGCTTGTGGTCGGTCGTCGTCAGGTACTTGACCAGCATCTGGCCCTTGGTGCGCCGCCTGGGCAGCGCGGTGGTGCTACCGATGGCGCCGGTGCGCTCGGCGAACTCGGTCACTTCTGGCCCTCCCCTGAACCGGGAATGGTGGTGGCGTCGGCGCCACCGGTGGCGGCTCCGGTCTGGCCCTTGGCGGCCAGGTCCTTCAGGTGCTGGTCGTACTCCGCGCGGGTGACGACCTTGACGCTGAAGACCATGCGGCTGTGGTAAAGCCCGCAGAGCTCCGCGCACTTGCCCTCAAAGGTGCCGATCTTGGTCGGGGTCAGCTGGAACTTGTTGGTCCGGCCCGGGATCACGTCGAGCTTGAAGTAGAACGACGGCACCCAGAAGGAGTGGATCACGTCCGGCGAGGTCAGGTCGAAGTGCACCGACTCGTTCACCGGCAGCCACAGCGTCGCGGGCTTGTCGAGCGTGCCGGTCTCCCAGACGCCCTGCTGCCCGTCGACGGTGTCCTTGTAGTTGAAGGTCCACTGCCACTGCTGGCCCACCACGTTCACGGTGTGCTGCGGATTGGCGTCCATCTTCGTCACCGTGTTGCCGTGCTCCACGGTGTAGAAGAAGAGCACACCGATGATCGCGAACGGCGCCAGTGTGTAGAGGACTTCGAGCGGCAGGTTGTACCGCACCTGCCGGGGAGCGTCTTCGTTGCGCTTGCGGTACCGCACGCTGACCCAGAGGATCAGGCCCCAGACCATCACGCCGACGATCAGAGCGGCGGTCCAGGCACCGATCCAGAGGCTGCGGATCGCCTCGGTCCGGTCCGATGCGCCCTCGGGCAGACCGAGTCGCTTCCACTGCTCAGTGGTCGCCGACGAACAACCGGTCAGCAGCGTGGTGCCGAGCACCAGTGCCGCACCGACCAGCAGGCGTCGCTTCGCCGGACGTGTGGCGCCGGCAGAACCTGCCGGTCGCTCCTCCACTCCGGGCGTGCCGTTCGAACCCACGGGGCGCCTTTCCCTTCCCAAGTGAGACTGACGACCAAACCCTACTGGACACCCATCCGGCTTCTGCGGATAGGTAGGGCTTAGCGTTTCCCGTGTGATCGAGCGTACGTATCTGGATGCCGCGTCGGCCGAGCCGATGCACCCCGCCGCGCGGGAAATGTTGCTGTCGGCAGTGGATTCCGGATGGGCCGATCCGGTGCGTCTGCACCACGAGGGACGGACCGCCAGGCTCCTGCTGGACAACGCCCGCGCCGTACTCGCGGACGCGATCGGCGTACGGCCGGACGAGCTGTACCTGACCACCTCCGGTACGGCGGCGATCCGGGACGGGCTCACCGCGGTACGTGCCGCCAGACGACGTACAGGTACGTCGGTCGTGCACAGCGCCGTCGAGCACTCCGCAGTACTGCACACGGCCGGTGAGGACGCTGTCGAGGTCGGGGTGGACCAGCTGGGGCGGGTGGACCTGGATGCGTTCACTGCGGCGGTACGGCGACCCGGCGTGGCCGTGGCGGCGCTGCAGTCGGCGAACCACGAGGTGGGGACACGTCAACCCGTCGAGGCGGCGGCCACCGCGTGTGGCGACGTACCGCTGTTTGTTGACGCGTCTGCCTCGATCGGGCACGACGCCGTACCGACCGGGTGGTCGATGCTGGCGGCAAGTGCCCACAAGTGGGGTGGCCCGGCCGGTGTCGGGTTGCTGGCGGTACGGAAGGGCACGCGGATCGCGCCGGCGTGGCCGATGGACGAGAGGGAGGACGGCCTCTCCCCCGGCTTCCCGAACGTGCCCAACGCGCTGGCTGCGGCCGCAGCGTTACAGGCCAGGCTGGCTGAGGCCACGGAGCTCAACGACCAGCACAGGGCCTGGGTGGACGAGGTACGGCGCCGTGTGGCGGCCGACATACCCGATGTGGAGGTAGTAGGCGACCCGGACGACCGGCTGCCGCACATACTCACGTTCTCGTGTCTCTACGTGGACGGTGAGGCCTTGGTGACCGCCCTGGATGCGGAGGGCTTCGCTGTCTCCAGTGGCTCTGCCTGTACGTCCAGCACGCTGCGGCCGTCACACGTGCTCGCGGCCATGGGCGTGCTGACCCACGGTAACGTCCGGCTCTCGCTGACGCGTGACACGAAGCATGACGACGTACTGCGGTTCTGTGCCGTGCTGCCGGGGATAGTGCAGCGCATCAGGGCGGCGGTGGGGATGTGAACGTGGACCTGGACTGCACCGGCCTGCTCTGCCCACTCCCTGTGATCAAGCTGGCCAAGACCCTGCCGACCGTCGCTGTCGGCGACACCGTCACCGTGCTGGCCGACGACCCGGCTGCGGCCACGGACATCCCGGCCTGGTGCCGGATGCGCTCCCAGGAGCTGGTGTCGGCTGCAGAAGAGGAGTACGTCGTACGGCGGGTCAGCTGACCCGCCGCGCGGCGTGACCGACCTCGCGTACAAGCCCACGCTGACCGGGGACCTGGTGGTGCTGCATCCGATGGACGAGAGCGACTACGACGCGCTGGCCGCGGCCCTGGACGACCCGGAGGTGGCTCGCTTCACCGGCAGTCACGGCGACATCGGTGAGGAGCGGGCCCGCGAGTGGATGCCGACCCGCAACGACCAGACCGACCGGCTGGACCTCCGGGTTCAAGAGAGGGCGTGCTGCGGGACGCGCTGCTCCGGGACGGCGAGGTGGGTCGACGAGATCGTGATGTCCGTCGTGGCCACCGAATGGATACCGTCGAGGGTGTGAGCGACACTCTCAGGGACGCGGACCGTATCGCCGTACTGACCGGAGCGGGCATTTCCACGGCCTCCGGCATCCCCGACTTCCGCGGGCCTGAGGGTGTGTGGACCAAGGACCCGGCCGCAGAGGCGATGTTCGACTTCGACGAGTACGTCGGGAGTCGTGAGGTCCGCGTGGCGACGTGGAAGCACCGTCTCGCCGTACCGGCCTGGACAGCCGAGCCGAACCCGGGTCACCTCGCCCTGGTCGAGCTGGAGCGACAGGGTCGTCTGACCGGACTGATCACTCAGAACGTCGACGGGCTGCACCAGAAGGCCGGATCGTCCCCGGAGCTTGTCCACGAGCTGCACGGGACGGTCTGGTACGTCGACTGTCTCCGGTGCAGCCGGCGCATCCCGATGGCCGACGTACTCCCCCGGCTCGAATCCGGTGACGAGGATCCGGCCTGTGAGGTCTGCGGTGGCATCCTGAAGTCCGCAACGGTCTCGTTCGGCCAGTCCCTCGACCGGGCCGTTCTGGACCGAGCCGTCGCCGCCACCGAGTCCGCCGACCTGTTCCTTGCCGTCGGCACCTCACTGCAGGTCTACCCGGCCGCCGGCCTCTGCGACCTGGCCCTGAACGCAGACAAGCCCCTGGTCATCCTCAACGCCCAGCCCACCCCTTACGACGAACACGCCACCACAGTCCTCCACACCCCCATCGAAACCACCCTGCCGTCACTCGTCGGCTGACCACTCGCCGGCCAGCAACCGGAGCGCGGCCTCGGAAGGGTCGGGGCTGGGTCCGGGAGACGCTCATCGCTGTGGAGATGGACCGTCGAGGGCAGTAACCACGGCGAGGTGGTGCGCACCTGAGTACTCGCCGTGCTCTTCCGCTGCGACCAACCGTTGGTTAGCGTCCCCCGCAGGTGGATCGGCGGGAGGGGACCGGGATGCGCGGGTTCAGGCGTTGGACGGCAGGTTTCACCGCGGCTGCGGTGGTCGTGCTGGGGCTGGGTACGGCGTCACCGGCGCCGGCACAGGAGGCAGTCGATCGGGTCATCACGTTGACCGGGTCGCTGCAGAGCGAGCTGGGGTGTACCGGCGACTGGGACCCCGGATGCGACGCGACCAGTCTCGGTAGCGGAGCGCCGTACACGAAGGTGTTCGACGTACCGGCGGGGTCGTACGAGTTCAAGGTCACGGTCAACAAGAGCTGGGCCGAGAACTACGGTGCCGGCGGCGTACTGAACGGGCAGAACATCCCGCTGCGGATCGAAGGCCCGGCCAAGCTGCAGTTCAGTTACAGCGACACCAGTCACGTCGTAACGGTCAAGCCGGTCGACCTGGCCGGCCAGACGGTGACGGCCGCCGACAAGGCGCTCGCGACGCCAAGCCTGCGCCAGGGCCTCACCAAGGAACGCTTCTACTTCCTGATGGCGGACCGGTTCGCGAACGGCGACAAGTCGAACGACGCCGGCGGTCTCACCGGCGACCGGCTGCAGACCGGGCTGGACCCGACGGACAAGGGCTTCTACCACGGCGGCGACCTGGCCGGTGTGATCCAGAAGCTCGACTACATCAAGTCCTTGGGTACGACGGCCATCTGGCTCACCCCGTCGTTCAAGAACCGCCCGGTGCAGGGCTCGGGTGCCGACGTGAGCGCCGGGTACCACGGGTACTGGATCACCGACTTCACCCGGATCGACCCGCACCTCGGCACCAACGCGGACATGAAACGGCTGATCGACCTCGCGCACCGCAAGGGCATGAAGGTCTTCTTCGACATCATCACCAACCACACCGCTGACGTCATCGACTACCAGTCCGGCAACCACGGGTACATCCCGAAGTCGGCGGCGCCGTACAAGGATGCTCAGGGCAACGTCTTCGACGACAAGCAGTACGCGGCCGGCGACACGTTCCCGGCGCTGGACCGGAACACGTCGTTCCCGAACGTGCCGATCTTCCACAGCAAGGCCGACGAGACCGTCAAGGTGCCGGCCTGGCTGAACGACCCGACGCTGTACCACAACCGCGGCGACTCCACGTTCGCCGGCGAGAGCGCGGAGTACGGCGACTTCTCCGGGCTGGACGACCTGTTCACCGAGCAGCCGAAGGTCCGGGACGGGATGATCGACGTCTACAAGACGTGGGCCGAGTTCGGCATCGACGGGTTCCGGATCGATACCGTGAAGCACGTCAACATCGAGTTCTGGCAGAAGTTCTCGCCGGCGATCCTGGCCGCGGCGCGGGGTGCGGGCGCGAAGAACTTCTTCATGTTCGGCGAGGTGTACGACGCGAACCCGCAGTTCATGTCGACCTACACGACCAAGGGCGACCTGCAGGCGACCCTGGACTTCGGGTTGCAGCAGAACGCGGTGGCGTACGCGAAGGGCGACCCGAGCACCAAGCTGCAGGATTTCTACGCCAACGACGACTACTACACCGACACGGACTCCAACGCGTACGAGCTGCCCACGTTCCTCGGCAACCACGACATGGGACGTGTCGGCATGTTCCTGAAGCAGGGTGGTGCGTCAGGGCAGGAGCTGCTCGCACGGGACGAGCTGGCGCACTCCTTGATGTACCTGACGCGTGGGCAGCCTGTCGTGTACTACGGCGACGAGCAGGGCTTCACAGGTGCCGGCGGTGACAAGGCCGCGCGGCAGGACATGTTTGCGACCAAGACCGCCGACTACGCGAACAACGAGGTCGTTGACGGCACGGGTACGACGACGATCGGCAGCAAGGACCGGTACGACGTCAACGCGCCCATGTACAAGCACATCGCCGCACTGGCGCAGCTGCGGGCGAAGTACCCGGCGTTGTCGGACGGGCGTCAGGTCAACCGGTACTCGTCCAACAGCAACGGGCTGTACGCGTTCAGCCGGCTGGGCAGCGACAACGTCGAGTACCTGGTGGTGGCCAACAACTCGAAGACGGCGGCGTCCGCGACGGTACCGACGTACGGTCCGAACACGTGGCTCAAGCCGGTTTATGGCGGCTTGCGGTCCGTCAAGACCGACCGTGAGGGCCGCGTTGCCATCAGCCAGAGTCCCCTGTCCGTGACGGTGTACCAGGCGCAGACCAAGGTCCCGCCGCGCGCCAAGGCACCCAGTGTCTACCTGAGCTCGCCGGAACTCGGTGCGACGGTCGGCGGGCGCGCGGAGATCGCAGCCGCGGTCCCGGAGAACACACCGGCCACTGTGACCTTCGGCTACCGCCCCGTGGGTACGACGGAGTGGAAGCGGCTCGGCAGCGACGACAACGCGCCGTACCGCGTGTTCCAGGACGTCAGTGGGCTGGCCAAGGGCACGCTGATCGAGTACCGCGCTGTACTACGGGACGCCTCGGGCAACTACTCGGTGTCCGGCTCGTACGGCGTAGTGGGCGATGCTCCTGCGCCAGGTGGTGGCGGCGGCTCAACCGGGCCGGTCGTACAGCCGAACAACGTGTCGGTGCCGGGTGATCACAACAGCGAGATGGGCTGCGCCGCGGACTGGTCACCGGACTGCGACCAGGCACAGCTGAAGCTGGACCCGAAGGACAACGTGTGGAAGGGCACCTACACCATTCCGGCCGGTGAGCACGCCTACAAGGCGGCCGTCAACAAGAGCTGGGACGAGAACTACGGAGCCGGTGGGGTCGCTAACGGCGCCAACATCTCATACACGGCGCCTAGCGGGCCTGTCACGTTCTACTACGAGCACGGCCGACATTACGTCACGTCCAGCGCTCAGGGCCCGATCATCACGGTGCCAGGCTCGTTCCAGACAGCACTGGGCTGCCCGACCGACTGGGATCCGTCCTGCATGCGACCCTGGTTGACCGACGAGGACGGTGACGGGACCTACACCTGGTCCACCAGCGAGTTGAAGGCGGGCAACTATGAGGCGAAGGTCGCACACAACCTGTCCTGGGACGAGAGCTACCCGGCTCAGAACGTGCCGGTCGTGGTACCGAGCGACGGACTGGTCACCACGTTCTCGTACGTGCTCGCGACCCATCAGCTCGCGGTGACCACGTCCAAGCCCGGTGCGCATCCGGACCTCAGCCAGGCGAAGGCGTACTGGCTCAACCGCGACACACTCGCCGTACCTGCTGTCGACCACCCGGAGCGGTACCGCTGGCGGCTGCACTGGTCGGACACCGGCTCGTTGAAGGTGGACACCGACGACATCGGTGGCTCGTCGGCAGCACTGCACTACGACCCGAAGGAGGTCAAGCCTGGCTACACCACGCTACGGCTCGACCATACCGATGTCGGCAAGATCCTCACCGGGCAGCTCGGTCTGGCGCAGTACGACGACACGGGTCGCTTGCTGGACGCCACTGGGGTGCAGATCCCTGGTGTGCTCGACGACGTCTACGGCAGTGCTGTGAAGCGCTCCTACGGCGTCACCTGGCAGGCCGGCAAGCCCACGTTCACTGTCTGGGCTCCTACCGCCCAGAACGTCCGTCTGCTGGTGGGCACCTCGGCTGTAGCCATGCACCGCAACTCAGATGGCTCCTGGGCCGTCACTGGGCCCCGCTCTTGGAAGGACACCTCGTACCGCTTCGAGGTCACGGTCTATGCGCCCAGTACCGGAAAGGTAGAGAAGAACGTCGTCACAGACCCGTACTCGGTTGCGTTGACGACAGACTCCGTCTACTCGGTTGCGGCGGACCTGGACGATCCAGCGGGCAAGCCAGCGCTCTGGGCCAAGACCCCGTCGCCAAAGCTCGCCCGTGGCGTCGACTCGACGATCTACGAGCTCCACGTGCGGGACTTCTCCATCAACGACAGCGCCGTTCCCGCAGCGCACCGCGGTACGTACCTGGCCTTCGCAGACGACGGCAACGGCACGAAGCACCTGCGGTCACTGGCAGCAGCCGGGCTCAACACAGTGCACCTGCTACCCACCTTCGACATCGCCTCGATTCCAGAGACCGGGCAGCAGACACCGGCCTGTGACCTCAAGTCTCTGCCACCCGACTCGGACCAGCAGCAGGCCTGCGTTACTGCTGTCGCTGGGAAGGACGGCTTCAACTGGGGCTACGACCCGTACCACTGGCTGGCCCCGGAGGGGTCGTACGCCACACAGAAGGACGGGCTGGCCAGGGTCTCCGAGTTCCGTACAATGGTCGGCGGCCTGCACAAGTCCGGCCTACGCGTCGTACTGGACCAGGTCTACAACCACACGCCCGCCGCAGGTCAGGCCCCGACGTCAGTGCTCGACCAGATCGTGCCCGGGTACTACCAGCGGCTGGACGCGACCGGCAAGGTCGAGAACTCCACCTGCTGCAGCAACATCGCCACAGAGCACGCGATGGCCGAGAAGATCATGGTCGACGGCACAGTGAGCTGGGCACGCAACTACCACGTGGACGGCTTCCGGTACGACCTGATGGGCCACCACACCAAGGCGAACATGCTGAAGATCCGCGCCGCGCTGGACAAGCTGACGCTCGCGAAGGACGGCGTCGACGGCAAGTCGATCTACCTGTACGGCGAGGGCTGGAATTTCGGCGAGGTCGCGAACGACGCGCTGTTCGTCCAGGCCCGGCAGGGCAACCTCGGCGGGACCGGGATCGGCACGTTCTCCGACCGGCTGCGGGACGCCGTACGGGGCGGCGGGCCGTTCGACGACGACCCGCGCGTACAGGGCTTCGGCTCCGGCGAGGCGAGCGACCCGAACGGCGCAGCGGTCAACGGTACGCCGGCCGAACGCGCGAAACGGCTCGCGCACGACACGGACCTGGTCCAGCTCGGGCTGGCCGGGAACCTGCGTTCGTTCACGTTCAAGTCGGTGTCGTCGGGGGCTGAGGTCCGCGGTGACCAGGTCGACTACAACGGCTCGCCGGCCGGGTACGCCGATCAGCCGGACGAGGTGGTGACGTACGTCGATGCCCATGACAACGAAACGTTGTGGGACACGCTGACGTACAAGCTGCCGGCCGACCTGCCGATGGCGGACCGGATCCGGATGAACACGTTGTCGCTGGCAACGACCGCGCTGGCGCAGACGCCGTCGTTCTGGCACGCCGGCGCCGACCTGTTGCGGAGCAAGTCGCTGGACCGCAACTCCTACGACTCCGGCGACTGGTTCAACACGCTGGACTGGACCGGCGCGGACAACGGTTTCGGGCACGGTCTGCCGCCGAAGGCCGACAACGAGGCGAAGTGGCCGTTCATGAAGCCGCTGCTCGCCGATCCGGCGCTGAAGCCGTCCGCGACCGACGTCGCCACCGCCTCCGCGGCGGCAGCGGACCTGCTGAAGCTTCGCTTCTCCACTCCGCTCCTCCGCCTCGGGTCCGCCGCGCTCATCAACCAGAAGCTGAGCTTCCCGCTCAGCGGTACGACGCCGGGAGTGATCACGATGCGCGTCGACGACACGGTCGGCGCGGACGTCGACCCGACGCTGAAGGGGGTCGTGGTCGTCTTCAACTCCACCAACGCCGCCGTCTCCCAACAGGTCCCGGGCCTGGCTGGGACCAACTTCAGCCTCTCCCCTGTACAGGCGAACGGGTCCGATCAGGTGGTCAAGCAGACCACGTGGTCGTCCAGCACCGGTACGGCGACTGTGCCGCCGCGGACGGTCGCCGTACTGGTTCAGCGCTGATCTCTCAGAGGGTCGCGAAGCGGGCCGCTGCCACGAAGGCCGCCAATGCCAGGAGGACGGTGTTGGCGGCCGTGGAGCGCGGCTCGCGAAGTGACGAGTGAGAGGTCGCGGCGCCGACCATCACGACGCACAGTCCGACGGCGGCGAGTGGGGTGAGGATGCGGGCGGTGCCGGTCAGCCACGGCGCGAACAAGCCGGCCACCGCCAGTAGTTCGCAGACGGCGACGGCACGGACGAGTGGCATCGGGAACGGTGCGATCCCGGTCTGGCCGGTGGCGATCAGGCGCGCGCGGGACATGGTGGCCTTCAGTACGCCGGAGATCGTGAAGACCACGCCCAGCACGCCGGTGAAGATCCAGACGATTGTGTTCATGCAGATTGCAGACGATCCGACAATCCAATCTGTGACAGCGTTGAACCGTGGTGAACCGTGGTGAACCGTGGTGAAGCTGTCACCGGGAGCTGTCACCGGGAGACCACCTCGATCGTCTGTGATGGGTGTGATGGAGGAACTCAGACCGCTGCTGCTGTCGATCGCGTACCGGATGCTCGGAACGTTCGGTGACGCGGAGGACGTCGTCCAGGAGGCGTACCTGCGCCTGCACAGCGAGCCCGAGGTGACCTCGCCCAAGTCGTTCCTGACCACGGTCACGACCCGGCTGGCGATCGATCAGCTGCGGTCGGCGCGGCGGCAGCGGGAGCAGTACTTCGGGCCGTGGCTGCCGGAGCCGGCCGTCGACGAGTACGTCGACCTCGCGGACCGGGCCGCGCTCTCGGACTCGCTCTCCACGGCGTTCCTCGTCGTACTCGAGCGCCTCTCCCCCGACCAGCGCGCGGTGTTCCTGCTCGGCGACGTCTTCGGCTACTCCTACGACGACCTGGCCGCCATCCTCGGCAAGACCCCGGCGAACTGCCGCCAGCTCGCCGTCCGCGCCCGTCGTCGGATTGCCGACAATCGACCGCGCTTCGACCCGTCCCCGCAAGAACGCGACGAACTGCTCCGCCGCTTCGTCGCGGCCGCCGAGGACGGCAACCTCGAGGCCCTCGTCGCCCTCCTCACTCCCGACGCCACCTTCACCGGGGACGGCGGCGGCAAGGGCGGCTTTCCCCGGCCCGTCCACGGCGCTCCCAACATCGCTCGCCTGGTGATCGGCTCCTTCGGCAAGTTCACCGCTCCGGACGATCGTCCCGGCGGCGGGCCTGCAGGACTCAGAGGGCCCGGCGCACTGATTGTCGAGGTTGTGCATGTAGGCGGCCAGCCGGCGCTCCGGATCCACGATCGGGCGGATCGTACGGTCGCGATCTGGTCCTTCACCATTGTCGACAGTCAAGTGTCGGCAATCCACGGAATCGTGAATCCGGACAAGCTCACCCACCTCCAACCGTGACGGCGCGCGAACAGCCGCCCGTCTGTCGGCGCGGCGAGATAGCGTGCTGAGGGTGAGCAGACTTCCGCGGAGTACGGCAGAGGCGCAGGGTTTGTCGGATGCGGCGCTGGACAGTTTTGTCGGAGCGCTGAATGACGGACAGCCGGAGATCCAGACCGTGATGCTGATGAGGCACGGTCACGTGGTGCTGGAGGAGGAGTGGGCGCCGTACCGGTTGACCGACCGGCACCTGTTGTTCTCGGTGTCGAAGAGTTTCACCTCGACAGCGGTCGGCCTCGCGATCGACGCAGGATTGTTGACAATCGACGATCCGGTCATCTCGTTCTTCACCGCGGACGAGCTGCCGGAGACGATCAGCGACAACCTCGCCGCGATGAAGGTCCGGCACCTGCTGACGATGACGACCGGCCACTCCCAGGACACCGTCGAGGCGCTCAGCCGGGACCGCCGGATGGTGAAGATGTTCCTCGGCCTCGAGGTGCAGCACGAGCCGGGCACGGTCTTCGTCTACAACAGCGGCGCGACGTACATGCTGTCCGCGATCGTGCAGCGGGTCACCGGTGAACGGCTGCTCGACTACCTGCGGCCACGGCTGTTCGAGCCGCTCGGTGCGACAGAGGCGACCTGGCAGGTGTCGAAGGAGGACATCACGGTCGGCGGGTGGGGTCTGAGCATCAACACCGAGTCATTGGCCTGCTTCGGGCAGTTGCTGTTGCAGCACGGCGAGTGGGACGGCAAGCAACTCGTCCCGGCTGAGTGGTACGAGGCGGCCACCTCGAAGCAGGTGCCCAATGACCAGGAGGCGAACCCGGACTGGCACCAGGGGTATGGCTTCCAGTTCTGGCGCGGCCGCCACAACACGTACCGCGGCGACGGCGCGTTCGGGCAGTTCTGCCTGGTGTTCCCGGAGTACGACGCTGTACTGATCGTGACCAGCGCGACGACCGACATGCAGGCGATCCTGAACACGGTGTGGGACTACCTCCTCCCAGCCCTGGAGGGCAAGGATGTCCCGCCGGTCGCCAGGCCCGAGAAGCTGGAGCTCCCGGCGCCGAGCGGTTCGGCGCCGGCCGCCGGAGACGGGCAGACGTACCGGATCACCGCCGACAACGCGGCGGGCCTCGCCGCGGTCCGGATCGACCCGGACGGTACGGCGACGTTCGGCATTCGCGACATGGGTGACGACGGCGGCACCCACGACCTGGTCTGCGCCGCGGGCGACTGGCAGGAGCGGTCCGCTCCGGGAACGATGCCGGGAGCAGCCGACGACGCGAGCCTCGAGACCGGCATCCGGGTCGTGACCAGCGCATATGCCGACGGCGACGCGCTCGTGGCAACGATCCGCTGGGTCGAGACACCGTTCGTCGCGGTCCTCACCTGCCGGGTCGCGGACGGTGCGATGACGGTCGACGCCAAGCTCAACGTGTCGTTCGGGCCGACCGAGTTCACAGTGGTTTCGGAGCCGATGTCACACAGCTGAGCCGGCGCGTGTCCTCCGGTCGTAATCACAGACGACGGAGGACGAAATGAAGGTCTTGGTAGCAGGAGCGACCGGCGGACTGGGCCGGTCACTGGTACCGCAGCTGGTCGCGGCCGGGCACGAGGTGACCGGGATGATCCGGTCCGGGTCCGGCGCGGCCGGCGTCCGGGCGTTCGGCGCGGACGTCGTACTCGCCGACGGTCTCGACGCGGACGCCGTACGTGCCGCCGTGCTGTCGGTCCGCCCCGAGGTCGTCATCCATCAGATGACGGCGCTCAAGGGCGGGATCGACTTCAAGCATTTCGACGACAGCTTCGCCACGACGAACAAGCTGCGTACGTCAGGTGTCGACAATCTGATTGTCGCCGCACAAGCTGCCGGCGTACGACGGTTCGTCGTCCAGTCGTACGCCGGCTGGAACCTGCAGCACGGCGGATCCGCCACCAAGACCGAGGCCGACCCGCTCGACCCGGCCCCGGCGCCCGCGCAACTTCAGACGATGGCCGGTATCAAGCACCTCGAGTCCGCGGTACTGAACGCCGACGGCATCGAGGGCGTCGCGCTCCGGTACGCGAACTTCTACGGCCCGACGGCCGACCTCGGCAAGGGCGGCTCGATGGTGGAGCTGATCCAGAAGCGCCGGCTCCCGATCATCGGCGACGGCACTGGGGTCTGGTCGTTCATCCATTACGACGACGCGGCCGCCGCCACGGTGAAGGCGGTCGAGAGCGACGTCACCGGCGTGTTCCAGATCGCGGACGACGACGCGGCGCAGGCGGCGGTCTGGCTGCCGGAGTTCGCCAGGATCCTGGGGGCGAAAGCACCGCGCCACATCCCGTCCTGGATCGGGCGGCTGGCGGTCGGCGACGTCGGTGTGGCCGCCTTCACCGAGATCCGCGGCGCCGCGAACGCCCTCGCCAAGTCCACGTTCGGCTGGCAACCCGGCTATGCCTCGTGGCGCGAAGGCTTCCGCAACGGGCTGTGATCTCAATCCCCGCGCTGTCGCGGCGGCAGGTGAGAGGAATCCTTAACTTCTGTGTCACACGCGGGGACGACCGCTGAAACCGGCGCGTCCTGAACTGAATGGGACCCGCCTGAACGGCGGGGCGCCCCTAGGGTTCCGCTGCCGGTCAAGGTGATGGCAGGTCTGGTCCGAGAGGGGAGACGGTGCCGTCGAGGTTGTCGTGGCGGCGCCGTTCCACGGCGGGACAAAAGCCCGGGAGGCCTTGAAAGGCCCCGGGCTGCTGTGCGCATTCCGGGCCGATCCAGCGGAGGCCGGAAATGCCAGCATCGAGTGCAGCAACCCCCGAAGCCCTGACCACCGATCAAGTGGGCGCGCGTGACCTCGGCCACTTCGGCTACGCCCAGCAGCTCTCACGCCGCGTCGGAAGCTACGCGTCGTTCGCGGCCGGCTTCTCGTTCGTGTCCATCCTCACCACCGTCTTCCAGCTGTTCGGCCTGGGCTTCGGCTTCGGCGGCACGGCGTTCTTCTGGACCTGGCCCGCTGTCCTGGCCGGCCAGCTGATGGTCGCCTTGTGCTTCGCCGAACTGGCCGCGCGCTACCCGTTGTCCGGCGCGATCTACCAGTGGGCCCGCCGTCTCGGTGGCGCGGTCGTCGGCTGGTTCGCGGGCTGGACGATGGCGATCGCGCAGATCATCACACTGGCCACGGCCGCGATCGCGCTGCAGGTCGTCCTGCCCGCGGTCTGGCCCGGCTTCCAGTTGGTCGGTACCGATCCCGCCCTCGCGTCGAAGGACGGCGCCGCGAACGCCGTACTCCTCGGCTGTCTGCTGCTCGCCGCGACCACTCTGCTCAACGCGACCAGCGTGCGGGTCACCGCGGTCGTCAACTCGGTCGGCGTCACGTGTGAGCTGATCGGCGTCGTCCTGATCGTCATATTGTTGACAAGCCGCGCCGAGCGCGGACCGTCCGTCGTCCTGCATACGACGAACCTGGACAGCTCGACCGGGTACGTCGTACCGCTGCTCGTCTCGGCGTTGATGGCGGCCTACGTGCTGGTCGGATTCGACAGCGCGGGCGAGTTGTCGGAGGAGACGCACAAGCCACGCGCGACGACACCGCGGACGATCATCCGCGCGGTCGTTGCCTCCGGCATCGGCGGTGCGTTCCTCATCGTCGCGGCGCTGATGGCCGCGCCGTCGCTGACCGACGGAGACCTGGCCGCCCAAGGTCTCCCCTACGTGCTGACAAGCAGACTCGGTACGACGGCCGGCAAGTTGCTGCTGCTCGACGTGGCCCTCGCGGTCTGCGTGTGCACGCTCGCGATCCAGACAGCCGCGGCCCGGATGATCTTCTCGATGGCACGCGACAACGTGCTGCCGGGATCCCGCCGACTGCGCAAGGTGTCCGAGCGCACCGGCACGCCGGTGGCCGCAACCGTCGTACCGGGTGTGCTGGCCGCTGTCTGCCTGGTCGTGAACGTGGGGAACGCGGGCCTGTTCCTGGGTCTCGCCAGCGTCTGCATCATGCTGCTGTACGTCGCGTACCTGATGGTCACCACGCCCTTGCTGGTGCGACGCCTGACCGGCGGCGGGTTACCCGCCGGCGTGGACGAGAACGGCCGGCCGCTGTTCTCGCTCGGGCGCTTCGGCCTGGTCGTCAACATCGTCGCGGTCGCCTACGGACTCGCGATGGCGATCAACCTCGGCTGGCCGCGCGCGGAGGTGTACGACCCGGCCGGCGACGGGTGGTACCTCCACTACCTCCCGCTGGTCACTCTCGCGGTCGTCGCGGCCGGCGGGCTCCTGGCGTACCGCGCCCAGCGCACCGCGTACCACGCCTCGATCGGCGCCCCCGTGCACGCCGCGACCCCGGCCGTCGAGGCGGAAGGCGCCAGCGCATGAGCCCCGCCGCCCCCGCGGGCGATCCGACTGGCGTTCCGGCTGGCGCCCCTACCGGCGGTCCCACTGGCGTTCCGGCTGGCGCCCCTACCGGCGGTCCCACTGGCGTTCCGGCTGGCGCCCCTACCGGCGGTCCCACTGGCGTTCCGGCTGGCGCCCCTACCGGCGGTCCCACTGGCGGCCGGGCTGGCGACACGGCTGGCGGTCGGGCTGGCGACACGGCTGGCGGCCTGACGCACGCTCACGAGGTCCCCGGTGATGCCGCGTGGTCGGCACCGGTCCGTGCGGGTCGCACCATCACGCTGACCGCACTCGCCGACGGCGCGAACGCGACGATGCTGATCATCGGCACCGACCGCCTCGACCGCCTGAACATCCCGGACACGCTGAAGTCCCAGATGTCGGCGCGGATCAAGCCCGGCATGGTTCTGATGTCGGACCGCGGCCTCGCGCTCGCGACCGTCATCGCCTCAAGCCTCGACTGGCACGACTGCCTCACCGGCGCTCGCCCCGACCGGCTTCTGCTGCTCGAACTCGTCAAGCACGGTCTCGGCGAAGCGGATCTGCACGGCTGCGTCAACTTCTTCAGCAAGGTCGCCGTCGCGGACGACCCGCGCGCGTCACTCGCGTTCGTCCCGGACCATGCCCACGCAGGTGACACTGTCACGCTCCGCGCCGACCAGGACCTCTTGATCTTCGTCTCGACCGCACCCCACGCGCTCTCGGACGGGACCGCCGCGAGTGTCGCCGTACAGCTCGAACCCCCTGCGCACCTCGAAACCCCTGCGCACCTCGAAACCCTCGTGCGCCTCGAAACCCCTGTGCACGTGGAGGATCCCGAACTGCGGGAGGAAGCAGTCCGCGCACTGCGCCTGACTCGGGAGCTGATCGCATGACTGTCACCGCGACGACCGTTGCCCTCGACTCTGTAGTGGAAGCGGGCGACGGCGCACTCGTGACCGTGCCGGCGGGCGGACGATTGCAGATTGTCGACCTGTACGGCAACCAGGCCGTGGACACGTTGTTCTACGACGCCCACGACATCGACAACCGCTACTCCGCCTTCGACACGATCCGCGAACAGCGGGCCGTGTTCCTGACCATCGGGTCGCGGCTGGTGTCGACCAGGCTCGACGAACTCGCCGTGATCACCGACGACACCTGCGGCCGGCACGACACCGTCGGCGGGGCGTGCTCGCAGGAGAGCAACGTCATCCGGTACGGCGAGTCCACCCGGCACCAGCACGCCTGCCGGCAGACCTTCCTGCGGTACGGCGCCAAGGCCGGCATCGGCCAGCGTCAGCTCACCCACAACATCAACTTCTTCATGAACGTGCCGGTGACGCCGAGTGGCGGCCTGACGTTCGAGGACGGCCTGTCCGCGCCCGGCAAGTACGTCGAGATCACCGCGAGCCGCGACCTGTTCGCGCTGATCAGCAATTGCCCGCAGGTCAACAATCCCTGCAACGGCTGGAATCCGACGCCGATCCAGCTGCTGGGCTGGTGGTGACGGTGGCCGTCATCATTGTCAACAATCCTGGTGTCCAAACGACGGTGCAGGATCTTGCTGGGCGGCCGGGTCTGTGGGACGTCGGCGTCCCACCGTCCGGCGCTGCCGACGAGCTCACGTTCGCGCTGGTCAACGCCGCGGTCGGCAATCCCGACACCGCGGCCGGCCTGGAGTGTGTGCTCGCCGGACCGGTCCTGACGTGCGACGAGGATCGGCTGATCTGCGTCGGCGGCGCCGTCCACAACGCGACTGTCGACAATCTGCACATCAGGCCGGGGCTGGTCGTCCGGTGGCCGGCTGGATCCGTGCTGGACATCGGCCCGCTCGGCGGACCGGGCATGCGCGGGTATGTGGCGATCCAGGGCGGGCTGGACGTGCCTCGGGTGCTCGGTAGCCGGTCCACCTTCATCCTCGGCGGATTCGGTGGTCACGACGGTAGGCCGCTCGCGGCCGGTGACCGGCTCGTCCTGGGCCGGCAGGAGAACCTGCTGACTCCGCTGTCGGTGGAACTGCCGGCGATGTCGGCGTCCTGGCAGCTGCGCGTCATCCCGGGGCCCCATGGCGCACCGGAACATCTGACCGCCGAAGGTGTCGACGCGTTCTTCGCCTACAACTGGATTGTTGACCATCGGTCCGATCGCACCGGGGTCAGGTTGATCGGGCCGACTCCCGGTTGGGCCCGGACCGACGGCGGTGAGGCCGGACTGCATCCGTCGAACGTTCACGACTCCGCGTACCCGGTCGGCGGCATCATGCTGTCCGGTGACACCCCCGTCATCGTCGGCAAGGACGGACCGTCTCTCGGCGGGTTCGTCGTACCCGCCGTCGCCATCGAGGCCGACCGGTGGATGCTCGGCCAGCTGGCCGCCGGCGACTCCGTTCAGCTGGTCCCGGTGACCCAGGAGGTGGCAGCCGACGCAATCCGGTCCCGGCGCCGCTGGCTGGCCGATCTGCGGCAGGAGCCGGCGCCCGTCACCCCGTCGACGAGTTCGCCGGAACGCCCGAATTTCCTGCATCGCGGCGATCCGGCCGGTACGGCACCGGCGTACACGATCAGGTACGCGGGCGAGCGGCACCTGCTGGTCGAGGCGGGACCGGCCGAGCTCGACCTCACGGTCCGGGTCTGGGTCCACCTACTGGCCCAGGCCCTCCGTGTCGATCGGCCGGCCGGCGTGACGGAGATCGTCGAGGGTGTGCGGTCGCTGCTCGTCGCGGTCGACTCGGCCCGGATCGCCTTGACCGGGCTCGCGGAACGGCTCGCGTTCCTGGCCGCCGGGCTGGATGATCCCGAAACGGTCGTACTGCCGGCGCGCGAGGTGGTGCTGCCGATCGCGTTCGACCACCCCGAGGCGCACGAGGCGATGCGCCGGTATGCGACGTCGGTCCGGCCGGACGCGCCGTGGTGCCCGGACAACGTCGAGTTCATCCGGCGGGTCAACGATCTCGGCGCGCGGGACGAGGTGTTCGAGATCGTGCAGGCCGCGACGTACCTCGTGGTCGGTCTCGGGGACGTGTATCTCGGCGCGCCGGTCGCGGTGCCGATCGATCCGCGGCATCGCCTGGTCACCACGAAGTACAACCCGGCCCGTACCTGGACGCCGCAGAACGCGGTCGGGATCGGCGGGATCTACCTGTGCGTGTACGGGATGGAGGGCCCCGGCGGGTACCAGCTGGTCGGGCGCACGGTCCCGGTCTGGCGGATCTCCCCCGCCGACGAGCAACCGTGGTTGCTGAGGCAGTTCGATCTGATCAGATTCACCCCGGTGAGCGCGGAGCAACTGGCCCACGAGCGGGCCGAGATCGCCGCCGGACGCGCGGATCTCAAGACCGCACCGGCGACGTTCTCGATCGCCGACGTACGCCGGATCGAGCAGGAGGCACCTGTGGAAATAGCGACCGTACGGGCCAGACGCCGCGCCGCCTTCGAAGCGGAACGGGCACGGTGGGGGGCGTGAACAACGAGTGGATCACCCGGGTCACCCCGACCGTGCCCAGGCCCGGACCGTTGCACGGGCTGACGATGGCTCTCAAGGACAACATCGATCTGGCGGGGGTGCCCACGACGGCCGGCGATCCGCGCAATTCACGGCCCGCGCAGCGGAACGCCTTCGTCGTCGACCAGTTGATCGCCGCCGGCGCCGTGCCGCTGGGGAAGACAAACCTCGACCAGTACGCGACCGGGCTGGTGGGCACTCGATCGCCGTACGGTGCTTGTCACTCGGTCTTCTCCGACCGGCACATCTCGGGCGGGTCGAGCTCGGGAAGTGCCGTCGCCGTCGCGACAGGCCAGGTCGACTTCGCGCTCGGGACCGACACGGCCGGTAGCGGGCGGGTACCGGCCGCCTTCAACCGGATCGTCGGCATCAAGCCGAGTCGCGGACTCGTGTCGGCGCGCGGCGTCGTACCGGCGTGCCGGTCGCTCGACTGCGTGACCGTCATGGCCCGCACCGTGGCCACCGCGCGGGCGGCGTACGACGTGATGGTTGCGTACGACCCGCACGACGCGTGGTCGCGCCGGGCCGCGGATCTGTCCCGTCACCGGGCGGTGTCCGGCGCGGTGATCGGCGTACCGGATGTCGGGCTGGAGCTGGAACCGTTGCATGAGGCGGCCTGGCAGGAGACGCTCACCGAGGCTCATCGGCTCGGCGAAGTCGTGAAGGTGGATGTACGGCCGCTGCTCGAGGCCGCGGACCTGCTGTACTCCGGGCCGTGGCTGGCCGAGCGCTGGCTGGCCTTCGGGGACAGGCTGGACGACGATCCGGCGGTCGACCCGACTGTGCGGACGATCGTGCGGGGCGGCGCGGCGCTGACCGCGGCATCCGCGTTCGCGGGCTTCGACCGGCTTGCGACGCTGGCCCGTGCGAGCGAGGACCTGTGGACGCGGGTCGACGCGGTGCTGCTGCCGGTGACGCCAGGGCATCCCACGCTGGCGGAGGTCGAGGCCGATCCGATCGGGGTCAACAGCCGACTGGGCCGCTTCACGAACATGGTCAACCTCCTCGACCTGTGCGCAATCGCCTTCCCAGGAACGGATCGCGCCGACGGTCTGCCGTTCGGGATCCAGCTGCTGGCGCCGGCCGGTCACGACCTCGAGCTGATCGGCCTGGCGGCTCGCTGGCGTGGTGAGTCCGTGCCGGCTTCGGCTCTGGACAGCGAGATCCTGCTCGCTGTCGCGGGCGCCCACCTGTCCGGCCAGCCACTCAATGATCAGCTGGTACGCCGTGGTGCCCGGCTCGCGTTCACCGCGCGGACCGCGGCGTCGTACCGGATGTTCCTCGTCGACGGACCGCGTCCGGGTCTGACCCGGACGCCGGCGGGAGGTCCGGTTCACGACGGTCCGGGGATCGAGGTCGAGGTGTGGAGGCTGCCGCCCGCCGAACTCGGTGGGTTCGCGGCGACCGTCGATCCTCCACTGGCGATCGGTCCACTGGAGCTGTCGGACGGAGAGCAGGTACTCGGCTTCGTGTGTACGGCCGACGCCGCCGACCCGGCCCGTGACATCACCGCCGCAGGCGGCTGGCGGGCGTACCTGGCCGGGAGCTGACCCTATCGTTGGTCGGCATGAGCCTGACGCGTGCCGAATGGACAGTACTGGACCGGATCGACGAGGACCTGCTGGTACGGGTGACGCAGGAACTGGTCCGGGCGCCCGGCCAGAATCCGCCCGGCGAGGAGGCCGCGACGGTGGCCGTCCTCGCTGGGGCGGCGCGGGACCTCGGCCTCGACGTACGGACCTCGCCCGTCGAGACCGGCCGGGACAACCTCTCGGTCAGGCTGTCCGGAGGCGATGCTCCTGGCCTGTTGCTACTTGGCCACACCGATGTCGTCCCGGTCGGTGACGGCTGGACGGTCGACCCGTACGGCGGGCTCCTGCGCGACGGCCGGATCTACGGCCGCGGCGCATCCGACATGAAAGGCGGCCTCGCCGCAGCCCTGGCCGCCCTCGCCGCACTCCGTGGCACCTCACTCAACGGGCCGGTCGACCTCGCCGCAGTAGTCGACGAAGAGGAAACCGGCAAAGGCATCCGCGCCTACATAGCCTCCACCCTGCAGCCCCCTGTGGATAACTCCAGCCCGACCAACGCTCACACCGATAGACTTGAAGCGGAAAGGACAGGGGCGGAACACTACTCACCCAACGCGATCACCCAGCAGGCCCGCCGGGCATCGCGTCAGTACGTCGGATGCATCACCGCCGAGCCGACCGACCTGCAGACGATCATCGCGGCGCGGGGCGACTCGTACTTACAGGTCTCGGTACACGGTCGCGCCTCCCACGCGGGCAACCCGGACGGCGGCGCGAACGCGATCTACGGAGCGGCCGCGGTGGTCGCCGAGATCGAACGCCTGCACAAGGAGCTGGCGGCCGCGCCCCATCCCCTGCTCGGCCCGGCAACCTGGAGCGTCGGCCAGATCAACGGCGGCACGGGCGGCTCGATCGTCCCGGCCGACTGCGTGGTGGTCGCCGACCGCCGGCTCCTCCCGGGCGAGTCCCCCGCCGAGGTACTCGCCAACCTGGAGGCTCGCGTCGCCTCGCTCCGGCTGGAGGACCGCGGGCTCACCGTCGAACTCTCCATGCCGATGGAGATGCCCGCCTTCGAGACATCCGAGGACCACGACCTCGTCCGCGCGACCGAGGCCGCCCGGTTCGACGCCGGCGGTCCGCCGATGCCGCTCGCCGGGTGGACCGCAGCGTGCGACGGCGGGTACGTCGCACGCGATCTCGGCGTACCGGTGGTTGTCCTCGGCCCCGGTTCGGTCACCACCCAGGCGCACCGCGCGGACGAGTCCGTCGCGATCGCCGAACTCGTCACCGCGGCCCGCGCGTACGCGCTGATCGCACTGCGACTCCTCGGTACGACGGGGTGAACCGGTACGACGGGATGAGCCGACATAACGGGAGCAGCTGGCACGACAGGAGTTGCTGGCACGTCCGGGCTGGCTCGCACGACGGGATGAGTGGGGTTGCTTCCTCGGCTGGATCCCGAGGGAACTCCTGGGGGCGGGCGGCGTGAGGCGGCGGGTTCTGCATTCGGGGATGGTGCTCGATGTCGGGTCCGGTGCGGTGCGGACGGCGGACGTCGTGCTCGCAAACAATCGGATTGTCGGCGTCGGGATCGGGTTGGACGGGGACGAGGGAATCGATTGCGCCGGGTCGCTCGAGGTGCCCGGGTTCGTCGACTGTCATACGCATGTGTGCTTCGGGCCAGCCGGGATGGACGCGTTGCGGGTGCCGCGGTCGGCTCGGGTGTTGTCGGCGGTTCCGGCGTTGCGGACGTTGCTACGGCTCGGGGTGACGACGGCGCGGGACGCGTGGAGTGCGGACGCGGGTGTGCGGCTCGCGATCGAGAACGGGTGGATCGAGGGGCCCGATCTGCTGCTGAGTTTGCGGCAGGTCGGTACGACTGGGGCGATCGGCGACCTCTGGGCGCCACGCACCGGATCGCTCGACTACTACGGTGATCCGTCGTTGCCGGATCCGATCTTCGACGGGGCTGACGCGGGACGGGCCGTCGTACGGCGGATGGTGCGCGCGGGGGCCGACTGGATCAAGGTGACGGCGACCGGGTCGATCGCGCTCGGGTCCGGCGTACACGATGTGCAGCTGACGTTCGAGGAGTTGGCCGCTGTGGTCGACGAGGCGGCGCGGCGTGGTGGGCGGCGGGTGATGGTGCACGCACACGGAGCCCGAGCGGCTGAACTGGCGGCGCGGGCCGGGGCTGCGAGTGTGGAGCATGGGACGTACTTGGACGCGGTCGAGGCGATGGCTGAGAACAAGACGTGGTACGTGCCGACGTTGTCGGTTACGCAGTCCGATCCGGAGCAGGTGCCGGACGGAGCAGCCGAGGCACATCGGGAGTCGATGCGGCTGGCGATCGACGCGGGGGTGCGGATCGCGATGGGGACGGACAATCCGGTGCGGCCCTACTCGGAGGCGTTGTGGGAACTGCGGCACCTATCGACGGCCGGTCTGGGTGATGCGGGCGCGTTGCGGGCGGCGACGATCGATGCGGCGTGGTTGCTCGGGCTGGCGCACGACCGGGGCGAGATCGCGGCCGGCAAGCGGGCTGATCTGGTGGTGCTGGACGGTACGACGCTGGACTGCACCGCGGTGGAGGAGCGGATCCGCCGGGTGTTTCACAACGGGGTCGAGGTTGAGCGTTGACTCTCACACGGTGTCAGACCGTAGACAATCCTCATGTTCACAGCTGGAGAGATTGCGGAGCGGATTCGTACGGGGCAGGTGACGTCGCGGGAGGTCACCGAGGAGCTACTCGGCCGGATCGCGGCTGACACCGAGGTCAATGCGGTCGTCGAGATACGGCGCGAGTACGCGCTGACCGCCGCGGATCGCGCCGACGCAGCACGGGTCGCCCAGCCGGAAAAGCCGCTTGAGGGGTGTGGGCTAGGGCCGCTGCATGGGGTTCCGGTGACGGTGAAGGACTGTTTTGACGTTGCCGGGATGCATACGACGTGGGGTAATCCGGCGTTCGCTGACTACGTCGCGGACGAGGACGCGGTTGTCGTGAAGAAGTTGCAGCGGGCCGGAGCGCAGATTGTCGGCAAGACGAATGTTCACACGATGCTTGGCGACTTCGGGCAGACGGCGAACGAGATCTACGGGCGGACCAACAACCCTGCCGACGTGACCCGCACACCGGGCGGCTCGTCCGGTGGTGCGGCGGCGGCGCTTGCGGCGGGGCTTACGTATCTCGAGTACGGATCCGACCTGGTCGGGTCGATTCGTTTGCCGGCGGCGTACTGCGGTGTCTACGGGCTGAAGCCCACCAACGGGCTCGTCCCGCAAGGCGGATTCCAGGTGCCGGGGACGCCGTACGTCCCCAGTGAAATGCCCATATTGTCAACAATCGGACCGCTCGCCCGCTCTGCCGCGGACCTGCGGATCGCGCTCCGCGCCACCGCCGGCCCCCGAGGCGCCGTACACCTACGACCTCGCAGCCCCACGGCACCGCGCCCTGAAGGACTATCGCGTCGGCATCGTCACCGATCACCCGGCAGCACCGGTGACGAGCGAAGTCGGTGACGCGCTGTCCGACACGATCGACCGGATCGCCGCGACCGGCGCGAAGATTGTCGACAGTTGGCCGGACGGCGTCGACCCGGACGAACAGGCCGAGGAGTTCAGCCGCCAGGTCGAACTGTTCTTCGCGCTCCACGGCGGCGAGCCGACCACGATGACCGTCGACCAACTGCTCACCACCGAGCGCAACCGTCTGGCCGCCAGGGCGAAGTGGCAGCGGTACTTTGAGGACATCGACGTGTTCCTGTGCCCGACGAGCTTCACCGTCGCGTTCCCGCACGGTTCGACAACGATCGACGGGCGCCCGTACGAAGCGCAGGTGTTCTGGATCGCTCACGCCTCGCTGACCGGCCATCCCGCGCTCAGCATGCCGATCGGCCGTACGGCGACCGGCCTCCCCACGGCGGCTCAGGTGATCGGCCCGTGGCACGAGGACGACACCGCGATCACCTTCGCCGAACTCCTCGCTCAACACCTCGGATCGCGCTAGAGAGCTGGTTGACTGTCGGCATGTTCGCAATCGGGGAGTTCGCACGGCACGGCCGGGTATCGGTCCGGATGCTGCGGCACTACGACGCGATCGGGCTGCTGCGGCCGGCGTACGTCGATCCCGCGACCGGGTACCGCAGCTACACCGCCGCCCAGCTCGCCGACCTGAACCGGATCGTCGCGCTGAAGGACCTCGGGTTCTCGCTCGATCAGGTCGACAAGATGATTGCCGACAATCTCGGCCCGACCGAGCTGCGCGCGATGCTCACGATGCGACGCGCACAACTGGAGACCGGCCTGGCCGAGAGCTATGCGCGACTCGCCCAGGTCGAGTCGCGGCTCCGCGGCCTGGAGGCAGATGTCCCAGCCAACGACATCGTCGTCAAGGAGCTGCCCGCAGTACGTCTGGTCGGCCTGACCACAACGGCGGCGAGCTTCACGCCCGACGACATCACGCCCGTGGTACACCCGCTGTGCGCGGAACTCGGCCGCCGGTTGCCGCACGCCGACGTACATCCGGCCGGCCGTCTCACCTGCCTGTACGAGCAGCAGACGGACATCGTCGTACGCGCAACAGTCCCGGCCGCGGTCGATGCCGAAGGCAACCTCAACGGACTCGACGTGATCGACCTACCGGCGACGCAAGCGGCAACGCTCGTCCACCGCGGACCCATCGACCAGGTACTTCCGTCCTGGCAGGCACTCGCCCGCTGGCTCGAAGACAACGGCAGACGTGCCGCGGAACCGGCTCGAGAGCTCTACCTCGACACGCCGGAGAACCCGCAGGACTGGGTCACCGAGCTGCAGCAACCGTTCACAACCGGCTGAACGACAGCGTCTCCCCGCGCGCGCCACCCATCCACAGGTCCTGGCACGCCGCGGCGAACTCGGCGAGGTTCTCAGTGACGGCCCCGAACACGTTCCCGGGCACCCAGCCCTGATCACCGTTGATCAGCAGGTTGTTCCGCCCGTAGAAGACGGCAAGGTCGACAATCGCACCCGTCGTACCCGTACCGGTCGTGTTCTCGTAGCCGTACGCCGGATTCCCGAGATCGTCGGAGTCGAACGAGAACCAGCACAGGTCCCCCGGGATCGGCGTGATCGTCGTGTTCTCCTTCCCCGGGTCGGGCGCGAACCCGGGCAGCAACGTGTAGATCTCGTTCCGCGCGTACTTCCCGTGGAACACCGGCGCCGACAGCGGCAGCGCATCCCACACCGCTGCACACGTCCGCGGCGCGACGTCGTCGAGCAGTTTCGCCACGCAGCTCACGCCGCGCTTGTCCAGGCTGACCGTGAGGTGCTTCATCGTGCCTCCAAGCTCGGGGTAAGCCGGTGCCAGTCGGTCGCGGCCTGGTACGCCTGACCGACCTGAAGCGTCAACGCGTCGGCATGGCGATTGCCGACAATCTGCAATCCGACAGGCAAGCCGGCCACTGTGAACCCGCACGGCACCATCAGCGCCGGCTGCTGGGTGAGGTTGAACGGATACGTGTACGGCGTCCAGTCAGTCCAGTCGGGCGACGCCGATCCGTCCGGGACGTCCTGCCCGACGGGGAACGCCGTGATCGGCAGCGTCGGCGTGACGAGTACGTCGTACTGCTGGTGAAACCGCCCCATCAGGGTGCCGAGCTCCATCCGGACGGCGGTCGCGTCGAGGAAGTCCGAGGCCGTGTACGCCGCGCCCAGCTCGGCGACCCGGCGCAGCCCGGGATCAACCCGATTGTCAACAATATGACCAGAAAGGACCTTGGCCGCTCCGGACCACCAGAGCACGTTGAACGCGTCGATCGGGTCCGTGAAACCAGGATCCACCTCGGTCACCTCGGCGCCGAGGGCGGCCAGAACGTCGACCGCCGAGCGCACCAGCGCCTCGACCTCAGGATCATTGTCAACAAAACCAAGATCCGCCGAGAAACCGATCCGCAGTCCGGCGACCCCGTCGTCCAGCCCGTCCAGGAACGACCGGGCCGGCGTCGGCATCGCCGACCAGTCCCGCGGGTCGAAGCCGGTCACCACGTCGAGCAGCGCCGCCGCGTCCCGCACGGTCCGCGTCATCGGACCCGCGTGCGACAACGTGCCGAATGCGCTCGGCGGGAACAGCGGGATCAGTCCGTACGTCGGCTTCAACGCAACCGTGCCGGTGAACGCCGCCGGGATCCGCACGGAGCCGCCACCGTCGGTACCGAGCGACCACACGCCCATGCCGAGCCCGACCGCGGTCGCGGAGCCGCCACTCGAACCACCCGAGGTCTTCGTCGGATCCCACGGGTTGCCGGTCGCGCCGTACGTGAACGAGTCGGTGACGCCTTTCCACGAGTACTCCGGCGTGGTCGTCTTGCCGAGGATGACCGCGCCGGTCTCACGCAGCCGGGCGACCGACGGCGCGTCCTCGTCCCACGGCCCGGCCGGGTCGATCATCGTGCTGCCGCGCATTGTCGGCCATCCGTTTGTCCACAATGCGTCCTTCACCGACGTCGGCACCCCGTCACCGGGTCCGAGCGGCCGGCCGGCGCGCCAACGGCTCTCGGACTCCTTGGCCGCGGCGAGTGCACCCTCGGCATCGACCAGGACGAACGCGTTCACCTGCGCGTCGTACTGCTCGATCGCGTCCAGCGCGGCCTGCGTCGCGTCAACCGGGGACAGCGCTCCGGTTCGGTAGCCCTCGACCAACTCGGTTGCTTGAGTCATCGATCTCCTGTCGGAATGTAGCCAAGTTTCTTGTCGACAATGTTCAGCAACGGTTCGCCGGCCAGCCAGCGGCTCACGTTGTCCGCGAACTGGGCCGCGAGGGTGTCGCGCCAGCCGATCACGTCGCCGGACATGTGCGCGGTGACCGTCAGGTTCGGCGCCGTCCAGAGCGGGTGGTCCGGCGGCAGCGGTTCGCGGTCGAACACGTCCAGGGTGGCCGCGATGCGCCCGGTGGCAACGGCGTCGAGCAGTGCGGTTTCGTCGACAATCGGACCACGGGCGACGTTGACGAGGTGCGATCCCGGCCGCATCGCAGCCAGTACGCCGGCATCGACCAGCCCTCGGGTCGCAGCGGTCAACGGCGCCGCGAGCACCACGTGATCCGCCCAGCCGACCTCGGCGGACAGATTGCTGCTGGCAACGATCTCGCCGAAGTCCGGGTCGTCCCCACGCGCGACCCGGCCGACGCCCCGCACCTGCAGCCCGGCGGCGCGAAGCAGCCGGGCGGTGGCCCGGCCGATCGCCCCGGTCCCGACGACGAGCGCCTTCGCGCCCAGTACGCTCCGGGTCTCGCGGTGCTGCCACCGGCGCTCGCGCTGCAGGTCGAAACTGCGCAGGCTGTCCTTGGCGTGCGCGATCACCGCACCCAGTACGTACTCCGCGATCGGACGGTCGAACACCCCATGTGCATTCGTGACTACGACCGCCGAGTCCCGCAGTTCGTCGAAGAGCAGCGTGTCGACCCCGGCGGCAGTGACATGAATCCACTCCAGCGATCCGGCGTCCACCCAGACATCACGTACCGCTGTCGAGAAGAAGTCCCAGAGCAACAACACCCGGGCGCCCTGCACCGCGCCCCGTAGGCCGTCCGCGGAGCAGTACCGGAAGTCGACGGGCAGGCCGTCGAGACCCGGAGGGCGGTCCGTCGCCCGCTCGCAGAGCACCGCGACGACTGGGCGTTCGACGGGGGCCGGCACAGGTTCGAGGCTAGGAACTCGCTGGTAGGATTGTCAACAATCTCCCCCGGGCCGCACACTGACTCGCATGAGCACGCGTCCCATCACCAACCCGATGCCGGCAGCGGTCCCGCCGCTGTTGCAGACCGGCATCGGTGTCGTCGCGCCGTACGACTTCGCGCTCGACCGGGAGCTGTGGCGCTGGGTCCCCGACGACGTCACCCTGCACCTCACCCGGACGCCCTACGCTCCGATGGCCGCCACCGTCGAGATGGCGGTGCACATCTCGGATCCGGACCTCATCGCGCGGACGACGTACGACGTACTCGCGGTCGCCCCACTGGCGGTCGCGTACGCCTGTACTTTCGGCAGTTTCGTCGGCGGGCTCGACGGCGAGCTCGCACTCGTCGACGCGATGGTCGGCGCGGGGGCACCGGCCGCGGTGACCACCAGCGGAGCCCTGTTGCTCGCGCTCCGTCGGCTCGGGATCAACCGGATCGCGACCGTCACGCCGTACACGAACGACCTGACCGCGGGCCTGTCCGCGTACCTGGCCGAGGCCGGCATCGAGGTGGTCGCGACGGCCGGGCTCGGGCTGATCGCGCAGATCTGGGCGGTGCCCTACGAGACGACCGTCGAACTTGTGCGGAGTGTCGACAATCCTACGGTCGAGGCGATTTTCATCAGCTGCACCAACCTGCCGACGTACGACGTGATCGCCGGCCTGGAGGCGACGCTCGGCAAGCCGGTGCTGACCGCGAACCAGGTCACGATGTGGGCCGTCCTGGAACTCGCCGGTCACACCGGGATCGGGCCGGGACAGCACCTGCTGACCGCACGACCGGCGGCAAGTTACTCATGAGCGAACCGGGAAGGGGTGAGCCCGTGTCCGACCTGCTGGAGCAGGCGGTCGAGCCTGACGAGTACGCCGGCCGGCTGGCCCGGGTCCGCGCCGTCCTGGCCGAACGCAGCCTCGGCGCGCTGGTGGTCAGCGACCCCGCGAACCTCTTCTATCTGACCGGGTACGACGCATGGTCCTTCTACACGCCTCAATGTCTGCTGGTCCCCGCCGACGGTGAGGTGCAGCTGTTCGCGCGGGCGATGGACGCGGCCGGTGCGTCGTACACCTGCAACCTGCGGGCCGACCAGATCCACGGCTACCCGGAGCAGCTGGTGCACCGGCCGGACGCCCATCCGTACGACTGGATCGCGAGCGTCTGCCGCGACCTCGTATCGGCCGGCGCCGACGTCGCGGTAGAGGCGGACGCGCACTACTTCACGCCGCGCGGATACCTTGCCCTCGGCAACGGGCTGCCCGGCCGCCGGCTGGTCGACTCGGCCGAGCTGGTGAACTGGGTCCGGCTGGTGAAGTCGGAGCACGAGCTGCGCCAACTGCGGATCGCGGGCGTGATCGCCGAGCAGGCGATGCGGATCGCGCTGGACCAGCTCCGGCCCGGGCGCCGGCAGTGCGATCTGGTCGCCGAGATCCTGGCCGCGCAGGCCACCGGTACGCCGGAGCACGGCGGCGACTATCCGGCGATCGTGCCGATGCTGCCGACCGGCAACGCGGCCGGTACTCCGCACCTGACCTGGACCGATCGCCCGTTCCTCGCCGGCGAGGCGACCACGATCGAACTGGCCGGGGTCTTCGGCCGGTACCACGCCCCACTCGCGCGGACGATGATGCTCGGCGACCCGCCGCACCGGCTCCGGGAGACCGCGAAGATCGTTGCCGACGGTATGCGCGCCGCATTGTCGACAATCCGGCCAGGTGTCACCGGGAGCGCCGTGCACGCCGCGTTCCACGAGGTGATCGCCGCGCACGGCCTGGTGAAGGAATCGCGGATCGGGTACTCGATCGGTATCGGCTACCCGCCGGACTGGGGTGAACGCACCGTCAGCCTGCGCCCCGAGGAGACCACCGTGCTGACCGCGGGAATGGCGTTCCACGTCATCCTCGGGATGTGGATGGACGGCTGGGGATACGAGCTGTCCGAGCCCGTGGTGGTCACCGCCGACGGCGTGGAACGACTGACCGGTCTGTCCCACGAACTCACGATCAGGAGGTAACCCCCTTGTCAGCACTCCCGTACGCAGCACGCGCGGCCGGACTCGTAGGTTCGGTGATCGACTCGAGTACGTCGCTCCTGCACAAGCAGACCCACGACATCGTCCGCTTCGCGATGGGTTCGCCCGCCGCCGAGGCCGTACCGTCGCAGATCCTGTCCGCGATCGCGGCCGACGAGCTGGCCCGCCCGGACGCCTACGACTACGCGGCCACCGAGGGCGATCCGCCGCTGCACGCCGCGTTACTGGAGATGCTGCGCGGTACCGGCGACGAGACGACCGCGGACCGCCTCACCGTCACGGCCGGCGGCATGCAGGGCCTCGACCTGTTCTGCAAGATCTTCGTCGACCCGGGCGACCTTGTCGTCGTGGAGTCCCCGACGTACACGAACGGCAGTGCGACGGCGCTGTCGTACGGCGCGGAACTGCTCGAGGTCCCGGTGGATGACGACGGGATGATTGTCGACGATCTACCAAAACTGCTGGACGGACGCCGGCCGAAGGCGATCTATACGATTCCGACGTTCCAGAACCCGTCCGGCGCGACGCTGTCGCTGGCTCGGCGGCATCAGCTTCTGGAGCTGGCGCGGTCGTGGGGGTCGATGGTGATCGACGACGACCCGTACGGGTTGCTCCGGTTCGCCGGCAATCCGCTGCCGACGTTGCGGGAGCTGGGTGCGGGCGATCCACTGGTGTTCTCCGTGCGGACGTTCTCGAAGATCGTCGCGCCGGGGCTGCGGGTCGGGTGGGTCGATGCGGATCCCGAGCTGCAGCAGTTGCTGATCAACGCGAAGCAGGCGATGGACACGTGCACGAACCTGCCGGCGCAGCGGTTGCTGGCCGGGTTCCTCGCCGGTGGTCATCTGGCGGATCATCTGGTGCGGCAGCGCGCGGAGTACCGGCTGCGCAAGGAGGCGATGCACGCCGCGTTGACGGAGCACTTCGGCGACATCGCCCGGTGGACGGATCCGGAGGGCGGCTTCTTCCTCTGGGTGACGTTGGAGAACGGCATCAACACCGAGGAGCTCTTCGAGATCGCGCTGGCGGAAGGGGTGGCGTTCATCCCGGGTCCTGCCTTCTCCCCCAGTGGGCGCTTCTCCGACGCGTTCCGTATCTGCTTCGCGTCGACGACGCCCGACCGCATCCAGGAAGGCGTCACCCGGCTCCGCCGCGCCGCCGACAAACTAGCCCCGAGCTGACCCGGCCGAGTCGACCGCAGGACCGGCCGGCCGGGAAAGCGTCGCCCTCAGGACCGGCGCCTGCCGGGGAGAACGTCAGCCTCAGGAGCGGCGCTTGTCGGGGAGAGCGTCGGCCAGGAGTTCCGCCAGGTGGCGGGCGGTGCGTGGGGTGCCTTGGGCGATCTGGGTTCGGCAGCTGAAGCCGTCGGCGAGGACGGTCGTTGTCGCCGGCAACGACCGTACCGCCGGCAGCAGAGTGCGTTCGCCCACTGCCTTGGAGACGTCGTAGTGATCGCGTTCGAACCCGAAGTTGCCGGCCAGGCCGCAGCAACCGGGCGCTGCGAGGTCGATGTCGATGCCGGCGGCTGCCATCAGTTTGCGGTCGGCGTCGAAGCCCAGTACGGCGTGCTGGTGGCAGTGCGGCTGTACGAACGCTTCTCCCCCGACTTGCGGCGGCGCCCAGCCGGAGTCGACGAGGAACTCGGAGAACGTCTGAATGTTTGCAGTCGCCAATCCGACAAGAGGATTGTCGACAAGCGCGGCCGCGTCATGACGGATCGCCGCCGTGCAGCTCGGTTCGAGGCCGACGATCGGTGTGCCTGCGGTGAGGTACGGAGCGAGAACGGCCAGCGATCGGTTCAGGACGCGACGCGCGGTCGTGAGCTGCCCGGTCGAGATCCAGGTGAGGCCGCAGCAGACGGGCTTGTCAGGCAGTACGACCTCGAAGCCGGCAGCCTCCAGTACGGCGACCGCGGACCGCCCGATCTCCGGCGCCAGGTAGTTCGTGAAGGTGTCCGGCCACAACACCACCTGCCGCCCGGCGTCTCCCGGCGTACGGCGACCACCCTTGAACCACTGGGTGAACGGCTGCGAGGCGAAGCCGGGGACGTCCTGCTCGGCGGCGATTCCACCCAGCCGTTTCGTGAGCGGCAGCGCGGCGAAGCGGTTCGCCAGCTTCGGAGCGCGAGACGCGAGCCGGGACCACAGCGGCAGCCAGCCCATCGACCAGTGCGATAACGGCCGGGCCCAGGGGCGGCGAGCGTAGTGATGGTGGGTGAACTCGGCCTTGTACGTCGCGATGTCGACGTTCACCGGGCAGTCCGACAAGCAGCCCTTGCACGACAGGCACAGGTCGAGGCCGTCGCGTACTTCCGTGGATCGCCAGCCATCCGCGATCAGGTCTCCCTGCAACATCTCCCACAGCAGATGCGCCCGCCCGCGCGTCGAGTGCAGTTCCTCGCGGGTCACCTGATAGCTCGGGCACATCACGCTGCCCGTCGTCTGCCGGCACTTCCCGATCCCGACGCACCGCCGCTGCGCCTGCGCGAAGTCGTGCCCGTCGTCCGGATAGCTGAAGATTGTCAACAGTTGACGATCCTTCGCCGGGCCGTCGTGCCGGATCGCGATGTCCAGCGGCGGCGGGTCGACGATCATCCCCGGATTCAGAACACCCGCCGGATCCCAGATCCGCTTCAGCTCACCGAACAGCGCGACCCCGTCCGCGCCGTACATCTTCGCCAGCAGCTCGCCGCGCGCCCGCCCGTCGCCGTGCTCACCGGACACCGATCCGCCGAGCCCGACCACCAGGTCCGCGGCCTGCTCGACGAACTCCCGGTACGTCGCGATCCCCCGCCGGCTCAACAGGTCGAAGTCGATCCGCATGTGCATGCAGCCCTCGCCGAAGTGCCCGTACGACGCCCCCGACAACCCGTGCCGCCCGAGCAGCTCGTCGAGACCACGCAGGTACGCACCAAGACGTTCGGGAGGTACGGCGGCGTCCTCCCAACCGCCCCACGCCTCCGCCCCGTCCGCGCGCCGCGTCGCCAGGCCGGCAGCGTCCGTACGGCAACGCCATAGCACGGCCTGTGCCTGAGGATCGGTCACCAGCGAGGCGGTCGCGCCCGAATCGCGCAACTCCTCCAGCATCGAGCGGGCCGCCGCTGTGGCCGCCGCCTCGTCCGCAGCGCCGACCTCGACCAGCAGCCAGGCGTCGCCGTCCGGCATACCGGCGTGAACCGCGGCATCACGCACTTCCTTCGGCAGCCGGTCGACAAGCTCGTTGTTGATCGACTCGATCGTCAGCGGCGCGTGCCGCAGTACGACCGGAACACAGTCCGCCGAGGTGATCGAGTCGGCGAACCCGAGTACGCACAGAACCCTTGCCTTGGGCAACTCGACGAGCTGGACCGTGGCCCGAAGCGTCGCTGCCAGACCGCCTTCACTCCCGGAGAGCAGCCCGGCGACGTTGTAGTCGCCCAGCAGCCGATGCAACGCGTACCCGGAGATCTGCCGGGTGAACTGCCCGAACCGCCGACCGATCACCAACTCGTGACGGTCCGCGAACGCCTGGAGCGCCCGGTGCAGTTCGCCTTCCCGTCCAGGTCGTGCGGCGGCGACGGCCCGGTCGGCAACCGAGTCGACCGTCAGCCGGGTCCCGTCGGCGAGGACCAGATCGAGCGATTGCAGATTGTCGGCAGTCGTACCCCAGGCGACCGAGTGCGCGCCACAGGCGTTGTTCGCGATCATCCCGCCGAGCGTCGCCCGGCTCGCCGACGACGGATCGGCGCCGAACGCGAGCCCGTGCGGCTTCGCGGCGGCGAGCAGATCGGTCAGTACGACACCCGGCTCCACCACGGCGGTCCGGGTACCGGCGTCTACGTCGAGGATCCGGTTCACGTGCCGCGACGCGTCGATCACCACGCCGCCGATCAGCACGCCGCCGATCGCGTTGCCGGCCATCGACGTACCGCCGCCTCGGAGTACCACCGGCGCACCCGCGGCCGCGGTCAGCGATACTGCCGCTGCCAGGTCGTCGACGTCGGCCGGTACGACGACGAGATCGGGGACCGCGCGGTAGTTCGAACCGTCCGCCGCATACAGCGCGCGGGTCCGGCGATCGTCAGCCGTGGCGCCCCGGAGCTCTCCACGGAGCGTGCGCAACAGGCCCTGAACGTCGTACGCCGAGTTATCCACAGGGTGCTGCGCAGCGGACCCGGACTCCGGACGCTCTGGGGTTAGCATTGTCGACAATCTACCCATTCGGTGCACATCAAGCCAGGAGGTCCGATGGTCACGGTAGGGCTGCTCTATCCCGGACACAGCGCCGAGGACGACTATTCCATGCTCGAGGCGAGACTGAACGGCCGGGTCAAGCTGCCGGTCGTGATCACCTCGGTGGGCGAGGACGCCCATCGCGTGGACGCGCTCCTCGACCTCGGCCGGGCGGAGCGTCTCGCCGAAGGCGCCGCGCAGCTCAAGCAGGCGCAACCGGACTCGGTGATGTGGGCGTGCACCTCGGGCAGTTTCGTGTTCGGCCGTGAGGGCGCGAACATCCAGGCGGGCGGTGTGGCGCAGGCGGTCGGCGTACCGGCGTCGTCCACCTCGATCGCGTTCGTGGAGGCCTGCAAGGCGATGGCGATCTACCGGGTCGCGATCGCCGCGTCGTACCCGGAGGACGTCGCCCAGCACTTCGTCCGGTTCCTCGCCGCGGCCGGCATCGAGGTGGTGTCGATGGGCAGCAGCGGGATCGTCACCGCCGCGGAGGTCGGGACGCTGGAGCCGGAGCAGGTGATCAGCATGGCCAAGGCCGCGAACCACCGGCAGGCCGACGCGGTGCTGATCCCGGACACCGCGCTGCACACGCTCGGAATCATCGACGAGTTGGAGACCGCCACCGGCGGCGCGGTCCTGACCGCGAACCAGGTGACCGTCTGGAAGGGCCTGGAGCTCGTCGGTCCGGTGCCGTCGCTGCCAGGTCTGGGGACGCTGTTCGCGCAGGGGGAGATTCAGTCGTGACCAGTTACATCGAGCCGCTGGCTCAGGAGTCGACGCCGAGCATCATCGCCGACAAACTGCGCAAGGCCATCGGCCACGGGGAGTTCAAGCCCGGCGCCCAGCTCGTCGAGGCCGACCTGGCCCGCAAGCTCGGCGTCAGCCGCGGGCCGTTGCGCGAGGGGATGCAGCGGCTGACCCAGGAAGGACTGCTGGTCCCGATCCGCAACCGCGGCCTGTTCGTCATCGACATGACGCCGGCCGAGATCCGCGACATGTACTACTCCCGCGAGGCGATCGAGCGGGCCGCGGCCATGCTCATCCTCCGCGACGGCGACTTCGAGACGGTCGGGCTGGACCTGCACGCGATCGCCGAGCAGATGAAGCCCGTCCGCAACGATCCGGCCGCGGTCGGCGAGATCGACATCCAGTTCCACGAGTTCCTGGTCCGGGCGTCCGGCAGCCCGCGGCTGGTGCGGATGCACCGGACCCAGATCATCGAGACCCGGATGTGCATCCACGCGCTGGAGGCGACGTACGCCGCCGCCGACAACCGCTACCTCGAGCACCGCCGGATCGCGGCGGCGATCCGGGACTGCGAGATCGAGAGGACCGAGGAGCTGCTGTCGGAACACATGGAGGATGCCATCGAGCGCCTCGTCAACAAGAAGAAGACCAACTGACCGGGGTCGGGGCTCAGGGGCGGCGGCTCAGTTGCCGACCGCGATGCCGATGTACTTGGTCTCCAGGAACTCGTCGATCCCGATCGCACCGCCCTCGCGGCCGAGGCCGGACTGCTTGACCCCGCCGAACGGTGCGGCGGGGTTCGACACCACGCCCTGGTTGAGCCCGACCATCCCGGTCTCGATCGCCTCGGCCACCCGGAGCGCCCGCCGCAGGTCGTTCGTGAACACGTAGGCGACCAGCCCGTACTCCGTGTCGTTGGCGGCGCGCACCACCTCGTCCTCGGTGCTGAACGGGGTCAGCGGCGCGACCGGCCCGAAGATCTCCTGGTCCGCCATCGCCGCCTCCCGCGGTACGCCGGTGAGCACCGTCGGCGGATAGAAGTACCCGTTGCCCGCGGCAACTTCTCCGCCGGTGAGCACGGTCGCGCCGCGATCGACCGCGTCCGCGACCAGGGCGCGCACCTTCTCGCGGCCTGCCTCGTCGATCAGCGGGCCGACGTTCACGTCCGGCTCGGTACCGCGTCCGACGGTCAGCGCGCCCATCCGCTCCGCGAGCCGGCGGCCGAAATCGTCGATCACCGTATTGTGGACAAAAAGACGATTGGCCGCGGTACAGGCCTCACCCATGTTCCGCATCTTCGCCGCGATCGCGCCGCTGACCGCCTCGTCCAGGTCCGCGTCCTCGAACACGATGAACGGCGCGTTGCCGCCGAGCTCGAGCGAGGTCCGCAGTACCTTCTCCGCGCACTGCTCCAGCAGGATCCGGCCGACCCGCGTCGAGCCGGTGAACGACAGCTTCCGCGCCAGCCCGGACCTGATCAGCGGCTCCATCACGCCGCCGGCGTCCATCGCGGTGACGCAGTTGACCACGCCCGCCGGAAGGCCGGCCTCGGCCAGGATCCCCATCAGGGCGAGCATCGACAGCGGCGTCTGGTGCGCGGGCTTGATGACACTCGTGCAGCCGGCCGCGATCGCGGGGCCGAGTTTGCGGGTGCCCATCGCCATAGGGAAGTTCCACGGCGTGATCAGCAGGCACGGGCCGACCGGCTGCTTGGTGACCAGGAACCGGGCGTTGCCGGCCGGCGCCGTCTGGTACCCGCCGTCGATCCGCAGCGCCTCGCCGGAGAAGTGCCGGAAGAACTCGGCCGCGTACGCGATCTCGCCGCGCGCCTCCGCCAGCGGTTTGCCCATCTCGAGCGTCATCAGCAGCGCCAGCTCGTCGACCCGCTCCATCAGCAGCCGGTACGCCGTCATCAGCAGGTCGGACCGTTCGCGTGGTGACGTACGGGCGAAGTCCGGCTGCGCGGTGACCGCTGCGTCGAGCGCGGCGCGACCGTCGGCCGGCGATGCGTCGGCGACCGCGCAGAGCACCTCGCCGGTGGACGGATCGACGACGTCGAACGTCGTACCGCCGGTCGCGTCGACCCATTTCCCGTCGACGAACAGCCGCTTCTCGACGGCCTGGACCACTGTGAACTCGTCCATCTGCACCCCTTCACCGGCCTGAACAGCTGAGGTAGGATTGTCAACAATCTACCATCTGGCGCGTGGAGGGAAGTCCGTGGCCGAGCTCTCGCAGATCCTGAAACAGGCGACCGGCGTGATCGCCGCCCGCGGTACGGGCGTTCAACTGTTCGACGAGGACGACCGCCGGTACCTGGACTTCACCGCCGGTATCGGTGTCACGTCGACCGGGCACTCCCATCCGCGCGTGGTCGCGGCCGCCCAGGAGCAGGTCGGCCGGATCATCCACGCGCAGTACACGACCGTCATGCACCGGCCGCTGCTGACGCTGGTCGACCGGCTCGGCGAGGTACTCCCCCGGCACCTCGACCGGATGTTCTTCGCGAACTCCGGCAGCGAGGCGATCGAGGCGGCCCTGCGCCTCACCCGGCAGGCGACCGGCCGGCCGAACGTGATCGTGTTCCACGGCGGCTTCCACGGCCGGACCGTCGCCGCGGCGTCGATGACGACGTCCGGCACCAAGTTCCGCTCCGGGTTCAGCCCGCTGATGGCGGGCGTCCACGTGTCGCCGTTCCCGGACCCGGGCCACTTCGGCTGGCCGGTCGAGCAGGCAACGGAGTTCGCGCTGAAGCAGCTCGACTACGTCCTGCAGACATTGAGCGCGCCGGCCGACACCGCGGCGTTCTTCGTCGAGCCCGTGCTCGGCGAAGGTGGCTATGTCCCCGCGAACGAGGAGTTCTTCGCCGGGCTCCGCGACCGCGCCGACGCGCACGGAATCCTGCTCGTGGTGGACGAAGTACAGACAGGCTTCGGGCGGACCGGGAAGTTCTGGGGCGGCGACCACTTCGGCTCGCACCCGGACGTACTCGTCACCGCGAAGGGGCTGGCGTCCGGCTTCCCGCTGTCCGGAATCGCCGCGCCGTCCGAGCTGATGGAGAAGGCCTGGCCGGGTTCGCAGGGCGGTACGTACGGCGCGAACGCGGTCGCGTGCGCGGCGGCCGTCGCGACCCTCGACGTGATCCGGGACGAAGGGCTCGTCCAGAACTCGGCCGACCGCGGCGCACAGCTGAAGCAGGCGCTGCAACTGGTCGCGGACAAGCACGAGGAGATCACCGACGTTCGCGGACTCGGCCTCATGATCGGCAACGAGTTCCGGGACGCGGACGGCAAGCCCGACGCCGCGACGGCTACCGCCGTACAGCAGGAGGCCGCCCGCCGCGGACTGCTGCTGCTCACCTGCGGCGCCTGGGGCCAGGTCGTACGGTTCATCCCGGCGCTGGTCGTGTCCCCCGACGAGGTCGACGAGGCCGCCGGCCTCTGGTCGGACGCCGTCTCCGCCGTCCTCGACTGACCCGCCGAAAGCGGTCGGCCCGCCGTTCCGGAAACAACCTCGCAGTATGCGACGAGTTGTTTCCGGAGAGGCGGGCCGGACTGCTGTCAGGCCTTCGCGTGAGCCGGCTCGAGGGCCACCGGTGGCGGGGCCAGGTCGGTGCCCGGGATCTCGGTGCCGTTGATCGGGCAGCGGGACGTCTCCGGCACCTTCACCAGCGCGAGCGCACCGATCACACAGGCCGCCATCATGTAGTACGCCGGGACCAGCGAGTCACCGGTCTTCGCCGTCAGCCAGTCGTTGACCGCGGGCGCCGTACCGCCGAACAGCGACGTCGACACGTTGTACGCGATCGCGAAGCCGGCGTACCGGACGTGCGTCGGGAACATCGCCGGGAAGGTCGCGGAGATCGTCGCGAGCTGCGGTACGTAGAGCAGGCCGAGCACCGCGAAGCCGACGATCGCGCCGACCAGGTTCGTGCCCATCAGCAGGAACATCGGTACGCCGAACACGAACAGCCCGGCCAACGACGCCCACCACAACGGTTTTCGCCCGATCCGGTCCGAGGCACGCCCGGCGAACGGGACGAACACCATCATTGTCAACATTCCGACGATCGGCACGATCAGCGACTTGTCCGCACTGAGGCCGATCTGTTTCTCGAGGTACGTCGGCATGTAGGTGAGCAGGGTGTAGTTCACGACGTTCAGCGCGATCACCATGCCGCCGAGGCGCAGGATCGGCCGCCAGTAGCCGGAGAGCAGGTCGCGGAACTGGGTCGCGGTCGCCTCTTCCTTCTGGCCCTTCGCCTCGAGCTCGCGGAAGACCGGCGTGTCCTCGAGCCGGGACCGCAGGTAGACGCCGACCAGACCGAGCGGTGCGGCCACGAGGAACGGCAACCGCCAGCCCCACGCGTGCATCTTCTCGTCGCCGAGTACCAGCGAGAAGCCCAGCATCAGCAGCGCACCGAGCGAGAACCCGGACAGCGTGCCGAACTCCAGGAAGCTGCCGAGGAACCCTCGCTTGCGGCTCGGCGCGTACTCCGCCATGAAGGTCGCGGCGCCGCCGTACTCGCCACCGGTCGAGAAGCCCTGGACCATGCGCAGCAGTACCAGCAGCACCGGAGCCCAGTACCCGATGGTGTGGAACGACGGGACGAGTCCGGCGCACAGGGTCGCGCCGGACATCATCAGGATCGTGATCGCCAGCACGTGCTTGCGGCCGAGCCGGTCGCCGAGCGGGCCCCAGACCAGGCCGCCGAGCGGGCGGACCAGGAACGACACGGCGAACGTCATCAGTGCCAGCAGGGTCTGGCTCTGGGTGTCGCCGGGGAAGATCGCGGCCGAGATGTAGGTCACGCCGTACGCGTAGATGCCGTAGTCGAACCACTCCGTCGCATTACCGATCGCCGAGGCGGCGATCGCCTTCTTCAGTACTCCTGGGGGCTGCTCCTGTTCGGTCGGCGGCCTGGACGTAGTGCCCGCCGGGTTACCGGGCGTGCTCACGGGCGGACGATCCTGCGGCTCCACTGGCGGCGGGGTGTCGGCGTCCACGATTTCCTCCTGTCGTCATACGGCCCCACCCGAGTGCCCACCCCACACGCAACCCACACGCCCCACGAGAGTCGAGTCGTAGTTTTGTTGACAATCCGAAGGTTAACCATGTGCATTCGTGAACCACAAGCACTCAAACCCACATGCAACAGCCCCGGCTGCCGCCCTTCTTCGGGCAGCGGACGGGGCTGTCCTACGGCAGCGGCCGGCGCTGTTCTCCGAGTTTGGTTGATCAGGGCCGGGCGATGCCATCAGTCGCGGCTGATGAAGCCTTCCTTGACCAGCCAGTCCATGGCGACGTCGGCCGGCTCGCGCCCCTCGACGTCGACCTGGGCGTTCAGGTCGATCAGCACCGGATCGGTCAGCTTGTCCGACACCGGCTGGAACAGGTCTCGCAGCTGCGGGTACTTGTCCAGCACCTTCTTGCTGACCACCGGCGCCACGTTGTACGCCGGGAAGTACTTCTTGTCGTCCTGCAGCACCACCAGGTCGAGCGACTTGATCCGGCCGTCGGTGGTGAAGATCTCCCCGAACCGGCAGTCCCCGTGACTCGTCGCGGCGTACACGGCGCCGGTGTCCAGGGTCCGGATGTTGTTCCGCGGTACGCCGCTGCCCATCGGGATCCCGTAGTGCTTCAGCATCGGCTCGAACCCGTCGTTCCGGTTCGCGAACTCTGACTCGACGCAGAACGTACGGTCCTTCACCGGCAACGACTGGACCTGCGACAGCTTGGTGATGTGCAGCCGGTCCGACTCCTTCCGGGTCATCGCGAAGCCGTAGCTGTTGTTCATCGGAGCGGGCTTCAGCCAGATCAGCCCGTACCTCTCCGCGTCCTCCTTCGCGACCGCGTCGTACTGCTCCTGCTTGTCCGGGATGCCGGTGTCGTGGCCCAGGTACGAGATCCACGCCGTGCCGGTGTACTCCCAGGCCATCTGGATCTGGCCCTGGATCATCGCCTGCCGGGACGTGTCGCTGCCGGGCATGTTGGTCAGGTCCTGGACGTTCGCGCCGGCCGCGCGCATCAGGATCGCGGCGATCTTGCCGAGGATCAGCTGTTCCTGGAAGCTCTTCGACCCGATCCCGATCGACAGGCCGTCGAGGTTCTTCACCGATCGCAAGTCGCCTTGGAGCGTCCCGGAAGGTACGAAGCCGCCGCTGGTGCCGAGGCCACACCCGGACAGTACGACGAGGAGGAGGGCGGACGCTGCCGCCACCAGCCGCTTCATCCGAGCCCTCTCGGTCGGGTCACTTCTTCCAGGACACGGCCCGCCCAGTCGATCAGCAGCGCGAGTGCCCCGACCAGCAGCGCGCCGCTGATCAGGACCGGGTACCGCAGCAGCCGGATGCCGGTGGTGATCAGGCTGCCCAGTCCCCCGGCGTCGATGAACGTCGCGAGCGTCGCCGTACCGACGACCAGCACCAGCGCGGTACGGATGCCGGCCATGATCACCGGTACGGCGAGCGGCAGCTCGATCCGGCCGAGGACGGCGAGGCTCGACATCCCCATCCCCCGCCCGGCCTCGACGAGTGTCCGGTCGACGCCTTGCAGGCCGACGATCGTGTTCCGCAGTACCGGCAGGATCGCGTACAGGCAGAGCGCCACGATCGCGGTCCAGAAGCCGAACCCGAGCCAGATCGCGAGCAGCACGATCAGGCCGATCACCGGCGCGGCCTGGCCGGCGTTCGCCACCGCGACCACGACCGGCGCGGCCTTGCGGGACCGCGGCCGGGTCAGCATGATGCCGAGCGGTACGGCGATCAGCAGCACGATGACCGTGGCGACCGCGGTCAGCTTCAGGTGTTGGATTGTCAACTGTCCTACGAGTTTCCACTCCAGCTGCCGTTGCTCGATCGAGTCGAGCTCGGCCTGCGAACGCCAGATCACCCAGGCTCCGACGACGATCGCGACGAACAGCGGCTGCCCGATCAGCGTGCCCCACGACGGCCGCCGGGCCCGCCTGGTCGCGAGTCCGGCCGCGGTCGCCTTCGCGTCGGCGAGAGTCTCCTTCTGCTGCAGGTCCGGTCCCGGATCCAAAGCTGTCATTGTGCGACCTCCGCCTCCGGCTGGCCGTTGCCGTCCTGGATCCGGGCGAGGACGGCCTGGAAGTCGACGACGCCGAGGTACTCGTCGCGGCGGCCGGTGACGACCGCGCTGCCGTGGCTGGACATCAGCATCGTGTCGAGTGCGTCGTTCAGCGTCGCGCGCCGGTCGATCGTGACCAGGTCGGTGTCCTCGTGCGGCGCCGGCACATTGTCGACGTCCGACAAGTCGGATGTCCACATCCAGTCGATCGGGCGCCGGCGGCGGTCCAGTACGACGACACAGTCGTCGCCCGCCGCCTTCGCGGCCCGCAGTACCTCGGGGGCCGGGTCGCCGATCTCCGCGACCGTCGGCTGGTTGAGCTCGATCTCGCTGACCCGGCTCAGGGTCAGCTGCTTGAGCGCGGCACCCGCGCCGACGAAGTCCGCGACGAACCGGTTGGCCGGGTTCGCCAGGATCTCCTCCGGGGTGTCGTACTGCGCGATGTTCGCGCCCTCGGTGAGGATCAGGATCCGGTCACCGAGCTTGACCGCCTCGTCGAAGTCGTGGGTGACGCAAACGATCGTCTTGCGCAGCTCCTCCTGGATGCTGAGCAGTTCGTCCTGCAGCCGCTGCCGGGTGATCGGGTCGACCGCGCCGAACGGCTCGTCCATCAGGATCACCGGCGGATCGGCGGCGAGCCCGCGGGCCACGCCGACCCGCTGCTGCTGACCGCCGGACAGCTCCCGCGGGTAGCGGCCCCGGTACCGGTCCGGGTCCAGGCCGACCAGTTCGAGCAGTTCGTCCACGCGTTCCGCCGTACGGCGTTTGTCCCAGCCGAGCAGGCCCGGGACGAGTGCGATGTTCTGGGTCACGGTCATGTGTGGGAACAGGCTGCCGCCCTGGATCACGTACCCGATCCGGCGCCGCAGGTCGTCGTCGTTCTGCTTGCCGACGTCCTCGCCGCCGATCCGGATTCTGCCGGAGGTCGGCTCGATCAGCCGGTTGATCATCTTCAGCGAGGTGGTCTTGCCGCAACCGGACGGGCCGACGAACATCACGATCTCGCCGGCCGGGATGTGCAGCGACAGCCCCTCGACGGCGGGCTTCTTCTGCCCCGGGTACCGCTTGACGACATCGGTCAACTCGATGTCGACGCCGCTGACTTCAGGTTCGGTTTCAGGCACGGATACCCCTCGAGGTGGTCAGGCGGCCGACGAGCAGCAGCATGGCGTCCAGGATCAGAGCGAGCAGGACGACGCCGATCGTGCCGACCAGCGCGGAGTTCAGGGCGTTCTTGCCACCGATCTGGGTGAGACCGGTGAAGATGAAACTGCCCAGGCCGGGGCCGAGCACGTACGCTGCGATGGCCGCGATCCCCATCGACATCTGGGCCGAGACCCGGACGCCGGCCAGGATCACCGGCCAGGCCAGTGGTAGTTCGATCCGGAGCAGTGTCCGGATCGCGCCCATCCCCATCCCGCGCGCCGACTCGATCAGCGTCGTGTCGACGCCGGCCAGGCCGACGACGGCGTTCCGCAGGATCGGCAGGCAGGCGTAGAAGGTGACCGCGATCACCGAGGTCGCGGTACCGATCCCGGCCACCGGGATCATCAGCCCGAGCAGCGCGAACGACGGGATGGTCAGACCGACCGCGCTGACTGCGCCGGCCAGCGACGCGACCCGCGGAGTGCGATGCACGACGACCGCCAGACCGACCGCGATCACGGTGGCCAGCAGTACGCACTGGATGACCAGACTCAGGTGCTGGTAGCTCTGATAGAGCAATTGTGAATGACGCTCAGTTATGTAGTCCCACACACGGCCATCGGTACCCAACAAGCGTTGGCTTACACATCGGCACGGTCGCTACCGAAGTCCGGGCATGGCAAAACCCCTGATCACGCGTGGGTGACCAGGGGTTTTTCGGTTCAGCAATTCCTCAGCTGAGGCTCAGTTGAACGAGTCCCCGCAGGCGCAGGAGCCGGTCGCGTTCGGGTTGTCGATCGTGAAGCCCTGCTTCTCGATGGTGTCGACGAAGTCGATCGTCGCACCCTTCAGGTACGGCGCGCTCATCCGGTCGGTGACGACGCTCACACCACCGAAGTCGGCCAGCACGTCACCGTCGAGCTGCCGCTCGTCGAAGAACAGCTGGTACCGAAGCCCGGAACAACCACCCGGCTGCACGGCGACCCGCAGCGCGAGATCGTCGCGGCCTTCCTGGTCGAGCAGCGCCTTCACCTTCGAGGCGGCTCCGTCGCTGAGGAGAACACCCGTGGCCGCTGCCTGCTCAGCCTGCTCGGTCTGCGCTTCAGTCATCCCTGACTCCAGTCATCTACTCAAGTGCCTACGCACGAACTCCGTCGGCACGGAAGTCTCTTGTCAACACAGGACAACAGCCGCCGTCCCGCGCTCATTCCCATGGTCGCACACCATTTTCACGGATCAACCAACCCGGTCGCGGGCTGATCACTCCACCCGCGGCCCGGTCGTCACGCTCGGTCAGCGGGCCCAGGTCCGGGCGACCCGTTCGGCGACCGCGGCGAGCGAGCCATGCGGGTCCGCGAAGGCCTGCTCCTCACCCACCGTGTCGACCAGCGCGTACGCGGACTCGACCCCCATCGCGCGCATCTCGCGGGACCCGATCAGCACCTTTCCGGCGAGTACGACGCACGGGCGCATCGCGTCGTTCGCGATCTTCGCGACGCCGGCGATCACCTTGCCGTCGCGGGACTGGAAGTCGAACGCGCCCTCACCGCTGATCACCAGGTCGACCTGCGAGGCCTTGCGCTTCAGCCCGGTCAGCTCGGCGACCAGGTCGATACCGGAGACGCGTTCGGCCCCGAGGAGCAGCAGCGCGTACCCGAGCCCGCCCGCGGCGCCGGCCCCCTTCTGGTCCGCGGTCTTCCGGTCGGCCAGCTCGGCGAAACGCGTCAGCCAGCCGTCGACCTCCGGCTTCCGCTCGTCCGGGATCCCCTTCTGGGTGCCGAACACGTTCGTCGCGCCGCGCAGCCCGAGCATCGGGTTCTCGACATCACTGGCTGCGACGAACTCGACCCCCGCGACCCGCTCCCGAGCGGGCCTCAGATCCACCGCCTCCAACCCAGCCAGCCCCGCAGCCCCACCATCCAACCGCCCACCACTCGCAGCACCCGCGCCGCCCGCCGGCCCCGCGCCTCCCGCCGGCCACGCGCCGTCCGCCGGCCCCGCGCCGTCCGCCGGCTCTGAGCTGTCCAGTCGGGCGGTCGCGGTTGCACCGAGCGCGGCAAGCAGGCCTGCTCCGGCGTCGTTCGTCCCCGAACCTCCCAGGCCGAGGATGATCCGCCTGGCGCCGGCGTCCACGGCTGCTGTGATCAGCTGCCCGACGCCGTACGTGCTCGCATCCTCGGGGCGCCGGCTCTTCGGCTCCACCAGGTGCAGACCGCACGCCTGCGCGGTCTCGACGTACGCCGTCTCCCCCGCGAGCAGCACCGTCGCCGGCGTCTCCTCGCCGAGCGGTCCGCGAACGGTGACGGACAGCAGCTTCCCGTCCACGACCGCCGACAGTACGTCGATGAACCCGGGGCCGCCGTCCGCCATCGGCGCCAGCAGTACCTCGGCGCCCGGGTCGCGCCGCCGCCAGCCTTCCTCGATCGCCGCCGCAGCCTCCACGGCCGTCAGCGTTCCCGCGAACTTGTCCGGCGCAATCAGAATCCGCATGCGCACATCCTCCCCCACTCCACCCGCCCGCCGGACCGCCCGTCCATCGCCGGGACGTAAGAACAGGACGTAGTCGTATACGTAGATGCCTTCGCCCGCCTGAGCACACCGCGAATCCGCCGCGACGCCAGGGGACTACCCGTCGTTCGGTACCGGTACACGGTTAGATCGTCAGCATGAAGTCGATCCTGTTCGCCCTGCGGGTGAGTGACCTGGAGCGGTCGCTCGCCTTCTACACCACGGTCGGGTACGTCGACCTCGGCAAGGTCCCGTTCGACGACGGGTCGAGCCTGGTCTGGCTGCGGCTGCCCGGCGAGACGTCGGTGTCCCTCGAACTCGTCCATCGCCCTGCCGACGGACCGGTGGAGGTTCGCGGGTTCGAGCACTTCGCGATCGAGGTCGAGTCGCTGAGCGCCGCCGTGGACCGGCTGACCGAGGCCGGGCTGGCTCCTGGTGAGCCAGTGGTGCACGGGCCGGACGGGCCGAAGACGGCGTGGCTCGTCGACCCGGACGGCTATCGGCTCGAGCTCGTCGAATGGCCGCCGGGCGGTCCGCCGACGCCGGACGCGTGATGGTCGAGTGGCCGACGACTGCCGCGGAGGCGATCGCAGTACAGGAAGAGCTGCGCGGGCTGGTCGAGGTCGCGGACGTCGGTGCGCCGGCGCGGTACGTCGCGGGCCTGGACGTGGCGTACGACCGGGATCGGCTGGCGGCTGCGGTCGTGGTGCTGGACGCCGCGACGCTCGGCGAGGTCGATCGCGCGGTGGTGCTTGGCGAGACGACCTTTCCTTATATACCGGGGCTGTTCGCGTTTCGTGAGATCCCGTCGCTGCTGACCGGGTTGGAGAGGCTGACGGTTCGGCCCGGGTTGCTGGTGTGTGACGGGCAGGGGCTCGCGCATCCGCGGCGGTTCGGGCTGGCCTGTCATCTCGGCGTGCTGACCGGGATTCCTTCGATCGGGGTGGCGAAAACGACGTACGTGGGAACGCATCAGGAGCTCGGGCACGAGCGCGGTACGACGGCTGACCTGGTGGACGGCGATGAGGTGGTTGGTGCGGCGGTCCGTACGCAGGACGGGGTGAAGCCGGTGTACGTGTCCGTCGGGCACCGGGTGACGCTGGCGACGGCGGTGGCGCACGTGTTGCGGCTCGCTCCCGCGTACCGTTTGCCGGAGACGACGCGGCTCGCGGATCGAGCGTGCCGAGCGGGGTTGCGCGATGGTTGACGAGACACCTCGGGTGCCGGGGTACACGCGGCACGAGTACGGCGAACGGATCGGCGCGACCGCGCGGCTGCGCGTCGGGGCGGCCGCGGCAGTGCTGGACGGCGGGCGGCTGCTGCTGACGCGGCGTACGGACAACGGCGAGTGGTGCCTGCCGGGCGGTGCGATCGAGCCGGGCGAGCGTCCGGCGGAGGCGGCCGAGCGGGAGACGTTCGAGGAGACCGGGCTGGAGGTCCGCGTCACCGGGCTGGTCGGCGTGTACTCGAACCCGGACGTGGTCGTGGTCTATCCCGACGGCAACCGCGTGCAGATCGTCGGCATGGTGTTCCGCGCGGAAGCCGTCGGCGGTACGGCGGGCACGTCCGCGGAGGTGAGCGAGAGCCGCTGGTGCACGTCGGCCGAGGCCGCCGAGCTGACGGTGATCGCCGGGCATCGGCCGCTGCTGCCCGCGGTCTACGCCGGCGAGCTGTACTTCGATCCGTCAGCGGCGGAACAGCCGGCGCACGATCAGCGCTAGTACGGCGCCGATCAGGTACGGCGCTGCCCGCCGGGCGAGCATCGGCAGCAGCGCGCTCCCGAGATCCAGCACCGCCGCCTCCTCCTCGGAGGCAGCAGAGCCATCCGAGCCAACAGACGATCCGCCCGAGGAGCCGACGGACGACTCGCTCGAGGAGCCGGAATCGGCCGAGCCGGCCGAGGATTCGCTCAAGGAGCCAGCCGCGGCCGATCCGCCCAAGGAGCCGGGCGGCGCGCTGTCGGGCGGATCGAGGCCGGGTTCGGGGGTCGTGTTCAGCTTCGTCGTCAGGCAGGTCGTGAACTGGTCCAGGAGTTTGTTGGAGACGTCCAGGATGAGGCCGCGGCCGAATTGGGCGGGGCGGCCGGTGATGGTCAGGTCGGTGTCGACCGTTACCTCGGTGGTGGTGTCGGAGGTGGCGGTGAGGTTGGCCGTGACGCGGGCGGCGGCGGTGCCGTTGCCGCGGCGGTCCTTGCCTTTGGCTTCGATCACTGCTCGGTGAGTCGCCCCGTCGCGCTCGACGAAGGTGCCGGTGCCGGTGTACTGCAGTGACACCGGGCCGAGCTTCACCTTGCATGCGCCGGTGAAGTCGTCGCCTTCGTACGACGCCAGGGTGGCGCCGGGGAAACACGGCACCACCCGTTCGAGGTCGTTGAACGCGGCCCACGTCTCTTCCACGGGCGCGGGTACGACGAACTTGTGCTCGAGCTTCACGCCGTACCCGCCGCTGCCAGGACCGCGCGCCGGGTGAGTACCGTCGCGAGATGCCGGCGGTAGTCCGCGTCGCCGTTGCTGTCGCTCACCGGCGACGTCCCGTCCGCGGCCCGCGCCGCCGCCGCCCGTACCGCGTCGGCCGTCGCGGGCTGCCCCACCAGAGCAGCCTCGACCGCGGTCGCCCGTACCGGTGTCGAGCCCATGTTGCCGAGCCCGACCCGCGCCTCCGCGATCCGGTCGCCGTCCAGCCGGACCGCCGCCGCGACCGACACGATCGACCAGCCCTGCGCGACCCGGTTGAACTTCTCGTAGTGCGCGCCCCAGCCCGTGTACTTCGGCACCCGCACCTCGACCAGCAGCTCGTCCTCGGCGAGCGCGGTACTGAACACGCCCTGGAAGAACTCCGACGCCGGCACGGTACGCCGCCCGCCCGGGCCCGCGATCTCGAACGACGCGTCCAGCGCCACCGCGACCGCCGGCAGGTCGGCCGCCGGATCCGCGTGCGCCAGCGACCCGCCGAACGTCCCGCGGTGCCGGATCTGCGGATCGCCGACCGTTGCCGTGGCCAACGAGATCAGCGTGGCGTGTTCGAGCACCAGCGGATCGGACTGCACCGTGCTGTGCGGGGTCATCGCCCCGATCACCAGCGCGTCGCCGTCGTCGCGGACCCCGCGCAGATTGTCGACCTTCCCAATGTCGACAATCGTCTCGGGCGCTGCGAGCCGCAGCCGGAGTGCCGGCATCAGGCTCTGCCCGCCGGCGAGCACCTTCGCGTCGGAGTGCTCGCGCAGCAGCGCCAGCGCCTCGTCGACCGTCGTGGGCGCGTAGTAGTCGAACGCCACCGGGATCATGAGCGTGTCTCCTTCGCCTGGGCGCCCGCCTGGATCGCCTTCCACACCCGGTACGGCGTACACGGCATCTGCACGTCGGTGACCCCGAGCGGTCGTAGAGCGTCGACAATCGCATTGACGACAGCCGGCGTGGACGCGATCGTGCCGGCCTCGCCGACCCCCTTCACGCCGAGCTGGTTGGTGGTCGCCGGCGTCTCGGTCCGCGCGGTCTCGAACGTGGGCAGATCAGGTGCCGCCGGCAACGTGTACTGGTCGAACGACCCGGTGATCAGCGTCCCGGCGTCGTCGTGTATCGCCTCCTCGTAGAGCGCCTGCGCGATCCCCTGCGCGAGACCGCCGTGCACCTGGCCCTCGACGATCAACGGGTTCACCACCACGCCGACGTCGTCCACGCACACGTACGAGCGCAGCTTCGTCGCCCCGGTCTCGGTGTCGACCTCGACCGCGCACAGATGCGTGCCGTGCGGGAACGAGAAGTCGTCCGGGTCGAGCGTCGCGTCCGCGTCCAGCGACCCGTCGCCGGCACCGTCCAGCTTGTGCCCCTGGAACACCGCGAACGCCAGCTCCGCCAGCGTCATCCCGGCGTCCGTCCCGCGCACGCCGTACCGCCCGGCCGAGAACTCGAGGTCGTCGGCGTTCGCCTCCAGCAGCTGTGCCGCGATCGGCTTCGCCTTCTCGATCACCTTGTCCGCCGCGGCCAGCACGGCCATCCCGCCGACGGCCAGCGACCGTGATCCGTACGTGTCCAGTCCGCGGACGGCGACCTGCGTGTCACCGTGCAGTACTTCGACGTCCTCGAACGCGACGCCCAGCCGGTCCGCGACGAGCTGGCTCCAGGCGGTCTCGTGCCCCTGCCCGTGCGGGCTGGTCCCGGTCACCACCTCGACCTTCCCGGTGGGCAGCATCCGGATCGACGCGTGCTCCCAGCCGCCGCCGACGTACCCCATCGACCCGAGCCAGCGCGACGGCGCCAGCCCGCACATCTCGGTGAACGTCGACACGCCGATGCCGAGCTGCACCGGGTCGCCGGACGCCCGGCGTTGCGCCTGCTCCTTGCGCAGGTCGTCGTACCGGAACAGCTCGCGTGCCTTCGCGGTCGCGGCCTCGTAGTTGCCGGAGTCGTAGCGCAGCCCGGAGACCGTCGAGAACGGGAACTCCTCGTGCTTGATCCAGTTCCGCTCGCGGATCTCCAGCGCGTCGACGCCGACCCGGGCGGCGAGCTCGTCCATCAGGCGTTCGATCGCGTACGTCGCCTCGGGCCGTCCGGCGCCACGGTACGCGTCGGTCCAGGTCTTGTTCGTGAACACGTTGGTGATGCCGAGGTGGTACGCCGGGAACTTGTAGATCCCGTTGTACATGAACGCGCCGAGCAACGGGATCGCCGACGTGACCAGGCCGAGGTACGCGCCCATGTCGGCGGTCAGCTCGACCTTCAGCCCGGTGACGGTACCTTCGGCTGTCGCGGCGAGGGTCAGCTGCTGCCACTGGTCGCGGCCGTGGTGCGCGGCCATCAACGACTCGGACCTGGTTTCGGTGTATTTGCAGGGCTTTCCGGTACGCCGGGCCGCGAGCACCGTAAGTACTTCCTCCGGCGTGAACTGGAGCTTGCCGCCGAAGCCGCCGCCGACGTCGGGCGCGATCACCCGGATCTTGTGCTCCGGGATGCCGAGCACGAGCGCGATGAAGATCTTCACGAAGTGCGGCACCTGCGTCGACGACCAGACTGTCATCTGTTCGGTCGTCGGATCGACGACAATCGACCGTGGCTCCATGAACGCCGGGATCAGCCGCTGCTGGCGGTACTCCTGCTCGATCAGGATGCCGCCGTCGCGGGCCGCAGCGATCGCCGCCTCGACGTCGCCTCCGGTGCCGGACTCGGCCGAGTCGTACGACCAGACCGCGGACACGTTCGTCCCGAGATCCGGATGCGCGAGCACCTCGTCGCGGGCCGCGGCCTTGAGTTCGAGGGCGGGTTCGAGTTCTTCGTAGTCGACGTCCACCAGGTCGGCGGCGTCGTTCGCCTCGGCTGCCGTCCGGGCCACGACCATCGCGACGATCTCGCCGGCGAACGCGACCCGGTCGACCGCCATCGACGGGTGCGGCGGGGCCTTCTGGTCGGGTACGACGGCCCAGGCGTTCGGCAGGGCGCCTTGTTCCTCGGCGATGTCGGCGCCGGTGATCACGGTGACGACGCCGGACGCGGCCTTGGCGGCGCTGGTGTCGATCGAGGTGATCCGGGCGTGGGCGAAGGGGCTGCGAACCATCGCGAGGTGCTGCAGGCCGGGCAGCACGATGTTGTCGGTCCAGCGGGTCCGGCCGGTGATCAGCCGGGCGTCCTCCTTACGGAGCCGCGCCTTCCCGACCTCGGTTGCGGGGCGTTCCTCGGTGGTGGTCATTGCACACCTCCAGCCGCGGCCGGCTCACCCGCGGCGCCCGGCTCACCCGCGGCGGCCGCCGCGTAGGCGCGTACTGCTTTCACGATGTTCTGGTAGCCGGTGCAGCGGCAGAGGTTGCCTTCGAGGCCGAGCCGGATCTGTTCATCGTCGGCATTCGGATTGTCGGCAATCAGATCGAGGGACTGCATGATCATCCCCGGGGTGCAGTAGCCGCACTGCAGGGCGTGGTTCTCGTGGAAGGCCTGCTGCATCGGATGCAGCCGGCCGTTGGTCGCGAGCCCTTCGATCGTGGTGATCTCGTGACCGTCGGCCTGGACCGCGAGCAGCGAGCACGACTTCACGCTGCGCCCGTCCAGGTGCACGGTGCAGGCGCCGCAGTTGCTGGTGTCGCAACCGACCACGGTGCCCGTCTTCCCCAGTTGCTCGCGCAGATAATGCACCAGCAACGTGCGCGGCTCCACGTCGTCCGTGAAGCTGCTTCCGTCGACCTTGACCGTGATCCGGGTCATCGCCCCGCCTCCAGATGTCAGTACTCGCCGTACTTTCGATCGTGCTCCTGTTGTGTTCTCGACCACAAGGTTCAAGTGCCGGCGTTCAGTGATGGATCGGTCCCGCGGCGGTCGAGAGTCGTTGCCCCGCGCCACCCCAGCGTTGGGCGATGATCTCGGCGGCGATGCTGACCGCGGTCTCCTCCGGGGTGCGGGCACCGAGGTCGAGGCCGATCGGGCTCGCCAGCCGGGCGACCTCGGTCTCGCTCAAACCCGCCTCCCGTAAGCGTTTCAGCCGATCGTCGTGGGTCCGCCGCGAACCCATCGCGCCGATGTAGGCGACCTGCGGCAACCGCAGCGCGACCTCCAGCAGCGGTACGTCGAACTTCGGGTCGTGCGTCAGTACGCAGATCACCGTACGGTCGTCGATCCGGCCGGCGGCGGCCTCGTCGGACAGGTACCGGTGCGGCCAGTCGACGATCACCTCGTCGGCAAAGGGGAACCGGGACGCGGTCGCGAACACCGCGCGCGCATCGCAGACCGTCACCCGATAACCCAGGAACGTGCCGAGCCGGGCAACCGCAGCTGCGAAGTCGATCGCACCGAATACCAGCAAACGCGGCACCGGTGCGTACGAAGAGACGAAGACGCGCATCCCGTCGCCACGCCGTTGCCCGTCCGGTCCGTACTCCAGCGTCTCGGTCCGGCCGTTCGCCAGCAGTCCGCGTGCATCGTCGACAATCGCATCGTCGACACGATCCGAGCCGGTACTCCCCAACTGCCCGTCCGGGCGGACGATCAGCCGGCGGCCGATCCGCGCCGGATCCGGGTGCGCCACCACGGTCGCCACCGCGACCGGCCGGCCCTCGGCGATGTCCGCCGCCACCTCCGCCAGTTCCGGGAACGTCGCACGGTCGACCTTCTCGACGAACACGTCGATGATCCCGCCGCACGTCAGCCCGACGGCGAACGCCGACTCGTCGCTGACGCCGTACCGCTGCAGCACCGGCTCGCCGGACTCCAGGATCTCCTCACCGAGCTGGTACACCGCGCCCTCGACGCAGCCGCCCGACACACTGCCGACCACCTCCAGCCCGGGACCGACCAGCATCACCGCACCCGGCGGCCGCGGCGCCGACTGGAACGTCGCGACAACGGTGCCGACGGCAACGGATTCGCCGGCTTTCCACCACGTCAGCAACCGATCGAGGACGTCACGCATCGGCGACCACCTCCAGTAGTTCCGCGAAGCTGGCCAGGCTGTGCCCGGCGACGAGATCGTCCAGGTGCGGCAGTACGGCGACGATCCCGGCCTGCACCGGTTCGTAGCCGCGCTTGCCGCGGTGCGGGTTCAGCCAGACCACGCGGTGTGCGAGGCTCGCCAGGCGTTGCAGTTGCGCGCCGAGCAGCGCGGCGTCGCCGCGTTCCCAGCCGTCGCTGCACACGACGACGACGGCCCGCCGCGCGGTACCGCGTTGTCCCCAGCGGTCGAGGAAGACCTTCAGCACCTCGCCCAGCCGGGTTCCGCCCGACCAGTCCGGTACGACGTCCCCGGCTGCCCGCAGCGCGAACTCGGGGTCGCGGTGGCGGAGCGCCGGGGTCACGCGGGTCAATCGCGTGCCGATTGTGAACACTTCGACAATCCGCGGCGCCTGCTGGACCATCGCGTGGGCGAGCCGGAGCAGGCTGTCGGCGTACGGGCGCATCGAGCCGGAGACGTCGATCAGTACGACGACACGGCGCGGGCGGACGCCGCGACGGCGGTAGTGGACGCGGGCCGGTTCGCCGACCTGCCGGAGCTGGGCGCGGAGCGTGCGGCGCGGGTCGATCTCGCCGCGATGCGACGGGCGGCGGCGGTTCGCGCGGCGCAGCGGGACCTGCGGGTGCAAGGTGCCGAAGAGGCGGGCGAGCTCGGCACGGTCGATTGCCGACAATCCTGCGACATCGCGATGGCGGAGGACTTCCGCCGTGCTGGCGGAGACGTTGAGGGTGTGGTCGCCTTCGTCCTCGGAGCCTGCGTCCGAGGCGTCGAGCGCGGCTTGGACGGAGGCTTGCGGGGTACGGCTCGGGACGGCACCGCGGCCACGGTCGCCGGTGAACCAGGCCGCGAACACCTCGTCGTACCGGGCGGTGTCGTCGGGACCACTGCAGAGCGCGGCCCGGCCGGCCCAGTACACGTCGGCGGTCAGGGTCGCGTCGAGGACGGCCACCGCTCGGAGGAACAGCTGCACCCGATCAGCCGTCACCGCAAGCCCCGCATACCGGAGGGCAGCGGCAAACCCCGCGAACGCAAGATCCGGCACAGTGTGCGGGCGCGCCCCGGAGCGCACCGGCTCGTCCGGCACGGTGTGCGAGTGCGCCCCGGAGCGCACCGGCTCGTCCGGCACGGTGGGCGGGCGCGCCCCGGAGGGCACCGGCTCGTCCGGCGCGGTGGGCGGGTGGGTGTTGGCGGGGGTCGGGTGGTCGGGCGTGGGTGGGTGGTTGTCGGGTGGGGTTGGGTGGTGGGTCATCGGGGGTCAGCTCGCCAGCAGGCGGTCGAGGGATTCGCGGACGCGGTCGGTGTCCTCGCGGTACTTGAGTACGGCGCCGAGCGTCGCCGCCGCGGTCTCGACGTCGAGTACGTCGGTGCCGAGCGCGTCGAGGGCGCGCGCCCAGTCGAGGGTCTCGGCGACGCCGGGCGGCTTCAGCAGGTCGAGGTCGCGCATCCGCTGGACGGAGCGGGTGACCTGTTCGGCGAGGCGCGCGGAGACCTCGGGCAGGCGCGTGCGGACGATCTCGATCTCGCGGGCCAGTCCGGGGTGGTCGATCCAGTGGTACAGGCAGCGGCGTTTGAGCGCGTCGTGCACCTCGCGGGTCCGGTTCGAGGTGAGCACGACGATCGGCGGGACGTCGGCGGCGATCGTGCCGAGCTCGGGAATCGTCACCTCGTACGTCGACAGCACCTCGAGCAGGAACGCCTCGAACTCGTCGTCGGCGCGGTCTATCTCGTCGACGAGCAGTACGGCGGGGCTCTCGCGGAGCGCTCGCAGTACCGGACGGGACAAGAGGAAGCGCTCGTCGAACAGGCTCTTCTCGACCTCCTCGACCGCCGCCTCGGAGCTGGTCGCCTCGACGGTGCGCAGATGCAGGATCTGGCGCGGGAAGTCCCAGTCGTACAGCGCCTGCGAGGCGTCGATGCCCTCGTAGCACTGCAGGCGGATCAGGTCGATCCCGAGCGCCTCGGCGAGGGCCTCCGCGAGGGCGGTCTTTCCGGTACCGGGTTCGCCTTCGAGCAGGAGCGGGCGGTGCAGTGCGAGCGCGAGATAACCGACCGTGGCAAGGCCTTCACCGGCCAAGTACCCGGTCGCCCGCAAACACCCGGCAAGCTCCCCCGCCGAACCGACGGCACGCACTTCTTCAGCATTCACCTACTTCGCCGGGATGCCAACCCTCGACCCGTCGGCTGCCCTTTCCGGTAACAAGCTGCCCTTTCCGGTAACAATCCGCGGCTGGGCGGCGAAAATGTTCCGGAAATCTCAGTGGTGGCCGGGTGGTAGGTCCGCGGTGGTGTCGACGTCGGCGCCGTCCGCGACGTCGCCGCATTCCACCTGGTCCGCCCGGTGCTCGCGGAGGTACGCGCGGGCCCCCTCGTCACCACGCGCCGACGCGATCACGCCGCCCCAGTGCGCCCGCCCGATGACCACCGGATGCCCCGGCATCCCGCCGTACGTCGCCCGTACCAACGCCGCAGGTCCCGCTCCCGCAGCAACTCGCTCGACCGCCGCCACCGTCAGCCCAGGCACATCCACTGGCACCACAACCACCGCGTCCACGCTGCCAGCGCTGGTGACACGGGTCAGGGCCGGTGCGGAGGGAGGCGCTCATGCCTTCGGGCCAGTCGGTTGCTTCGACTATTTCGACCGGTTCGGTGGACAGCTCTGCGCGGACTGTTTCGGCGGCGGCTCCAAGAACGACCACTACCGGAGTACAGCCTGCCTCGGTCAGTATCCGAGCGGTACGGACGACCCACGGGATGCCGGATGCGTCACGAATGAGCGCCTTGGGGGTGCCCATCCGGCGCCCGGCCCCGGCGGCGAGCACCAAGCCCGCCGTACGGGCGTCAGCGCGGGCGGCTGGGTCCGCGTCCGGGCGCCCTGTTGTCTTCACAGCTGCAGCGTACTGATTTCACACTCTGGGCAGTGACGTGTGCCACGCGGTGTCCGGCGGCAGGCGTGGCACGATATCTGACGTGACGACGATCGCAGACGGCTCGAAGTCCCTTCCGTTGCTGTTCCTCGGGCAGAACACCGACCCGCATTCCGAGCGCGGTGTCGAGTGCCCGGGCGCGCTTCCGCCGGCGTCCGACCCGGACCTGGTGGAGCGGGCGCTGAAGGCGAAGGCGGCGCTCGGTGACCAGGTGTTCGTGCTCGGGCACCACTACCAGCGCGACGAGGTGATCCAGTTCGCGGACGTCACCGGTGACTCGTTCAAGCTGGCCCGCGACGCCGCCGCCCGGCCGGACGCGCCGTACATCGTGTTCTGCGGTGTGCACTTCATGGCCGAGTCCGCCGACATCCTCACCAACGACGCGCAGACCGTGATCCTGCCGGACCTCGCGGCCGGCTGCTCGATGGCCGACATGGCCCGGATCCAGCAGGTCGAGGCAGCCTGGGACGCGCTCGCCGACGCGGGCGTCGCGGACGTGACGGTGCCGGTCACGTACATGAACTCGAGTGCCGACATCAAGGCGTTCTGCGGCCGCCACGGTGGTGTCGTGTGTACGTCGAGCAACGCGGAGACCGCGCTGAACTGGGCGTTCGAGCAGGGCGAGAAGGTGCTGTTCCTCCCGGACCAGCACCTCGGCCGGAACACCGCCGTACTGCAGCTGGGCATGTCGCTCGACGACTGCGTGGTGTACGACCCGCACAAGCCGGGCGGCGGGCTGACTCGCGAGCAGGTGGCGGCGGCGAAGATGATCCTGTGGCGCGGGCACTGCTCGGTGCACGGCCGCTTCACCCCCGAGTCGGTCGACGACGTCCGCTCGCGGGTGCCCGGGGTGAACGTGATCGTCCACCCCGAGTGCCGTCACGAGGTCGTCACGAAGGCCGACCAGGTCGGGTCGACGGAGTACATCATCAAGGCTCTCGAGACGGCCGAGCCCGGTACGTCGTGGGCCGTCGGCACCGAGCTCAACCTGGTGCAGCGGCTCGCGAAGCAGCACACCGACAAGAACATCGTGTTCCTGGACAAGGCGGTCTGCTACTGCGCCACGATGAACCGCATCGACCTCCCGCACTTCGTCTGGGCGCTGGAGAACCTCGTCGCCGGCCACGTGGTCAACCCGATCAAGGTCGATTCCGACACCGAGCACTACGCCAAGGTCGCCCTCAACCAGATGCTCGCCCTCCCCGGCAAGACCGCCCGCGACTGACTAGTCCGCGGCGACGCGGGCGGTGGTGTACCAGTCGGAGAGGAGTTCCGGGAGGCGGTCGGGGCCCCAGCGGTCGACGGGGGTGATGCGGCCGGTGAGGGTGGACAGGCCGCGGGCGAGTTCGCCGACGACGTCGCCGCGCCACGGGACCGTGACGCCTTCCTCGGGTCCGACGATGACGGCCGGGCCGCCGCGGTCCACGCAGACGACTGGGCAGCCGGACGCCAGGGCTTCGGTGACCGCCCAGCCGGCGGCTTCCCGGAACGCGGGTGCGAGCAGCGCGTCCGCGCGGAACATCGCGGCCAGCACCTCCTCGCGCGGCAGCGCGCCCATGAACTCGACACGGTCGCGGACACCCAACTGCCAGGCGAGGCTCTCGGCGCGTCCCCAGTCGGGACCGTCGCCGATGATCCGCAGCTCCCAGCCGGACGCCTCCGGACGCGCCAGCGCACTGATCGCCAGCAGCACGCCCTTCCACGGGATCAACCGCCCCACGAACAGGGCCGTCTTCACGCTACGACTGAATGGCTCGTACGGCCCGGACGCGGTGAACCGCTGGATCGCGACGTTCGGCTGGACGACGAGCTGCTGAGCGTACGGCGCGAACGCCTCCGCGACGTCGTTGTTCTGGGCAACCATCAGGTCCGCGGTCTGCGCCATCCGCCGTCCGGTCAGACGCCGCCGTACGCCGGTGTACGCCCGCCGTACCAGCTCGCCCACCACGCCCCGAGCACCGAGCCAGTGCGCCATCGACAGCGGCGCGGTCGTCGACCCGCCGACGGGACCCCAGATCACCTTGGCCGACGACTCCTCGACCACACCTGCGCCCATCCAGTCCACCGCGAACGTCAGGTGGTGGATCACGTCGAACGAGTGCAACGCATGCAGCTCCCGCGCCGTACGCCGCGCCAGCCCCTGCCACAACGGGTAGTACCAGTACACGTCCGCGGGCCGTCGCCGGAGCCGGAGAATCCACCGAGGCATCTCCAGCGGTACGACGGTCAGCCCCGGCACCGGCCGCGCCGCGAGCTCCTCGTGGATCTCGTGCACGAACTTGCGCCGGGTCAGCAGCCAGACGTCGTGGTCGCGCGCCGCCGCCTTCGCCCACGCCCATCCGGCGCCCGGCTCGGACCCGCCCGACGGCCGGCAGGCGTACGCGCTCAGCAGTACCTTGGGGCGCGTCCGGCCAGGCATCAGCTCATCCCCTCCAGGAGCCTGCGCAGATCGGTGCTCGAGGTGGAGGCGGTGTACGGGAAGTAGTGCACCTGTGCGCCGACCTCACCCAGCAGCCTTTCCAGTCTGGTCCCCTTTTCGGTTCCCTTCCAGTCGTCCCCTTTGAAGAGGATGTCGTACCGCAGCTGCCCCCACATCTCGAACTTGTCGCTGGACCAGTCGCTGACCACCTCGTCGACCAGGTCCAGCGCCCGGATCACGTCCATCCGTTCGGCGTGCGGAACCACCGGCGGGCGGCCCTTGATCCGGGTCACCACCTCGTCCTCGACGACGCCGGCGATCAGGTGGTCACAGTGCCCGCGGGCGCGGCGCAGGATGTTCAGGTGGCCGATGTGGAACATGTCGTACACCCCGGGCGCGTAGCCGACGATCGTCATGCACGCACCCCCAGGACGGCCATCTCGCGGTACCACTTGCCGAGCGCGGCGGCCAGGAAGAGTACGTTCAGCAGCAGGAGGGCGCCGTACAGCACGACGAACACGGACGGCGTACCGAAGGCGAGGAAGACCAGGCAGAGGACGCCGTAGTCGGTCGGTGCGATGAGCAACGACTTGACCACGGAATCGCCACGCTGGTTGGGGTTCGCGGCCGCACCGTACCGGCGGCGGAGCTGGTCGATCAGGATCAGGCCGAAGAACAGCACCGACGACATGCACACGTACGCGAGCGGGATCAGCAGCACCAGGTGATTGCTGAAGGCATCGAAACGGTAGAACGAGATCAGTACGGCGCTGTGCAGCAGCACGATCTTCACCGCGTCGATCATGTGGTCGAGCCACTCCCCCAGCGGCGAGCCGCCGCCGCGCAGCCGGGCCAGCTGCCCGTCCGCGGAGTCCAGGCCGTACCCGAGGACGAGCAGCGCGGTCACCAGCACCGCCGTACCGAGGGACGGGCGGACTGTTGCCACCAGCACGATCCCGATCAGCGAGCAGAACCCGGACGCCAGGCTGACCTGGTTCGGCGTACGGCGTCCGAGGAACGCCGCGGCCGCGAACACCCGGCCGATCCGGCGGTTCACGAACCGCGAGTACGCCGGCGTACCGGCGGACGGCTTCTGTGCCTGGGAAAGCCGCGCGACGGTGTCGCGTAAACCGCTCATGCGACCGAGCTGCGCGACTGCCGCTGGTCGATCGCGGCGCGCAGGATCGGGCTGCGGGACCGCCGGCCGGCGGGCAGCACGGTGATCAGCCCGGCCGGCAGCCCGGCCAGCTCCGCGACACCCAGCACGCCGTCCGCGGCACTCGCGGCGAACACGGTCTGTACCCTCAGTACGCCGGTCAGCCGGTCGGCCAGTACGGCGTCCACGGCGACGACCTCGTCGACGCACCGCAGGTGCTCGACGATCTGCGCCCGCTCGAGCTGCGGCACGAACGGCCGCGCGCCCCAGGCGTCCAGCGCCCACTCGTCGGACAGCACCGCGACCACCAGCCGGTCACAGAACTGCCGCGCCCGCTCGAGCACGTCGACATGTCCGACGTGGAACAGGTCGAAAACCCCGGCGACGCATCCGGTCCGCGGCACGGTGGCCACACTGCCTTCCCCCAACACGAAATCCCGCATTCCCTCTTGCCCGGCGCCGCCCCGTGCCGTGACCTTATACCTGTCGGGCACGACCTGCCCAACGTTCCGCACCCGACCTGCCACGGGCGGTGTGCCGGGCGATCGCATCGGTGTAGATCCTTTCCGTGGCCACCAGGTCACGCTCCGGTGTGAAGCGCTTCAGGTAGTCCTCGCGGGCTCGTTCGCCGCAGGCTATCGAAGTCACGGGATCAGCCACCATCCCGATCGCCTTCCGCAGTGCTTCCGGATCGCCGGGCTCGGTCAGCGCGCCGGTCCGTCCGTCGTCGACGAGCTCCGCGAGCGCCCCGAGCCGGGACGCGACCACCGGTACTCCTTGTGCGAAAGCCTCCACGACCACGAGTCCGAACGTCTCATACGAACGGGCCGGTACGACGGCGGCGCGCGCGGATCGCAGCACATCCATGCCGGCTGCCCACGGTAGTTGACCAAGCACCTGAACCGACAGGTCCTCGCGGGCCCGTTCCTCGGCCGCGGCGCGCAGCGGCCCGTCGCCCACGACCACCAGACGGCCGAGCCCGGAATCCCACGCCTGCAGGAGATCCGCGAACCCCTTGTCCTCGCTCAACCGCCCGAGGAACACCATCGCGTCGCCCGCTCCGGTACGCACCCCGGCGGGATGCGGTACGGCGTGCGGCTTCACCACGAACCGCTCCGCGTCGAACCCGGCGGCGACGTACCGATCGCGGACGAACCCGGACGGTACGACGAAGGTGTCGACGTACCGCTGCCAGGTGTGCAGCGTGTTGTGCACGCCGATGCTGGTCGCCAGCGGGAGCGTCTGGACGCGCGACTCGCGGTAGCAGCTGTGCTTGATCGCGGCGAGCGGCAACTTGCCGATGCAGGAGTCGCAGGGCCGCCCGTCGCGCTGCAGGACCGCGTTCGCGCACAGCAGGCGGAAGTTGTGGAGGGTCGCGACGACGGGGAGGTTCAGCCGGCGAGCCGCGCGCAGTACGGACGGGCTGAACAGCGGAAATGTGTTGTGAACGTGCACCACATCGGGCCGTTGCGCTTGCAATAGGTGTGTTAAATCGCGTTCCGCCGAAAATGACCAAACGGAACGGAACGGTAACAGCGCGCGATCTTTTCGGCTCATGGTCGCGATGTCGTCGCTGTTCCGGGCGTAGAGGTCGATCTCGTGGCCGGAGTCCCGCAACAAATCAACCGTTTGCGCGACAACGGTGTTCTCACCGCTGGGTTGACCGGTCCGGTAACGGTTGTGCAGCATTGCGACCCGCATGGCACTACCTTAAGTCCCGCGGTAACTACAGCCTGGTCTCGCCCACTCCCAGGAGAGTGCATTGAGGAAGTTGTGGCTCACAGCGCTGCTTGCTGCGGCAGTGGCCGTGGTCGCGGTCGCCGTGCCGGTGATCGCGAACGAGCACAAGGCTCGGACGGCGACGGCGAGGTTCCAGGAGTCCGAGCAGGCCGCGTCCCGGGTGCTGCCTTCGCATCGTCCGGGTGCGACGCCCACAACCCGGCCGACCGCCAAGCCGAAGCCGACCTCTTCGCCGACGCCCGGGTCGCACCCGACGACGAAGCCGGGCACGGGCCTTACGCCGACGGCGACGGCGACCAGGCCGACGAAGCCTGCCGAGCCGACGGTCCCGAAGCCGCCGGTGGTCAGCTCGGACAAGGCCGGCCCCGCCGTCGCCGGTCCGTGCGTCGGGGTGGTGATCAAGCCCGGGCAGGACGCGCAGTCGATCGTGAGCTCGAAGCCCGCCGGTACGACGTTCTGCTTCGCGGCGGGGGTGCACCGGATCAGCAGCACGATCCGGCCGAAGGCGAACCAGGTCCTCGCGAGTGCGCAGCGCGCCGTGCTGACCGGGTCCGTGCCGCTCACCGGGTGGGTGCGCTCGGGGTCCGCGTGGGTCGTCCGCGGCGCGCTGCCGGCGGCGTACGGCAAGAGCGGTGAGTGCGAGGACAACCAGGCGAACATCTGTTACCTGCGGGAGCAGCTGTTCCTCGACGGTACGCACCTGACCCGGGTCGCGAGCGTGTCGGCGGTGCGGGCCGGCGCGTTCTACGCCGACTACGCGGCGAACGCGGTCTACCTCGGCAGCAGCCCGTCCGGGCACGACGTCGAGATGTCGAAGACCGCGACCGCGATCGAGTCGAACGCGCGGGGCGTCGTGGTCCGCGGGCTCACCGTCGAGCACTTCGCCAGCGCGCCGCAGGCCGGGGCCCTCGTCTCCGGACCCGGCTGGAAGGTGACGGCGAACGACGTCTCCTGGAACCACGCGGTCGGCGTCATGCTGGTGGACGCAGACAATACGATTGTCGACAAGAACCTGATCCACCACAACGGGCAGCTCGGCCTCGGGCAGTACAGCTCCGCCGCGGCGAACGTCACCCGGAACGTGGTCAGCTCGAACAACACCGACGGCTTCTGGATCGCCGACTGGGAGTCCGGCGGGATCAAGTCGACCCGCTCGTCGGGGACCGTGAGCGGTAACGTGATCAAGTCGAACAGGGGCATCGGGATGTGGGCCGACGTCGCCGACAACGGCCGGGTGATCAGCGACAATCAGATTGTCAACAATGCGGCGGACGGCATCCGCTACGAGATCAGCCGGAACGGCACGATCGAGGGCAACACGATCACCGGCAACGGCTTCGGCACCGGCCGCGGCTCCGGTACGTCGCTGTGGGACGGCGGCGGGATCAACGTGAACACGTCGACCGGCGTCACGATCAAGGGGAACCGGGTCGCGGGCAACGTCAACGGCGTGACGATCCAGTCGCGGACGCGTGGCAGCGGCCCGTGGGGCACCTATGTACTGCGCAACGTCCAGGTCAGCGGCAACACGATCGAGATGACCAGCGGGACGCAAGCGACCGGCATGGTCCAGAACTCCGGCGCCGAAGTACCCACTGGCGAGGTCGTGTTCAGCGGCAACAAGTACGTCCTGGACAGCCTCGGCACCCAGCGGTTCGCCCGCTTCGGCACCAAGCTGACGCCGGCCGGCTGGCGGCAGGCCGGGCTGGACAAGGTCGGCAGTTTCCTCGCCAACTGACGCCGTTTCGGCGGCCGCTTGCCTTTCGCTTGCCTCACCGACACCCGCGATGCCCAGGCGTTCGTACGGGGTTTCGCTTGCCTTTCGCTTGCCTTTCGCAACATGTTTGTGCGCTACGTATTGCCATGACTACGTGACGTAGGGGTAACCTGCGTAGCGAAGCCGCGCCATGGGGGGTGCGCTCAGGGCTACCTGTGCCACCGGAGGCTCCGCTATGAAGACCGCATTTCTGGCAGTCGTTGTCGCCGGCACCAGTCTGGTTGCCGTCGGCCCACTACCCGCGAGCAGCGCACCGATCACGACCGCCCCGGCACCCGGAAACCAGCAGACCGCCGGTTTGCTGCCCGACGGTCAACAGGCTGTCGGATTGTTGACAGGAGACGAGCAGACCGCCGCCACGCCGCCGGCCGACGGGACGTTCCGGACCGGGCCGGCGCTCGCGCCCGCGTGCAGCGGCGTACCGATCAGCACCGCTGACGACGCCGCCGCGATCGTCGACGAGGCACCGGCTGGTACGACGTTCTGCTTCACCGCCGGCCTGCACCGGATCCGCGACACGATCCACCCGAAGGCCGACCAGGTGCTCGCCAGCGACCGCGGAGCCGTTCTCACCGGTTCGGTCCGCCTCAACCACTGGACCCCGTCGTACACCGCACCTGGCACCACCGCCGGCACCGGCGCCGGCGTTGCATGGGTGACCACCGGGGTACTTCCGCCGACGTACGCACAGACCGGGCAGTGCGAGGACGACAAGGCGAACATCTGCTACTTCCGCGAGCAGGTGTTCCGCGACGGCACACACCTGACCCGGGTGACGTCCCGCGACAAGGTTGCCCCCGGCACCTTCTACGCGGACTACACGGCGAACGCCGTCTACCTCGGCGACACCCCGTTCGGCCACGCAATCGAGATGGCGAGTACGCCGACCGCGATCGAGCCCGGCGGGAACAACGTGGTCGTCCGCGGGCTGACGATCGAGCACTTCGCCACTCCCCCGCAGTCCGGCGCCGTGGTCCTCGGGCTCGGGTGGCACGTGTACGCGAACGACATCCGCTGGAACCACGCCGTCGGCGCGATGCTGGTGAACGCGGACAGCGCCGTCCTCGAGCAGAACCGGATCCACGACAACGGCCAGCTCGGCGTCGGGCAGTACAGCACGCTGAAGGGCACGATCGCCGCGAACGAGGTCAGCGGCAACAACACCGACGGCTTCTGGATCGCCGACTGGGAGTCCGGCGGGATCAAGACCACCTGGTCCTCCGGCGGCTCGGTGGCCGGCAATCTGATTGCAGACAATCTGGGCATCGGGCTGTGGAGTGACGCGTACGACGACAGCCGGACGTTCAGCAACAATCAGATTGTCGACAATGCGGCGGACGGCATCCGCTACGAGATCGGCCGCAACGGCGTGATCGAGAACAACACGGTCAGCGGCAACGGGTTCGGCACCGGGCGCGGCTCCGGTACGTCGCTGTGGGACGGCGGCGGGATCAACGTCAACACGTCGTCGAACGTCCAGGTCCGCGACAACATCGTGGCGAACAACGTGAACGGGATCTCGATCCAGTCCCGGACCCGCGGCTCCGGCCCGTGGGGCCAGAACCTGCTCCGCGGCATCGTTGTCTCCGGCAACCAGGTGACGATGCGCGGCGGCACCACCGCGACCGGGATGGTCCAGAACTCCGGTGCGGCGATCCCCGCCGGCGCAGTCACCCTCAACGACAACGTCTACATCCTCGACAGTCTGACCGCGGATCGCTTCCAGAAGACCGGCCAGTGGTACACCGCCAAACAGTGGCAGGCCACCGGCCAGGACACCTCCAGCATCTTCACCCTCGGCAGAGCGGTCCTGAACGCCACCGGCATCCTCACCATCCTGCCGACAGACGGCTGACCCCTTGAAAACAAGGGCCTTCGGCTTTGGAAACTGTCGGAGGGGGTCGCTACCGTTGGGGGCATGGATGTTCTCGATGTTCTGAACGGGCGGCAGGTGGCGTTGACCAACCACGAGCCCCTGCCCGCCCTCGACGAACTCGACGCCGACATCAACCGCCGGCAAGCACTCCGCCTCCAGGTCATCGCCCGCATCGAAGACACCGGCCACGCCCAGGAGCCCGGCGCCCGCGACACCGTCGAACTCCTCGCCCTCCGCCACCGCCACGACCGCGCCGAAGCATCCCGCGACGTCCGCCTCGCCCGCGCACTCCCGAGGTACGCCAAAGTCGACAACGCCCGCCAGCACCCCCAGCCACCCACCAAACACCCCACGCCGACCACCGGGTGACGCCCCCACACGCGCCGACACGCCCAACCAGCCACCAAACGCCGCACCGCGAACACCCCAACCAAACAGATCCGGTACGCCGGGACCGGACCCTGGTGGTACTCCCCACCCCGCCGGGAGGTACCCCCACACACCCCGCCCCGCCGGGAGGTACCCCGCACACCCCGCCCGCCAGGAGATACCCCCGCACGCCACGCCCCGCCCCGCCCCGCCCCGCCCCGCCGGTACCCCCGCACGCCCACCCTGCCGGACGGGTACCCCCGCACGCCCCACCGGGTGATACTTCCGGACGCCCCGCCCAGTCAGGTGCTCGCGCCGACGGACCGTCCACAGATGACGACGACCCGTGGATGGGACAGGTCTGCCCGCGGCCAGCACGACCGGCGTACGAACCAGCCGCTGGCAGGCCGACGACGCGACCCTTCAGGCAGCAGTCCGCTTCGCCGTCTGGGGCGACACCACCCCAGCACCACACCACACCGAAACCCGCCCCGGCCCACCCTCCTTCGCCACCACCTGACCGCCGCGACCAAGCAAACGCCATCCCCGCACGCAGAAAACACGTCCCGCCCAGCACCGTCCTGCACCACCCACCACCCTGCACCGAAACCAGCACCGCAGGCCCGGATGCCTTCGCGACCAGGCAAAGCGCTGCCAGGCAAAGCGCTGCCAGTCCAGGGCTGCTGGTACCTCAAGATCCGAGGCACCCAAGCTCGCCCAGCACACGCGAGAGACGCCAGCATCTCGCGGCGGCAAACGAGGGTCACGCGCGCCTGCACGACACGACACGACACCGAAGCACCTCTGCTGCGCGACTTGCCGCTGCTCCGGGGCCCGCTGCCAGTGGGCCCGCTGCTGCACCACCCGATGCTTGATCGGGCACGCACCAAGTACCACTCGCAGGCGCGCGCATGTCGGCGGGAGCACCTGCGCGAGACGACTGCGAGACGATGACGTTGCCCTCGCAGCGGCGGCTCGCTTCGCCGTACTGGGTGACACCGTCGCGACCGAGCTCAAGGCCTACGTTTGAGGCCTTCACGGTTGAGCCGAGCCCGTTCGAGTGGTTCACCCCTGGAGTGGTCCGTTAGCAAGCCGCATGCGGGCGGCAAACGGACCATTTCAGGGGTGAACCACTCAAATGATGACAGGCTCGACGCTGCTTGACGTGGCGCAGGGGGCGCCGGGCCGGCGAGCCCCGCACCGGGACCGGGACCGGGACCGGAGTCCGAGAGCGCAGTGGGCGCGGGGTTGGGATCACGCCCTGGCTGATGTTCAGGGGTACGTCGGCGTGGCGATCGGCAGCGCGGCGCTTCGCGGATGCGGTCGACGTGTCAGGTCGGAGGTGGCGCTCCGAGCAGCGCCAGCCGTGCACGAGGGGCGCCCCGGCGCCGTGCACGAGGGGCGCGGGCGCCGTGTACGAGAGGCACCCGCGCGCCGTGCACGAGAGACGCCGGACGCCGTGCACGAGAGGCACCCGGACGCCGTGCACGAAGGGCACCCGCGCGCCATGCACGAAGGGCACCCGCGCGCCATGCACCAGGGACGCCGGGCGCCGTGTACGAAGGGCACCTGCGCGCCATGCACCAGGGACGCCGGGCGCCGTGTACGAGGGGGTATCCGGGCGCCGTGTACGAAGGCACCGTGCACGAAGGGCGCCGTGTACGACGGGGCACCCGTGCGTCGTGCACGGGGGACGCCGGGGGCCGTGCACGGGGGACGCCGGGGCTCGGGGGGCCGGGGCTGCGGGTGGGTGAGGGTGGTTGGACGTTACAGGTGGTGGAGGAGGGCGGTTGTGTGGGTGGTCAGGAGGTCGCGGAAGACGGTGGAGTCGCGGAGGTCGGGGGTGAAGATGGTGTCGATCGACAGGAGGGCGTCGACCAGTTTGGTGGGGTCGGTGATGCCGGAGACGGCGGATTGCAGGCGGGGGGCCTGGGGGTCGTCGAGGTCGGGGGTGCGGAGGACGTAGACCATCCAGGCGGCGACTGCGAGCGAGATGGTGTGCGGTTCGGCGCCGGCGGTGAGGCGGTCGCGGACGGTGCCGAGCATCCGGACCGGGAGTTTGACGGAGCCGTCCATTGCGACCTGGCGGGTGCGGTGTTTGAGGGCCGGGTTCTCGAAGCGTTCCAGGACCGTCGCGCCGTACGCCGGGAGGTCGAGGCCGTCGGGTGGGGTGAGGGTCGGGATCACGTCGTCGGTCATCAGCTGCCGGGCGAGGCCGCCGAGTTCCTCGTCGCGGACCGCCTCGGCGATCGTCTCGTAGCCGCGGAGGGCGCCGAGGTAGGCGAGCATCGAGTGGGTCGCGTTGAGCATCCGGAGTTTCGCCTGCTCCCAAGGGGCGACGTCGGCGGTGAGGACCGCGCCGCCGCGTTCCCACGCGGGGCGGGGGCCGGCGAAGTCGTTCTCGATCACCCACTGCAGGAACGGCTCCGCGACCACCACTGCCTCGTCGCGGACACCGAGCATCCGGGCGGCCTCGTCGCGGTCCGCGGCGGTGGTGGCCGGGACGATCCGGTCGACCATGCCGGCCGGGAACCGGGTCGCCTCGAACGCCGGCGGAACCTTGCCGAGGGCATCGAAGTAGTCCACCATCAGCTTCCGCAGGAACGGGCCGTTGGCGACCAGATTGTCGCAGGAGAGGATTGTCAACGATTCGTCCCGGCGGGCGAGCGCCGCAGCCAGCTGACCGATGACGGTCCGCGGCGGGCGGCCGGCCAGGTCGGCCTGGATCTCCGGGTCGTCCAGGTTCAGCCCGTCGCTCGCGGCCCGGTACCCCTTCTCGGTCACGGTCAGCGTCACCACCGAAACCGCCGGGTCCGCGATCCGTGCGACCACGGCTTCAGGGTCCTCGGGCGCGGTCAGTACGTCGCGGACGCTGCCGATCACCTGGATCGACGGGTCACCGAGGCCGCGTTCGAGTACGGAGTACAGGCCGTCCTGGGGCGCGAGCTGGTCGCGGACCGTGGCCGAACGTTGGCTCACCCCGGTGATCCCCCAGCGGGTCTCGCCGGTTGCGACCGCCGCGCGTTCGGTGACGACGGCCTGGTGGGCGCGGTGGAACGCGCCGATCCCGAGGTGCACGATGCCGACCGACAACGCGTTCGGGTCGACCGCGGGGGCGACGGGCAGATTGGTGAGACTCAGCCTGGTCAAGCGTCCATACCTTTCTTGTTGGGAAGCACGGCTGTCCGGAGGGTTCTTCCTTCACCCGGGCCGCGAGTTCGGTCGCACCAGGTCGATGCCGACGCGGTTCGCCGTTCTGCCGGGCCTTGATCTTGCCGGCCAGCTCAGGCGCCGGGCCTTCCGAGTGCTGGTCCGGTGGAATCCCGGACGATCAGTTCCCCGTGCAGGTCCTCGTACGTCGCGGCCGCCGGAACCGTCCCGGCCGCCGCAGCATCCGGGTCGTCGAGGAGGGAGAGCAGGAGCTCGACGGCCAACCGGCCGGCCTCCTGCTTCGGCATCCGGACCGTGGTCAGCGCCGGCCGGGCCATCCGGGACATCGCGATGTCGTCGACGCCGACCACGCTCAGGTCCCCGGGCACCGAGATGCCGCGGCTGTGCAGCCGGGCCAGCAGGCCGATCGCGACCAGGTCGTTGTAGGCGATCACCGCGGTCGCGCCGGTCGCGACGACCTGGTCGGCGGCGGCCATACCGCCCTCGTACGTCGGCGCGAAGTTGCCGACCGGTGCGAGCTCGACGTGCAGCGCCTGGACCGCGTTCCGGAGGCCGACGCCGCGGTGCTGGGTCGACCACGACGAGGCCGGCCCGCCGACCCAGGCGATCCGGCGGTGGCCGAGGGCAACGAGGTGCGCGACGGCCTGCCGCATCCCGTCCTCGTTGTCGTAGTTGATCCCGGGCAGCCCCGCTGCGGCGCGGTTGACCAGGACGACCGTGGTGTCCTGAGCGATCGCGGCCAGCTCGTCGTCCGTGCCGCGGGGTGAGCACAGGACGACGCCGTCGACCTGCTTGGCGAGCGCCCGGACCAGGCCCGACTCGGCGGCCGGGTCCTCGTCGGTGTCGGCGACGAACACCGCGACGTCGTGGCGGCGGGCACGCGCCTGCACGCCCTTGGCGACGCCGGCGAAGAACGGGTTGGCCAGATCCGGCACCACCAGGCCGATGGTCCCGGTGCGGCCGGTGATCAGGCCGCGGGCGGCTCGGTTCGGCTCGTACCCGAGCTGCTCGACGGCCGCGGCCACGCGGGCCCTGGTGGCGGCGTTGACCATCTCCGGCAGCGAGAGCGCACGGGACACCGTGGACGCCGACACACCGGCCAGCCGTGCCACATCCCGAATCGTCGCCGCCACGCTTATCTCCTCAACAGTCGAGCACGAGTCTGCAATCGGTTGCAGTCTGTGTCAAGAACTCGTCCTTGTGCTGACAAGCATCGGCTGCAATCCTTTGCAGTGCCCGTTGCAGAACTGCCCAGAAGTTCAACGCAGCTCGGAGGACAGATGCCGAAGGCCCTGCAGCCCCATCCGGACCGTGCCCTGCCGGCCGGCCCGGCGCGTGACGTCGCGCGCCGGATCCACGACTCGACGAAGGACCTGCCACTGCTCTGTCTGCACGGCCACGTCGACATCGGGCTGTTCGCCACCGACGCCCCGTTCGGCGACCCGGCCGAGCTGCTGGTCGTCCCGGACCACTACGTGACCCGGATGCTGGTCTCCCAGGGCGTCTCCCCCGGCAAGCTCGGCCTGCCGCGCCGGGACGGCAAGCAGAGCGCCGAACCGCGGGAGATCTGGCGCGAGTTCTGCGCCAACTGGCACCTGTTCCTCGGTACGCCGAGCCGGTACTGGCTGGAGCACGAGTTCGCCGAGGTCCTCGGCCTGACCGTGCACCCGTCCGCGGAGACCGCCGACGAGCTGTACGACCAGATCATGGTGCGGCTCGCGGAGCCGGAGTTTCGGCCGCGGGCGCTGCTCGACCGGTTCAACATCGAGCTGATCTCGACCACCGACGCGGCCACCGACGACCTCGCCCAGCACGCGAAGCTCGCCGCGGACCTGCCCGGCCGGGTGGTCCCGACGTTCCGCCCGGACGCGGTCGCGCACGTCGACCGGGACGGCTGGCCGCAGCTGGTCGCGCAGCTGGGCGAGCTGGCCGACGTCGACACCACGACGTACGACGGGTTCCTGCAGGCGCTCCGGCAGCGGCGCCGAAAGTTCATCGAGGCGGGTGCCCGCGCCACGGATCACGGTCACCTGACCGCCGCCGCCGTACCGCTCGGCGACGACCAGGCCGCGCGGATCTACGCGGCCGCGCTGCACAACGAGGTCAAGCCCGAGGACGCGGCGGCGTTCGCCGGCCACATGCTGTACCAGTTCGCGACGATGTCGGCCGAGGACGGGCTGGTCATGCAGCTGCACCCCGGCGTACTGCGGGACCACGACCCGGCGATCTTCGCGACGTACGGCCCGGACCAGGGGCACGACATCCCGGTGGCGACCGAGTTCACCCGGTCGCTGCGGCCGCTGCTGGAGCGGTTCGGGCACGCGGACGGGTTCCGGCTGGTGCTGTTCACCGTCGACGAGACCGTGTACAGCCGGGAGCTCGCGCCACTCGCCGGCGTCTACCCGGCCGTCCGCCTCGGGGCGCCGTGGTGGTTCCTGGACAGTCCGGACGGCATGCGGCGGTTCCGTGAGCTGGTGACCGAGACGGCCGGGTTCTACAACATGTCCGGCTTCGTCGACGACACCCGTGCGTACCTGTCGATTCCCGCGCGGCACGACCTGGCCCGCCGGATCGACGCCGGATACCTGGCGAACCTCGTCGTACAGCACCGGCTGGACGAGGACGACGCGCTGCAGGTCGCGAAGGCGCTCGCGTACGACCTCGCGAAGGACACGTACCTCTCCAACAGGTAGTCTCACGCAATCTTGTTGAAGGGATTGCCATGAGGCGTGGGGCCGTCGCGGCAGCTGGTGCCGCGGTGCTGTTGCTGGCTGGCTGCTCAAGCAAAGACGCAGGACCCGAGCCCACCAACGGCCGGACCGTGACGGTAACCGTCCCCACCGCTCCCCCGGCCGCGGCCGCCGCCGTACTCGGACCGACAGGCCCGGGTACGGCGAAGCCCTGCAGCGGAACGGCGCTCCCGGTCGGCACCGACCCGCAGCCGATCATCGACGCCGCCCCCGAAGCCACGACGTTCTGCTTCGCGAAAGGCCTGCACCGACTCACCCGGGCGATCCAGCCACGCAAGGGCGACACCCTGGGCGGCGAACCAGGCGCAGTACTGAGCGGTGCCGTCCGCCTCACCGGCTGGAAGCGGACCGGGACAAGCTGGGCCTTAACAGGCGTCCTGCCCCCGACGTACCCGCTCAAGGGCCAGTGCGAGGACAACACGACGAACCCCTGCCAACGAGGCGAGCAGCTGTACGTCGACGGCAAGCACCTGGCCCGGGTGATGAGCCTGCCCCAGGTGAAGCCCGGCACGTTCTACGGCGACTACAACACCAACACCCTGTACGTCGGTGACGACCCGGACGGGCACCTCACCGAGATGTCGCGCACCCAGACCGCCATCGCGAACACGGCCGAGGACGTGACCGTCACCGGGCTGACGATCGAGCACTTCGCGAGCCGCCCTCAGGCCGGCGCACTGCAGGCCGGCACCGGCTGGAAGGTGCTGTCGAACGAGGTCCGCTGGAACCACGCCGTCGGGATCATGGTGATCGAGGGCGACCACGCCGAGGTCACCCGGAACACCGTCGCCGACAACGGGCAGCTCGGCATCGGGCAGTACCGGTCCGCGGACGTCCGGATCAGCGCGAACCTCGTCGCCCGCAACAACACCGACGGGTTCTGGATCGCGGACTGGGAGTCCGGCGGGATCAAGTCCACCCGGTCCTCCGGCGAGGTGAGCGGCAACGACATCGTCGCGAACCGGGGCGTCGGGATGTGGAGCGACATCGCGGAGTACGACCGCCGGATCACCGGGAACCGGATCCGCGACAACGCGGCCGACGGCATCCGGTACGAGATCAGCTACACCGGTGTGATCGACCAGAACGTCGTCGAGCACAACGGGTTCGGCACGGGCCGCGGCTCCGGCGGCACGCTCTGGGACGGCGGCGGCATCAACGTCAACACGTCGTCCGACGTACAGGTCCGCGGCAATCTCGTCAAGGACAACCGGAACGCGCTGTCGATCCAGTCCCGGACCCGGGGCGACGGGCCGCGCGGTACGTACGTACTGCGGAACGTGCTGATCGAGGGCAACCTGATCGTGATGACGAACCCGTCGTCGACGCTCGGCGTGGTGGAGAACAAGAATTCGCCGACGCAGCCCGGGGCGATCACCTTCCGCCGGAACAGCTACCAGGGCGCCGATCGCTTCGCGTACCACGGCAAGTCGCTGACCTGGTCCGAGTGGCAGCAGTCCGGCTTCGACCAGGACTCAGTGAGCAGCTGAACGTCGCCGCTGCCTGAGCCGGTCGGCGTCGCAGATCGCGGCCGCCACCAGCAGGTGCACCGTCATCGAGGACAGGTCGGACAGGCCGCTCTCGTTCAGCGAGGCGGCGGTCACGTACCCGAGCAGCAGCGCACCGCAGGCCCTGACGTACGGCGTCGGCGCGCGCAGCACCGACACCCACGCGAGGATCAGCGCGAGCGCGACGATCGCGACGGCGAGCAGCCCGGTCTCCCAGTACAGGCTGAGCCAGCTGTTGTCGATCGCCATCACGCCGACATTGCCCTCGCCGCGGGTGAGCAGCACCCGCTTGTTGCCGAGGCCGTGGCCGATGATCGCGGTCTGGGTCGACACCTTCTCGTCGATGACCGCGCTCCAGCTGGTCGTCCGGCCGCTCAGCGAGCTGATCTGCCGGGTGCTCTGGCCGCGCAGGAGCCAGTCGTGCAGCGACCCGATGGTCAGGAACGCGAGACCGAGCAGCCCTGGTACGACGAGGCAGGCGATCCGGGCGAGCCACGTCCTCCGCGTGACGATCAGCGCGATCACCAGCCCGAACGCGACGGCCGCGGCCGAGGTACGGGTCCGGCTGGCCGCGATCAGCACGCCGCCGAGGCCGATCAACGCGAACCCGGGCAGCACGGACAGCTTCCGGCAGACCAGCCCGATCAGCGCCAGCCCGAGCAGGATCGCACCGACCTCGCCGACCCGCGGCGGCAGCATCGGGATGATCACGCCCTGCAGCCGGGACCCGGTGCCGAGCGAGGTCAGCGGCCGCCAGGCCTCCGACGGCGAGTACGCCAGACTCAGTACGACGGTTGCCCCGAGCAACAGGTGGGCCCACAGGTGCGCGCGGACCAGCCGCTCCGGTACTTGCACCAGCGGACGCCACAGCAGGAAGACGAACACCAGCCCGAGCAGGAACCGGGCCAGCCGGGTCAGCGGCCCCATCGGCTCGGCCAGCAGGAACGCCGTCGCGCACGCGAACAGCACGTACATGACGTAGATCCAGCTGGCCGGGTTCACCCGGGTCCGGAACCCGGGCTTCGTCGCCGCGAGCGCGACCAGGAAGACCGCACCGAGCAGCAGGCCCTTGGCCGTGCTGTTCGTGGATCCCGTCGTACCCTGCGGGGTCGCGACCGCGGCCGACCACGGCTGGACGCCGAGTACGAACAAGCACCACAGCATCAGCCAGAACCAGGCCGGTCGCTCGTTCGCGTTCTCGACCGTGCCCTCGACGGGTGGCGCCAGAGTCCCCGACGACATCAACGCAGCCATCAGTCCAGCGGCTTGTAGTTCAGCGGGATGCCCAGCGTCTCGTCCTGGGTCGCCGTGCCGATCAGTACGACGCCAAGCACCGGAGCGCCGGCGAACTGCAGCGCGCCGGTCAGCCGCGCGACGTCCATCTCCTTGTCGAGACCGACCTGGACCACCAGCACCGAGGCGTCGACCGCGGCGGCGAGCGGCGAGATCCCGTGCCGCCCGACGGAGGCCGGGCCGTGGACGACCACGGAGTACCCGGGCGGCAGGTCCGCGACGATGCCAGGCACCAGCGACGGGCCGACCGCCTCTGCGGTCTCCTCGTGGTTCAGACCGGGCGGCAGCACGTACAGGTCCGCGACGGTGCCGGGCCGGAACAGCTTGCGGGCGCGGATCGCCCGGGTGGCGGCCGGCTCGTTGACCAGGTCGGTGAGTCCTTCGTGACCGGTGAGGTGCGGGAGCACCGGCGTACCTTCGAGGTCGGCGAGGACCAGCAGGGTCTCGCGGCCGTCGCGGGCGTTCGCCTCGGCCATGGCCAGCGCGATACCCGCGGAGTTCGGGGTCGGGGACGCGGACACGACCAGCAGCGCGCCGGGGCTGCCGCCGGCCATCGCGCGCGGGTTCAGCTCGCGCCGCGCCAGCGCACCGCTCGCCTCGGCGCCGAGCGCGGTGATCTCGTACTGCGGAAGCTCCGGGGCCGACCGCTGCCAGATCCGGCGGCGATGCCCCTCGGAGGCCGCCATCACCGGAGCACTCGCGGCCCGCGCCGCCTGGTCACGGGTCAGGATGTACGGCGTCAGGTGCGAGCGGAGCAGCGCGAGACCGAAGCCGAGCACCAGGCCGAGGATGCCGCCGACGAGGATGTCGCGGGCAACGATCGGCGACGAGCTGGCCGTGTCGGTCGTGGCCGGCGTCACGAGCTGGCTGCCGGCGCCGACCGTCGACAGCGCCTTCAGCATCGCGGCCGCGTCGTCCGCGGCCTGCCGGGCCTCGGTCGCCAGCGTGACCCGCTGGTCCCGGAGCGCCGCCGCGGTCTGGCTGTCGCCCCGGCCGACGGCCTCGTCGATCTGGCTGGCCAGTCCGCGCGACTGCTGGGTCGCTGTCTTCGAGCGTCCTTGCGCCTGCTCCGCCAGGTTGGTGAGCAGCGCCTTGGCTTCGTTGTTGCGCTGGTTCAGGTAGATCGTGGAGATCGCGTTCGCCCGGTCGACCGCCTTCTGCGCGGTCGGGCCGTCGGTGGTGATCAGGTACGCGTTGTCGGTGACCGCCTTCACCCGGGTCACCGCGGCCAGCTCCTGGATGGTCTGGTCGTTGTTCGGCATGCCGAGCGCCTTCACCACCGCGGCGAGCAGCGTCGGGCTGGCCATCACGCGGGCCTGGGTCTCGGCCGGCAGGTCCATACCGAGCGGCCCGGTCTTGTCCGCACCGGCGGACAGCTTCCCGACCAGGGCCGGCGGCACGGCCGGGCCGATCACCAGCTGGCTGGACGCGGTCCAGCGGATGGTCTGGGAAAGCGCGAACACCGAGGCACCGAGCAGCCCGAGCAGGACGCAGCCCATGATCAGCCACTTCTGCCGCAGCAGTGACTGCGCGGTCTCCCGCCAGACCACAGTCCCCGGTTCCATGCAGTACCTCATTCGACTCGATACCCGTGCCGACACCCGCCAGCGCCCCAGGATATCCACAGGCCCCGATGCCCTGAGCAGACGATCTCGCTCTCGTGCCCTACTCTCTGTCTGGGGGAGCTTCGGAGAAGGCTTGCGTACGGCGTCGTGAGGCGGCGCCGATTGTCCTAGGGGGGACATGACGAAACGACGGCTGTTCACACGGCTGGGCATACGGCTGGGCATACGACTGGGCATACGACTGGGCATACGACTGGGCATCACGGGGACCTTGCTGGCGATCGCGGGGACCCTACTGCTCGCGCCACCCGCGCAGAGCGTGGAGGCGTCGCTGTCGGCGGTCAACAGCTCGAGCTGGCAGACCAACGCCAGCGTGCAGGCTCTCGCGGTCGCCGGCGGCAAGGCGTATGCGGGCGGGCGCTTCACCAGCGTCCGGCCGCCGGGCGCCGCGGCCGGCACCGGCGAGGTCGCCCAGGCGTACCTGGCCGCCTTCGACGCCGGCACCGGCGCCCTGGTCAGCTCGTTCAACCCGGTGCTGAACGGTCAGGTCTACGCGGTCGCCGCGTCGGCGGACGGCTCCCGGATCTTCGTCGGCGGCGACTTCACCACGGTCAACGGCCAGACCCGGAACCGGATCGCCGCCTTCGACACCGCCACCGGCGCCCTCGTCGCGAACTGGAAACCCTCGGTCTCGTACCGGGTGAAGACGATCGCGGTCTCCGGGACGACGGTGTACTTCGGCGGCTCGTTCGGCCTGGTGAACAACCTGACCCGCAACCGGCTCGCCGCAGTCACCACCGACACCGGGACGCTGTTGCCCTGGGCCCCGTCGGTCAACGGCGACGTGTACGCCGTGGACGCGGCCGACAGTGTCAGTGGGGCGTCCAAGGTGTACGCCGGCGGGCAGTTCAGCGCCGTCAACGGCACCGACCAGAACACGGTGACCAGCCTCGACCCGGTGACCGGCGCCGTACTGCCGTTCCCCGGCGCCTCCGCCGTACCGCTGCCGACCGGGTCCTGCACGACCCGCGTGAAGACCATCGACGCGAGCGGCGACACGGTGTACTTCGGCAACGGCGGTGACGGCGGCGGGTGCTTCGACGGCACCTGGGCGGTCGACATCGCGACCAACACCCTGAAGTGGAAGAACCAGTGCCTCGGTGCGACCGAGGCCGTCAAGGTCGTGAACGGCTGGCTGTACAAGGGCTCTCACGCACACGACTGCGCCAACCAGGGCGCAGGCGGTTTCCCGCAGGGCTTCGACTACCGGTTCCTGCTCTCCGAGAAGCTGTCCGACGGCACCCTGGGCCCCTGGTACCCGAACACCGACGCCGACCCGAACAGCGTGACCAATGTCGGCCCGCTGGCGTTCGCGACCGGTGGCGACGACCTGTGGGTCGGCGGCGACTTCCTGCACGTGAACGGCGCCGCCCAGCAGGGCCTCACGCACTTCACGAACGCCCTGCCCGGCGCGGCCCCCGGCCAAGCCGGCCAAGTTGACGCCGTACAGCGTCCGTCCGGGCGCCGTGCAGATCAGCTTTCCGACAGTCGTCGACAACGACGACAGCACGCTGACGTACCGGCTGCTCCGCGGCTTCAGCAACACCACCATCGCGACCTGGACGGTCAGGTCGACGCCGTGGGACCGGCCGTGGGTGCAGTACACCGACACCGGCGTGACGCCCGGCGAGCAGACCAACTACCGCGTCGAGGTCACCGACGGCAGTACGACGATCCGCGGCAACTACTCGGACCCGATCACGGTGGCCACGACCGCGTCCACGGCGTACGACCAGATCGTCAACGCGGACGGGCCGCAGGCGTACTGGCGACTCGGTGAGCCGGTCGGTACGGCGACGTCGGTCGACTCCTCCGGGCAGAGCAACAACGGGCCGTTCACCGGTGTCACGCTCGGCGGTGCCGGGGCGATCGCGGGCAACACCGCGATGACGATCAGCACCACGACCGGGCGGATGGTCGGCGAGAAGGCCTCCAGCATGCCGCAGCAGTTCACGGTCGAGGCCTGGGTCAAGCAGAGCGGGACCAACCGCGGCGGCCGGATCATCGGGTTCGGCAACTCGAAGACCGCGAGCAGTGCGATCAACGACCGGATGCTGTACATGCGGACCAACGGGTCGATCGTGTTCGGCGTCAACGACGGCTCGCAGCGCACCCTGACCGGCCTGTCCGGCAAGAACGACGGCAACTGGCACCACGTCGTCGGCACGTACGACAACGGCGCGATGAAGCTGTACGTCGACGGCATGCTGCGCGGAAGTGCGCAGGTGGGCCCGGCCTCGCTGTACTACGGGTGGTGGCGGGTCGGCTACGACCTGACGAACTCGTGGCCGGGCGGCGGGGCGACGCAGACCGGGATGGGCATCGACGAGGCGGCCGTGTACCCGTACGCGCTGACCCCGGTCCAGGTCCAGTCTCACTACGCGGCCAGGTGAGCTGCGTTTCAATGTGAAATGGCGTCTCTGGCACAAAGTCATAACGCGAGCAGGAGGCCGGTTTCCAGTGGGCCTCCTGCAGCGCTAGTGTCCGACGCTGGTGCGTGATGAGGCACGCGCTGTAGGACCCCGCCTGTGTTAGGACACAAATGAAGAAGTTAGTGCTGGCCCTTGTCACCGGTGCGGCCGTTCTGGCCGCGGCGCTGATCCCTTCGGGACCGCCTGTGCAAGCGGCGACTCCGGGCTTCGCGTCCGCGGTGTCTGCGATCAAGCAGACGTCGTGGCAGACGAACAACAGCGTGAACGCGCTGGCGATCGCGGGTGACACCGTGTTCGCGGGCGGTCTGTTCACCAGGCTCCGGCAGCCTGGGAAGGCCTCCGGCGCGGCGCCGGAGACGAAGCGCTCGTACGTCGCCGCGTTCAACCGCAAGACCGGTGCACCGACCGCGTTCGCGCCGACCCTCAACGGCCCGGTGTACGCGATCGCCACCAGCGCGGACGGGAAGTGGGTCGTGATCGGCGGCGACTTCACGGTCGTGAACGGCGTCCGGCGCAGCAAGATCGCGATGTTCTCGGTCGCCACCGGCAAGCTGGTCGCGGCCTGGGACCCGGTGGTCGCGGCCCGGGTGAAGGCGCTGGCCATCTACGGCAACAGCGTGTTCATCGGCGGCGCGTTCGGCAGGATCGACGGGACGGTCCGCAACCGCCTCGGCGCGGTCCGGCTGATCCAGGGCGACCTGCTGCCGTGGAACCCGAACGCCAACGCCGACGTGTACGCGATCGACGTGTCCGACAACGGCACCCGGGTCTTCGTGGGCGGCCCGTTCAGCACCATCAACGGCAAGGACCACTACTCGCTGGCGATGCTGAACAACACCACCGGCGCCGCCTTCACGTTCCCGGCGGCGGCCGCGATCCCGAAGCCGACCGCGACCTGCACGACGCGGGTGAAGGACATCGACACCCTCGGCGACAACGTGTACGTGTCCAACGGCGGCGACGGCAACGGCTGCTACGACGGTGTACTGGCCGCGCAGGTGTCGACCGGCAAACTGCTGTGGAAGAACAACTGCCTGGGCGCCACCGAAGCGATCAAGGCGATCGGGAGCTGGCTCTACAAGGGCTCGCACGCGCACAACTGCAGCTCGTCGCCGAACGGATTCCCGGACGGTACCGGCACGCACTACCTGCTGGTGGAGAGCACGGTCAACGGCAACCTCGGGCCGTGGTTCCCGAACACCGACGCGAACCCGAAGAGCACCACGAAGGTCGGCCCGCTGGCGATGGCCGGCACCGGCACCGATCTGTGGGTCGGCGGCGACTTCCTGCACGTGAACGGTCAGCTGCAGGTCGGCCTGACCCGGTTCACGAACGCGCCGGGCGGTGCGGCCCCCCGCCGTACCGAAGGCACCGACGCTGACCGCGACGACGGCCGGCCGGGTCTACGTCAGCTACTCCGACTCGTACGACGCCGACAACCTGTCGCTGACGTACAACGTGTTCCGCGGTTCGCTGAACGTCGGCTCGAACAAGTACACGACGTACTTCTGGCAGCCCCGCAAGACCTACCAGGTCGTCGACCGCGGACTGAAGCGCGGCTCGACGTACGCGTACCACATCGAGGTGCACGACGGCCGGAACATCACGAAGGGCGCTACCACGACGGTGAAGATCCCGTAACCGACCCCTTCCGGATCGGCACTCTCAGTCGTAGCTTGGTGACTGGGGGGATCGATCATGGGGACAAGACACTTCGTTGCACTGAGCATCGGTGGCATCGGGCTGGGGGTACTGGGGGCACTGGAGGTGCTGCCACCGCTGCCCGCGCACAGCGCCGGAGCAGGGCTGACGGCCGTCGCCGCCTCCACCTGGCAAACCGATGCCAGCGTGCTCGGCCTGGCCGTTGCCAGGGGCAGGGTGTACGTCGGCGGCCGGTTCACGACCGTCCGTCCACCGGGCGCACCGGCCGGCACCCGCGAGGTGACCCGGACCTATCTGGCCGCGTTCGACCGGCGCACCGGCGCGCTCGACACCGCGATGAACCACGACCTGAACGGGTTCGTCTGGGCGGTGGTCGCGTCGCCCGACGGTTCCAGGGTGTACGTCGGCGGCGACTTCACCCGGGTCGACGGTCTGGTCCGGAACCGGCTCGCCGCCTTCGACACCGCGACCGGCCGGCTCGTCGCGAGCATCGCGCCGCGGGTGTCGTACCGGGTGAAGGCGCTCGCGATCGGCCGGACCAGCCTGTACTTCGGGGGCTCGTTCGGGCTCGTGAACGGCGTGACCCGCAACCGGGCGGCCGCGCTCAGCACGGTCACCGGTGCCCTGCTGCCGTGGAACCCGGACGCGGACGACGACGTGTACGCGATCGGCGTTGCCGCCGACAACTCGAGGGTCTACCTGGGCGGGACGTTCGGCACGCTCCGCGGGACGAGTCGCTGGGCGGTCGGCAGCGTGAACACCTCGACCGGCGCGCTGCTGCCCTTCCCCGCGGCGTCCGCCGTACCGCTGCCGACCAGTACGTGCGTCTCGCGGGTGAAGGACATCGAGACGTCCGGGAGCCGGGTGTTCTTCGCCGACGCCGGTGACGGCCGGGGCTGCTTCGACGGAACCTGGGCCGCGGACGTTGCCACCGGCAAACTCCTCTGGAAGAGCAACTGCCTGGGCGCGACCGAGGCGCTGGCAATGGTGGACGGGTGGCTGTTCAAGGGGTCGCACGCGCACAGCTGTCCCCGTACGTTCGCCGACGGCAGCGGCACGCACTTCCTGCTCCTGCAGAATCCGGCGACCGGCGCCCTGGGGCCGTGGTTCCCGAACACGAACGGCGGGCCGCCGACGCTGGTCGGTCCCCTCGTGGCGGCCAGCGGCGGAGGCGATCTGTGGGTCGGCGGCGACTTCACCGAGGTCAACGGCGCCGGGCAGCAGGGCCTGACCCGGTTCACCAATCTCGGCGCCGACGCCGCGCCGCTCACGCCCGCGGTGCCGACGCTGTCCCGTCCGGCGATAGGTCAGGTGCAGGCCACGGTTCGGGCGTCGCTGGACAACGACGACGTCCGCCTCACCTATCGTCTGCTCCGCGGGGCGACCAGCACCGTCGTCGCCTCCACGAGGGTCAGCTCAGCGTTCTGGTCCCGCCCGACCGTCCGGCTCACGGACACCACTGCTCCGTCGAGAACCACCCAGTCCTATCGCATCGAGGTCTCCGACGGGCGTCGCGCCGTACGAGGCGGCTACGCCACCGTCACGGTGCGCTGATCCGCCGATGGGCGGCGATGGCTCGGTGGGCCTCGTTCCACCACAGCAGCAAGGTGGTCAACGAGGCGCCGGCCAGCCCCCAGGCCGCGCCCTTCGGGCCCCACAGGTAGGCGCCGGAGACACCGCAGACGATCAGGATCACCGAGGAGATCAGCCGGACGCGCAGGCCGCGGGTGGCGGCGGTCAGGGCGCGAAGGATGGCGAAGGCGCCCGCGTTCGAGGCGCCGAGTGCCTGCAGCAGGATGACCGGGATCAGGACCGTGTGCGCCTGGGTCCAGACGCCGGGGCCGAGCAGTTCCCGGCCGACGACGGCGGGCAGCAGCAGGAAGACGGCGCCCCAGGCGAGCGCCCCGGCGCCGACGCCGACCGAGATCGCCAGGCCGACCAGCCACAGCCGGCGGTACGAGTGCCTGAGCGCCCGCGCCGCCTCGGGGACCGAGATCATCCGGATCCCCTGGTTCAGCACGTTGACCGGGCCGAGCAGGACCTGGGCGCCGCGGATGCCCGCGGTGGCGACGAGGCCGGCGGCCGCGGTGATACCGAGCATGTAGACCTGGATGGTGCCGGAGACCGCGAGCATCTCCCCGACGTACTTCGGGCTCAGGTCCCAGTTCCGCCGGACCCATTCGCGGATCAGCTGCCGGCGGGGTGCGACGCCCGACTGGAAGCGGCCGGCGATCGCGGCGATCACCGCGCCGAGGCCCCACGCGAACGTCAGCGTGAAGGCAGAAGTGGTCCTGGTCAGATAAAGACCGCCGAAGATCGCGAGCATCGCCAGCAGCCAGATCAGGTCGTTGAGGAACGCCTTCTGCCCTTCGCCGACGACGAAGAAGGCCCAGCGCCAGGCGTCCTGGAGAAGGAGTCCGGGCATGGTGAGGGCGAAGGCGATCAGGACGCCCCTCGACGGAACGCCTGGGAACGCGGCGATCGCGAGGCCGACGAGCATCGCGAGGAAACCGCAGAAGACGGCGGTCGCCGTGCCGGCCCGGACAGCACGCTGCCAGTCGGGGGTTCGGGCGCCGGAGTACCGGACGGCCAGGGGTTCGGTGGAGACTGCGCGGGAGACGTTCAGCGCGATCGTGTAGCCGCCGAACGCGAGAGCGTAGACGCCGAAGTCCGCGACCGTGCTCGACCGCGCGACGACCACCCCGACGGCGAGGTTGCTGAGGCTCGACAGGCCCTGGTCGGCCAAACCCCAGGTGGCGCGACCGGCCGGACCGGCCAGCCGACGCAACTTCGGCCGCCGGAACGTCACCGCCCCAACCTAAACTAGACGGGACGCGGCGGATGCCGGAGCACGCCCAGCAGGAACCGCGGGATGCCCAGCACGTACCGCTTCCAGAGCCGCCGCGGCTCCCTGTACAGCCGGAAGCTCCACTCCAGCCCGGCGCGCTGCATCCAGCGCGGCGCGCGGTCCAGCCGGCCGGTGTGGAAGTCGAACGCCGCGCCGACGCCGATCAGGATCGTCGCGTTCAGCCGGTCGCGGTGGTCGGCCATCCAGCGCTCCTGCTTCGGCGCGCCGAGCCCGACCCAGACGATGTCCGGCCGCGCCTCGTTCATCCGGGCGACGGCCTCCGCGTCCTCGGCGCCGGTCAGGGCGCGGTACGGCGGGCACTCGACGCCGACCACCTTCAACGCCGGGTGGCGGTCCTGGAACCGCTCGCGCAGTTCCTCCGCGACGCCGTCCGCGCCGCCGTAGAAGTACTGCGTCCAGCCGCGGTCGGCCGCCTCCGCGAGGACCCGCTCGAGCAGGTCCGGCCCGGCCACCCGGTCCATCTCCGCGAAGCCGGCCTTCTTCCCCGCCCACACCAGCGGCATGCCGTCCGGGACGGTCAGGCCGGACGTGTTGTAGACCTCGGTCAGCCGGGCGTCGGCGCGGGCGTGCAGCAGCGCGTTCATGTCCGACACACAGACCAGCTTCCGCTCGCCGTCGTCGATCCAGCGCGCGAACGTCTCCACCGTCCGGTCCAGATTCGTCACGCTGACGTGGATCCCGAGGACGTCTACCCTCATGCGTCCTCCCGCAGCGCGGCGAGGTCGGCGTCGACCATGATGCGAACCAGTTCGGGGACGTGTACCTGGGCTTTCCAGCCGAGTTCGCTGTTCGCTTTCGACGCGTCGCCGATCAGCGAGTCCACCTCGGTCGGGCGCTCGTACCGCTGGTCGTGGTCGACGTACTTCTCCCAGTCCAGCCCGGCGTGCTCGAACGCCAGCGCCACGAAGTCGCGCACGGAGTACGACGTGCCGGTCGCGATCACGTAGTCCGCGGGGGTGTCGTGCTGCAGCATCCGCCACATGCCCTCGACGTACTCCGGGGCGTACCCCCAGTCCCGGCATGCGTCCAGGTTGCCGAGGTACAACCGGTCCTGGCGACCCGTCTTGACGGCCGCGACGGCGCGGGTGATCTTCCGGGTCACGAACGTCTCACCGCGGCGCGGCGACTCGTGGTTGAACAGGATCCCGTTCACCGCGAACATGTCGTACGCCTCGCGGTAGTTGCGGGTCATCCAGTAGCCGTAGAGCTTCGCGGCACCGTACGGCGACCGCGGGTGGAACGGGGTGTCCTCGTTCTGCGGCGGGGGCGTCGCGCCGAACATCTCCGAGCTCGACGCCTGGTAGAACCGGCAGTCCAGCCCGATCATCCGGATCGCCTCGAGCAGCCGGGTGGTCCCCATGCCGGTGGTGTCGCCGGTGTACTCCGGCTCGTCGAAGCTGACCCGCACATGCGATTGCGCGGCCAGGTGGTACACCTCGGACGGCTGGATCGACGCCAGCAACGTGACCAGGCGCGAGCCGTCGGTGAGGTCGCCGTAGTGCAGGAACAGCCGCTTGTCCTGCTCGTGCGGATCCTCGTACAGATGATCGATGCGCTTGGTGTTGAAGGTGCTCGCCCGGCGGATCAGGCCGTGTACTTCGTACCCCTTGGCCAGCAGCAGTTCCGCCAGGTACGAACCGTCCTGGCCGGTGATCCCGGTGATCAGTGCCTTTTTTATGGCTTTCTTCATGTGACGTTCTCCACGTACCAGCGGTAGGTGGCGGCCACACCGGCTTCCAGGTCGATCGACGGCTTCCAGCCCAGCGCCAGCAGCCGGCTCACGTCGAGCAGCTTGCGCGGGGTGCCGTCCGGTTTGGACATGTCGTTGCTCACGGCACCGGTGTAGCCGACCACGCGGGCGACCAGCTCGGCCAGCTCGCGGATCGTGACATCGGTGCCGACGCCGACGTTGATCGGCTCCGGCTCGTCGTAGTGCTCGAGCAGGTGCAGGCACGCGTCCGCGAGGTCGTCGACATGCAGGAACTCACGCCTCGGTGTACCGCTCCCCCACAGCACCACCTCCTCCGCGGCGTTGATTTTGGCCTCGTGGAAGCGGCGGATCAGCGCGGGCAGGACGTGCGAGCTGACCGGGTCGAAGTTGTCGTTCGGGCCGTAGAGGTTCGTCGGCATCGCGGAGATCCAGCGCAGCCCGTACTGCCGGCGGACGGCCTGCACCTGCATGATGCCGGCGATCTTCGCGATCGCGTACGCGTCGTTGGTCGGCTCCAGCTCGCCGGTCAGCAGGCTCGACTCGCGGATCGGCTGCTCGGCGTACTTCGGGTAGATGCACGACGAGCCGAGGAACAGCAGCCGCGGCGTCCGGACCTCCAGGCAGGCGTCCATCAGGTTCACCTGGATGCGCAGGTTGTCGCTGAGGAACTCGGTCGGGTGGTCCCGGTTCGCCAGGATGCCGCCGACCCGGGCCGCGGCATCGACGACGGCGGCCGGCCGGTGCTCGCGGAGGAACGCGAACGTCTGCTCGCGATCGCGCAGGTCCAGCTCCTGGGAGGTCGCGCCGATCAGGTTCGTGTACCCGGCCGCGTCCAGGCGCCGCCAGATCGCGGAACCGACGAGACCACGGTGGCCGGCGACGTACACCGGTGCGTGCAGATCCATCAGGGCATGTCTCCTGATCCCACGTCGTAGCGAGGAGGTGCTCGGTGCGGTAGCTCGGCGCGCGGGGGCGAAGGTCTCGATGCGGAGCATCGTGGCCTTTGCACCCGTGCGGCGAGATGCCGCACCGAGTGCCCCGCAGCAGGCGTGGGATCAGGAGACATGCCCTAGTAAGCTCCCGCGCCGTAGATCACCGCGCGCACGGTCTTCCAGAGAATCAGCAGGTCCAGCGTCATCGACCAGTTGTCGACGTACCGGAGGTCGAGGCGGACCGACTCGTCCCAGGACAGGTCGCTGCGGCCGCTGACCTGCCACAGGCCGGTCATCCCGGGCTTCACCAGCATCCGCCGCGAGTCGTCCGCGGCGTACAGCGCGACCTCCTCGGCCAGCGGCGGGCGCGGGCCGACCAGCGACATGTCGCCGCGCAGCACGTTGAACAGCTGCGGCAGCTCGTCGAGCGAGAACCGGCGGATCCAGCGGCCGAGCGGGGTCATCCGCGGGTCGTTGTGCATCTTGAAGATCACGCCGTTGCCGTCGCTCAACGCGTACAGGTCGCTGAGCCGCTGCTCCGCGTCGACGTACATGCTGCGGAACTTCAGCATCGTGAACTCGGCACCCGCGCGGCCGACGCGCTGCTGCCGGAACAGCATCGGGCCGGAGCTGGTCAGCCTGACCGCGACCGCCAGCCCGATCAGCAGCGGGGACAGCAGCAGAATGATGCCGAGGGCAGCCACGCGGTCGAAGACCGCCTTCATCAGGTGCGGGCCGCCGCTCACCGACGGGCGCTCCAGGTGCAGCAGCGACAGGCCGGCGACCGGGCGGACCGAGATCCGCGGGCCGGCCACCTCGATGATGCCCGGCGAGACGATCAGCTCGACGCCGCGCTGCTCCAGCGCCCAGGAGAGCCGGCGCAACGACTGGCCGGCCAGCTCCGGATCGGTCGCGACCGCGACCACCTCCACCGCGTGCCGGTCGGCGGCAGCCAGAATGTCCGACGCGTCCAGTTCGTCGGGTTGCAGCGGGCCGTTGGTATCGCCGCGGGGCCGGCAGGTGGCGACGACCCGGAAGCCGTCGGTCGGGCGGCTCTCGAGGTGCTCACACAGCGTCGCGGCCGGGCCACTGCGCCCGACCACGAGAACCCTGTGCATGCAGCGGCCCCGGACCCGGTGCCGGTGCAGGTCCTTCCGCAACGCGTACCGCAGCAGCAGCGCGGCGATCACCAGCACCGGGATCGCCAGCACCACGAAGCCACGGGCGATCTCGGCCTTGGTCACGTACGACGTCATCGCCACCGCCGCGGTCAGCCCGACGCCGGCGCGCAGCAGCGACCGGAACTCGTCCGGGCCGGCGCCGAAGAACCGCGGGTCGTACCCCTTCGACAACGCGACGACCGCGACCCAGGCGATCGGCAGCAGGCTGCTCACCACCAGGTAGCTGGAGCCGACGTGGTACCCGAACCGGGTCAGCAACGCGATCGAGACGCCGAGCATCGCCGCGAGCAGGTCCCCACCCACCGCGGCCCAGCGGTACACCCCGACCCAGCGCGGCTCGGTCGACCGCGACGACAGCGGAACGATCGCCGGCACCTCGTGCGGGACGACCCAGAGCGGGCGACGACCGTCCAGGCTGTCCACCGCGTCCGGCGCTTCTGCTCCGCTCACAGCGGTCCCTGTTCCCTCCCGCAACCGCTCAGCCACGCAGTGTGTCCGCGGTGGCGTGCAGTGTGTCCTTGTTAACCCGCGCTTAGGCGGCGGGTCACCGAAGATTACTACGGGAGCAGGCCTCGAGCGACGACTGATACCGAACCTTGTCAAGAACCTTCAACAAGGCGATTGGTCCTGGCGAGTGGTCCAGCGGCTAAATCAGCGAGTCAACCTGCCTGAGTCGGGTGCCGTCCAGGAATCCGGTGAGCCGGCGGCCGACCACGTCGCGGGAGAACTCGGTGTCCGCACGGCGCTTCGCGGCGGCTGCCATCGCCGTTCGGCGAGGCTCGTCCTGGAGGGTCTCGATCAGTACGCCGGCCGCGGTTTCGGCGTCGTCGAGCGGCCAGAACCGGCCCTCGATCCCGGGGGCGACCATCTCCCGGATACCACCGACGGCGCCCGCCAGGACCGGTAGGCCGGCGGCCATCGCCTCGAGGATCGCGATCGGGAGGTTCTCCATTGTTGCGGTGTGGCAGTAGAGCCGGTGTCCGGGCAGCAGGGACGGCGGGTCGGCCTGGTAGCCGAGGAACCGCACCTGGTCGCCGATGCCGAGCTCGTCCGCGCGGCTCTGGAGGGCCCGGCGGTCCGGGCCGCTGCCGATGATGTCTGCCGTGTAGCGGTGACCGCGCCGGGCGGCGGCTCCGAGGACGTCGATCAGGTAGGCCTGGTTCTTCCGTCCTTCAAGGAATCCGACCGTCACCAGATCGGCCGGAGTTCCTGTGGTGGTGGCTGCCGAGGGGTTGACCGGGTTCGGGACCACGGCGGACGGGACGTTCCGGATCGTCGGCATCCGTTCCGCCAGGACCGAACGGGCGAACTCGGACATGTAGACGATCCCGTCCAGCTCCGGCAACAGCCGCTCCTCGTACGCGCGGATCGACCGGTACAGCCTGCCGCCTTCCGGGAGCTCGCCTTTCCCGGCCCACTCGTCGGCCTGGGAGACGTTGAGATGCGCGGCCATCACCACCGGCTGCGTCGTACGCGCTCGCATCGCGGCGCCCGCGGAGACGGGGCACTGTGTATAGATGACTGCATCAGGATTGTCTGCAATCTGACGGCGGAGCGCCTGCTCGAGATAGTGCGCGTGCCAGTACCGGTACCACCAGACGCCGGCCGGCTTGCTGACCCACCGGAGGCCGATCCGGGCCGCGAACACCGGCGTCAGCAGTAGCGACCGTGACGCGAACGGACTGACCACGGTCGCCGTTCGTGCTGCTCCTTGCAGGTACTCGTGGAATGTCCGCACATGGCTCTGCAACCCCGACGTACCGGCCGGCCGCATCGGTGTCGCGACAACAATCTCCCGCCCGTTCATGCCGAGGTCTCCCATGCCGCTGTGCCTTCCTGCGCTGCGCCTTCCTGCGCTGCGCCTTCCTGCGCTGCGCCTTCCGGCGCGGTGGCGACGTGTTCGCGGCGTGCGGTCACCAGGCGGCTCCACCAGACGCCGATCCCGAGCACCGAAGCAACCGCCGACCCCCACACGACGCCTTGCGCCTCCCAGAACACCCCGCCGACAGCCGCGAGTACGACGAACATCGACGTCGCGACGATCTGCGACTGCATCGTCTTGTCGGCGCGCCCCAACGCCCGCAACCCGGCCGACGGCCCGACGTACAAACACCCGGCTGCCGCACTGATCACCACGCCGAGCACGAGCGCCCGGGCATCCGGCCACACGCTGCCGAGCACGAGCTCACCGATGCCGAGCGGGAACACGACCAGGATCACCACACCCCACGACACGGCGATTGTCGACAATCCACCGCTCAGCGCCGCACACAACTTCCACAGTGCCTGCGGCCCCCGGCTCAACGCCCGCGCCGCCTCCGGTACGGCGACCTGCCCGACACCCATCAGCAACGCCGCCACCGGGCCGATCAACATCTCGGCCCCGCGGATCGCGCCGGCCGCCGCGAGCCCCCCGCTCGCCGCCACGATCAAGGTACGGATCTGGCCGCCCGCACCCAGCACGACGTTCTCGACCAGGAACCGCAGCCCGAGATCGCTGTGACTCCGCAACCACCCGATCGCCCCGGCGGGCCGCGGCAGCACGCCCGCCTGCCGGATCCCGTACACCCCGGCGATCGCCGCCGTACCGCCGAACGTCAGCAGCGCGGCGGTGATCCCGAAGTTCAGGTTGCGGCCGAAGAACAGCACGGTCAACAACAGGATTGTCCACAGGCTGTCGTTCACGAATGTCTTCACGCCCTGGCCGGCCGCGAAGAACGCCGACCGCCAGCTGTCCTGCAACGTCAACCCCGGAAGAACGATGCCCAGGGCAACGAAGGCGGCGCCCGGTTCGGAGCCCGGTGTGACCAGCCTCAGGACGAGTCCGAGCAGTACGCAGACGAGGCCGCCGGCGATGCCGACCAGCACGGCGACTCCGCTGGCAGCCGCGACCGCCTGCCGGCGGTCGGTGTCGACGGACACGCTGAAGCGGACCATCAGTGCGTCGGTCGACAACGCGCGTGAACAGTTGAGGACCACGGAGTACGCGAGGAACGCGAGTCCGAGCGCCCCGAGGCCGGTTGCCCCGAGCAACCGAGCCACGAACACCCCGAGCAGAAAGTTGCCGACACTGGACACCGCCTGGTCAGCAATCCCCCACCCGAGCCGCCGGGCGACCCCACGCCGCCCCTCCCGCACATGCGCCCCCGTCACGAGCCACCGCCAACGTCGCCGCCAGCCCCCGCCGCCGTCTCCCCCGCAACGGACTCCTCCGCGACAGTCTTCTTCGCGACGATCTCCCTCACGACAGCCACCCCTGCGGCGGATTCCCTCGCGACGGATTTCCCGCGGCGGTTTCTCTCGGGGCGTCGAGCAGTTGCGTGGAGAGCCTTGTGAACTGGTGGTTCAGCTGGTCCCGGTTGGCTGCCGCGTGTTCTGCCAGGGTTCGGGTGATCTGCTCGCGGTCGGCCTGCAGCGCGGCGACCTGCTTCTCGAGCAGGTCCGCGTCGAGTTCGGCGATCTGCTGTACCCAGGCGCCGACGCCCAGCTGGTTCATCAGCTCGGTGTGCTTGCGCCCGTACGCGATCGCCACCGTCGGTTTCCCGAGCATCAGCGCCACCAGCACGGTGTGGAACCGGGTACCGACGACGACGTCGGCCTGGCTGAGCTGATCCATGACATCGTGGATTGTCGACAATGCTTCGAAAATCACCGGCGGCTCGCCCGGACCGGTCCACCGCGCCCGCGCGTCGGCGATGATCTCCCGCACGACCGGTTCGTCGTTGAAGTCGCCGATCATCAGCCGGACCCGGTGCCCGTCGTCGATCAGCGCACGGACGAGTTGCGTCATCTTGCGGACGTACGCGGCCCGGACCTCGTCGGCCCGGTTCCGGTCGGCCGGCGTCCCGTCGTACGCCATCACTCCGACCGCGACCACACCAGTGGGTTCCGGACGCGCGGGAGGTACGGGTAATGCGAACACGAGATCCGGGTACGTCGGGTCGTCGGCGCCGGCCATGCCCATCCGGCGCGCCGCGTCGAGCGAAGGCTGGTCGCGGAACGACCGGTAGTCGGCCAGCCGGCACGCGATCCTGAGCAGCCGGCCGGTGACGGGCTGCTCGACCACGGTGGCGCCGACGCTGACGTACGCGGTTTTCGTACCGAAGAGCTTCCCGGCCACGGACACCAGGAACAGCGAGTACGGGAACTCCCACGGCCGCTGCGCGAGGTCGGTCTCGAAGAGCCCCATCCCCGGCAGGATCACCACGTCGTGCCCGCGCACCCACGCGCCGATCCAGATCGCGTCCGCGATCGCGCCGACGCCGATCCGGAGCACCGTCAGCAGGACGTGCAGCAGCCGCGATCGCGACCTCCCGGCCGGACGCAGCCAGTTCAGCCGGACGACCGGCAGACCGTACCGCTCCCCGACCGGCTCCGGGCCGGTGAACATCGCGTCGAGAACCGCCTCCGGATGATCCCTCCGCAGGTACCGCAGGACAGCTTCCAGGCTCGCGTCGTTGCCGAGGTTGCCGGCGCCGATCCGCCCGAACAACCCCACCCGCCGACCACGGCCTTGTGGACAGGCCCCTGATCGGGCCACTCAGCTCGCCTCCTGCCCGGCCACCACGGACCGCACCGACAGTCCGTCGACCGTGCCGAACGTCGACGGCGGCTCCGCCGGGTACCAGCGCCGCAGCCGCCGCGACACCCGGCTCCCGATCCACCGGAAGATCTGGCCGTAGCAGGCGACCCGCTCCCCGAACGCCAGCGGCGCCCGGCCGACGGCGGTGAACCAGCTCAGCACGTACTCGGCCACCAGCCGTACGGCGGGATTGCGGCGCCGGTTCGACCGCTTCGGGTCGAGGTTCGCGCACGCCGTGTTGATGTCCGACAGCGACAGCCGCCCCGCGTGGTGCCGGCGGAAGTACAGCCAGTCCGGGACCTGCACGAACGTACCGAGCAAGGCCAGCTGAGCGGTGAACGTGTAGTCCGCGTGGTAGAAGCTGCCGTGCGGCCTCACGCTCCGCAGTGCGTCGGAGCGGATCACGCCGTAGAAGTCGTCGGCACACAACGCACCCGGGGTGTCGCCGTCGAGCATCATGCTCCGGAGCCGCTCGGACGGCCGCGGCGAGTCGGTCTTGAGCGGGTACTCCAGTGCCTGGGTCACGGCGCCGGCACCGTCGATCGCAGCTCCCCACGAGTGCGCCAGTACGGCTTCCGGGTGCTGGTCGAGCAGCGTGATGCAGCGCTCGAACAGGTCGCGCGCGTACAGGTCGTCCGACGAGACCCACTTGAACAGCTCACCGCGGCTCTGCCGGAACACGTAGTCGTGGTTCGGCGCGGCGCCGATGTTCCGCTCCTGCCGGAAGAGGCGGATCCGCGGGTCGCGGGCGGCGTACTCCCGGCAGATGTCGTCCGTACTGTCGGTCGACGCGTTGCTGGAGATCACCAGCTCGAAGTCCGTGTACGTCTGCCCGAGTACTGCGTCCAGCGCGGGTCGCAGGTACTCCTCGCCGTTGTAGACGGGAAGGCCGACGCTGAGTCTGGGGGTTGTCATCGCGATGCTCCGTTCGGCTGGACGGTGGGCAGGTCCGGCAGCTTCCAGAGCGCGAGCCGGCTCGGGTCGACGTCGCCGCCGTCGGCCATCGACTCGACCGGTTCCGGGAACCCGAACGGCGGGAGGCCGAAGTTCAGCTGCCGCCAGTTGCTGCCGGTGAACTGGTTCCGGTTCCGCTCGACCTCCGGGTAGGTGTTCAGCAGCAGCCAGGTCGCGCCGGTACGGCGGAAGTTCTCGATGATCAGCGCGGCGTCCGCGAACGAGACGTGCACCAGGCAGTCGCGGCACAGGATCACGTCCGCGTGCGGCAGGTCGGCCTCGGTCAGGTCGCCGACGGCGAAGCTCCGCCGGTCGTCGCCGTACCGGCGCTGGTCCTCGGCGATCACGCTCGCCACGATGTCCACGCCGTAGTACTTCTCGACCGGGAGGTCGATGTGCTGCATCCAGTTGAAGTCGCCGCACGGTGCGTCGAGCAACGAGGTCGCGCCGAGCCTGTCGAGCAGCCCGGGCAACTGTTCGCGCAGGTTGTCGGTGGCGCGCAGTTCCGATCCGGTGCCGGATCCCGACTCGGCGCTGCCCCAGGTCGCCGAGTCGTAGATCCGGGTGAAGACGGCCTGCCGGGACGTCAGCCGCCACCGCAGCAGGTGGAACACGCCTTGGCCGGCCAGGGACTCCCGCAGCCGCCCGAGCATTGTGGACATCAGAACCCCTTAGACGAAGCGCCGGAAGACCGGTTTGACGGGGCGGCCGCCGAGTACTGCGTGCACGTTCCGGGCGTCGAGCGCGTCGCGGTAGACGCGGCAGGCGCCGGCGACGACCTCGACGGTGCGCTCGATGTCGGCGTCGCTGAGCGCGCTGCTGACCACGAACGACGGGCCGATCACGCCGCCGCGGATCAGCTCGCGGAGGAAGAGCGTCCGGTACGGCTGGGACGGCTCCAGGTCCTCGCCGAGGGTCGCGAACACCAGGTTGCTCGGCCGGCCGCGGACCAGGACGTGATCCTGTACGCCGGCGGCCGCGGCCACCTCGCGAACCCCCCGGGCGAGCCGCTCGCCCCGGTCGTGCAGCCGCGCGGCGATGCCCTCCTCGGCGTACACGTCCATCACCGCGACGGCGGCCGCGAGCGCGTGCGTCTCCGCGCCGTGGGTTGTCGACAATAGGAAGACCCGCTCGTTGACATCCCGCAGTCCGCCGCGTTCGAGGTACTCGCGTTTGCCGGCCAGCGCCGAGACCGCGAACCCGTTGCCGAGCGCCTTGCCGAAGGTCGAGAGGTCCGGCGTCACGCCGTACAGGCCCTGGGCGCCCGACTCGGAGTACCGGAAGCCGGTGATCATTTCGTCGAATGTCAACAATGCACCGTTGCGGTGCACGAGATCGCGCAGCCCTTCCAGGTACCCGGGCGGCGGATCGTGCTGGGTCGCGGCCTCCAGGATCACGCAGGCGATCTCGCCCTCGTGCCGCCGGAACAGTTCCTCGGTCGCAGCCAGGTCGCCGTACGGGAAGCCGACGGTCAGGTCCGCGATCGCGTCCGGGATGCCGGCCGCCATCGGCGTCCTCGCGATGAACCAGTCGTCGATCGAGAAGAACGCGTGGTCGGCGCAGACCGCGACCAGCGGCCGCCCGGTGACGGCCCGGGCCAGCTTGACCGCGGCGGTCGTCGCGTCCGACCCGTTCTTGCCGAACTTCACCATCTCCGCGGTCGGCACCGACGCCAGGAAGCGTTCGGCGGCCTCGAGTTCGACGATGCTCGGGCGGACGAAGTTGCTGCCGCGGTCGAGCTCCCGGCGTACCGCCTCCAGCACTCGCGGGTGCCGGTGCCCGAGGCTCACCGCGCGCAGCCCGGAGCCGTACTCGATGAACTCGTTGCCGTCGACGTCCCAGACGTGGGCGCCGTCGCCGCGGTCGATCACCGGCGCCATGTCCTCGGGGAACTGGTCCTCACCCTTGGCGTAGGTGTGCGCGCCGCCGGGGACCAGGTCGTGCAGCCGCTTGTTCGCGGCGATGGACTTCTCGAAGTTCATGACAGCCTCGCAATGGCTGAATCCAGTGGTGCTGCGGCGCGGTCGCGGTCGGACGCCAGCGTCACCGGCAGCGGCCACGGGATCCCGAGATCGGGATCGTCGAAGCGGATCGCGACGTCCTCGGACGGGTCGTGCGCGCGGTCGATCCGGTACGAGACGTCCGCCGGTTCGGTGAGTGCCTGGAAGCCGTGCGCACAGCCCGCCGGTACGTAGACGGTCACCTGGTTGTCGCCGGTCAGGTCGAACGTCTCCCGGTTCCGGTACGTCGGCGACCCCGGCCGCAGGTCGACCACGACGTCGAACACGGCGCCGTACGAGCACCGCACCAGCTTCGCCTCGCCCTTGCCGGAACGGGTGTGCATGCCGCGGACGACGCCCTTGCGGGACCGGGAGATGCTGTCCTGGACGAACGCGTCCGGGTCGAGCCCGGCCTTCGCGACCACGTCCCGGTCGAACGTCCGCGAGAAGAACCCGCGCTCGTCGCGATGCGGCGCGGGCCGGAACAGCAGGACGCCCGTGATACCGGGTACTTCGATGACCTCCACAGCGGTCAGCACCCCCTCTCGTGCGGTTCCGGCAGCGGCACGAGGTACGTCGTACCCCAGCCGCCGCCGGCCTCCAGCTGGGTGATGATCTCGTCGGCGATGTCCCAGGTCAGCACCAGTACGACGTCCGGCCGCGCGGCCGTGAGCTCGTCGATCGGACGGATCGGGACCATGCCGCCGCCGGGGATCCGGCGCCCGTGCTTGCCCGCCGCGAGGTCGACGGTGAACGGCAGCAGCTCCGTCGTCACCTTGCTCAGGTCGAGCAGCAGCGGAGCCTTCGACGGGGCGCCGTACCCGAGGACGGTACGGCCCGCGGCCTTGTGCCGGGCCAGCTCGTCGTGCAACGCACCGGCGGCATGCCACGCGGCCTCCTGCAACGTGCCGAGCTGTACTTCGTCCGCGATACCGGCCGCGTCCTCGTCCTCCTGCACCACGTCGACCGACGCGTCCGGGTGGGCGTCCGCGGCGTGCCGCAGCATCACCAGCAGGCTGCCCCCGAACATGTCGACCTGCCGTACCGACTCGACCGCGAGACCGTGCAGCGCGGCGACGTTCCGCAGCGCGCGCAGCGACATGTACACCCAGTGGCCGTGCCGGATCGTGTCGAACTGGTTCCCGACGAACAACGGCAGCAGGTGATGGAACTCCATCACCAGCAATCCACCCGCCGCGAGCCGCTCCGCCCGCAGCTTCAGCATCTCGCCGTACTGCGGCTCATGCACAATCCCGTGTACGTCGACCACCAGATCGGCCCGCTGGTCCCCTGCCACCCTGCAACCAGCACCCTGCAGATGCTCGAGCCAAGACCCCCCGTGCGGACTCCCGAACTCGAACACCACGCCGCCGGTGAGTTCCGGGTAATCGCTGAGGATCTCCTTGACCGAAGCCTCCGCGTGCGCCCGACTGGTCGCCGACTCAACGGCCAGCGCCTCCTCAGGCAACTGCGGCTGAACCGGTCCGAGCTGCACGAGCGTGCACTCCCGGCACAACCAGAGTGCGAGCGGCCATCGTGGATCGGGGCCAGGGTTCTCCGCCGGCGGAAAGTAGTCAGCACAGGGCTGCTCACCGAGATCCACCACAGGTACGACGTTCGACCCCGCGCACCCACGGCACTTGAACTCCATGGAGTTCCCCTCGCTCACCATGTCAGCGTCGCCTTCGCCGTCGTGAAGGCCTCGGCGTACGGCGCCCTGCACTCCATGCCGCGCAACCGCGCCAGCCCCGCGAACACCTCTTCGTCGAACCAGTCGTGCGGGACCTGGGACGGGTACGCCTTGTGCAGCAGCGCGATCTTGTCCCGGAGCTGTTCCTCGGTGAGTTCGACGTACAGCCACGGCCGGCCGAAATCGCCGTCCCACTTGGGGATCTCGTAGTGCAGCACCAGGTCGTTGCGCCACACCGTCGGCGCCAGTTCCGCGATCAGCCGGTGGTCCTGGTGCGCGTCATGCTTGCTCGGGGCAAACACCAGGTCGGGACGACGGCTGCCCCGGGCCGTTGCCTCCAGCAACTCCTTGGCCTGGTTCCAGTACGCTGGCAGCCGCCCGTCCGGCAGCTCCGCCGACGTGACGGTCACCTCGCACTCGGGCAGGAACAGCTCCGCCGCCCGGCGCGCCTCCTCCAGGCGTACCGGCGTACCGGTCGCGATCACGAACTCGGCCGACAGCTCCGGCACCGACTCCGCGAGCTTGAGCAGCGTGCCGCCGCAGCCGATCTCGATGTCGTCCGGATGGGCGCCGAGGGCAACCAGATGCACGGGCCCGTCGATCAGGCCGAGCTGGAACGGGAGCATCAGAGCGCCACCGGTTCATTGTCGACAATCCGATTGTGACCATTCCTGGGCTCGTGGCTCCACAACGCCCACGGCTTCTCGCCGGACCGGTACAGGTCCTCGAGCTGGCTGCGCTCCTTGAGCGTGTCCATCGGCGCCCAGAACCCGTGGTGCGGGATCGCCTCCAGCCGGCCCATCGCGGCCAGCCGCGGGAACGCGTCCCCGACCAGGTCCTCGCCCGCGTGCAGGACGTCGAAGATCTCCTTCTTCAGCACGAAGTACCCGCCGTTGATCCAGACGTTCAGGTCGGCGGCCGAGCGCAGCCCGGTGATCCGCGAGTCGGTGCCGAACTCGACGACGTGGAACGACGCCTGCGGCGGCACCGCGAGCAGGCTGGCGGTGATGTCGCTGGTCATCACATGGTCGACGATCTTGTCCATCGGCGCGTCGGTCAGTACGTCGCCGTAGTTGGCCAGGAACGCGTCGTCGTCCTCCAGGTACGGGCGCACCCGGCGCAGCCGCTCACCGATGCTGGTGTCGACACCGGTGTCGACGAAGGTGATCTTCCACTCGCTGATGTCGGACTCGAGCAGCTCGATCTGCTCCCCGCCCTTGGTCATCACGAAGTCGTTCGACACGGTCTCCTCGTACCGCAGGAAGTACTCCTTGACCGACTTCCCGCCGAACCCCAGCGGCAGGATGAACTCGGTGTGCCCGAAGTGCGCGTAGTACCGCATCACGTGCCACAGGACCGGCCGGTCGCCGATCGTCATCATCGGTTTCGGTGCGGAGTCCACGCCGCTGCGCATCCGCAGCCCGTGCCCCCCACAGAAGATCACGACCTTCATCGCGGTGTTTCCCTTCCCCCCTGGACGTTCGGATCCCACAGACGCTTCGGATCCCACAGACGATTCAGATCAGTTCGAGACGCGGGATCGGTACGACGAACTTCGCGCCCCACTCCCGTGCGTAGCCGAGCTGGTGGACGATCTCCGTGCGCAGGTTCCACGGCAGGATCACGATGTAGTCGGGACGCGTCTCGGCCAGGCGTTCCGGGGCGTGGATCGGGATGTGCGTGCCCGGCAGGTACATGCCGTGCTTGTGCGGGCTGCGGTCGACCGTGTACGGCAGCAGGTCCTCGCGGATGCCGCAGTGGTTGAGCAGCGTGTTGCCCTTGCCGGGAGCGCCGTACCCGGCGACCGACTTGCCGTCGCGGCGGGCCTGAACCAGGAACTCCAGCAGGTCGGACTTGATCGTGAACACCTCGTCGGCGAACCCCAGATGCCCTTCGACGGTGTGCAGGCCGGCGTCCTGCTCGTCCTGCAGCACCTTGCCGACCAGCTCGGCCGGCTCGGTCTCCGCCGGAGTCGAGAAGACCCGGAGCGAGCCGCCGTGACTCTGCAGTTCCTGTACGTCGACGACGTTGAGCCCGGCCTTACCAAGCGCCGCGGCCGCCGTCTTGAGGGTCAGGTACTGGTAGTGCTCGTGGTAGATCGTGTCGTACTGCCGGTTCTCGATCAGCCGGAGCAGATGCGGGAACTCCAGCGACACCAGGCCGTCGTCCTTCACGAGCGCGCGCAGGCCCTTGGCGAAGTCGACGATGTCCGGCACGTGCGCGAACACGTTGTTGCCGACGACAAGGTCCGCTCTGCCGTGCCGTTGCGCCGCGTCGACACCGGTCGCCTCGCCGAGGAAGTAGCTCTCGGTGCGGATGCCCTTCTCGTTGGCGATCTTCGCGATGTTCGCGGCCGGCTCGATGCCCAGCACCGGGATGCCCTCGGCAACCGCGTGCTGCAGCAGGTAGCCGTCGTTGCTGGCGGCCTCGACGATCAGGCTGTTCCCGTCCAGGTTCAGTCGCTCCCGCATGTCGACGACGAACCGGCGCGCGTGCTCGACCCAGCTGGTCGAGTACGACGAGAAGTACAGGTAGTCGCTGAACACGTCGTCGGCCGCGACGTACGCCGGCAACTGGACGAGCAGGCAGCTGCCGCAGATCCGCACGTGCAACGGGTAGAACGTCTCGCCGCTGTCGAGCTGGTCGGCGCGCAGGTAGCTCTCGCAGGGCGGCGACATGCCGAGGTCTACGAACGTCTGGGTCAGCGGTTCGCCGCAGAGCCGGCAGGCTGGGTCCGTCATCGCTGCAGCTCCTTCGGTCCCGGGAACTGCGCGTCGGTGCTGCGGCGCAGTCGATTGTCGACAAGGCCCGCGTCCAGCAGTTGCTGGATGCGGCGCAGCCGGACGAACTGCGCGGAGTTGAAGTCGTCGAGCGTGAGACCGTGCCGCCGGTAGGCGTCGTACAGCTCGTCGACGCCCTTGCGGACCGACCACTGCAGCTTCAGGTCCGGGAACGTGTCGCCGAGCTTGCCGAAGTCGACCTTGTAGTTGCGCAGGTCCGGTCCGGCGCCGGCGGCGATCGACAGCGTCGATCCCGGGACCGCCTCGCGGACCATCTCGGCGATGTCGCGGACCTGGACGACGTCCTCGGACCGGCCGACGTTGAACGCCTCGTCGTGGATCGTCTCCCGCGGCGCCTCGAGGACGGCCCCGAACGCGCGGCTGATGTCCTCGATGTGCACGAGCGGCCGCCACGGGGTGCCGTCGCTCTCCAGCCGGACCTGTCCGGACGTCATCGCGATGGCTGTCAGATTGTTGACAACAATATCGAGCCGCAGCCGGGTCGACGCGCCGTACGCGGTCGCGTTCCGCAGGTACGTCGGGCTGAAGCTGTCGTCGGCCAGCTTCGACAGCTCCTGCTCGGCCAGCGCCTTCGTCTCGCCGTACGCCGTCACCGGGAACAGCTCGGCATCCTCCGTCACCGCCTCCGACCCCGCCGCGCCGTACAGGCTGCAGGACGACGCGAACAGGAACCGCTCGACGCCCGCGTCCTTCGCGGCCCGGGCGAGATTCAGCGTCCCGTCGAGGTTGACCGAGTACGTCGCGGCCTTGTCGAGATTCCCGAGCGGATCGTTCGACAGCGCGGCCAGGCACACCACCGCGTCGTACCCCTGCAACTCCCCCGCCGTCACGTCCCGCAGATCCCGCGGCGCCCGCGCCCCGATCGCCTCCGGCCCGCCCAGCAGGTCGCACCCCTCGTACAACCCGGAGTCGAGCCCACCGACCTGATGCCCCGCACTCCTCAGGAACGGCACCATCACCGCCCCGATGTAACCCCGATCCCCCGCAACCAGAACCCTCATCCCGATCCCCTCACCGCACAAGTTCCTGTCGCCCAATACAGATCACCGGAAACCCGCCCTGATACACGCAATTTGCGAGCGGCAACGGAGGACCGTCCCATCGCCTTGCCGTATGTCGTCAGCGACATACACACCGAGTACGGTGGATCGGCTGTACGCAATCGAACTGGAGCCGGAAGTTCGAGCGTGGCTCGAGAGTCTTCCCGCCAGGCACTTCCTCAAGGTCGAGGAGCATGTCGGCCTGCTCGCCGAGCAGGCCTCGCCGCTTGGCGAGACGTGCGAGGCTGAGCATGGACCTGCGCCTGAGGAGGTCGTCCGGATCATTGAGAGGGGGTCGAGCAATGACCCACAGTCGCCGGAAGACAGTACGTGAGCGGAAGCTGGTCGCGGGCGCCGTCGAGCCTGCCGATGCCGTCCAGGCCAGCCGTGGGATCCGCTTGTCGACGGCGCTCGCCAAAGCGGTGTACGAACGACGGGCCGAACTCGGTATCACCCAAAGTCAGCTTGCTGAGCGTGCCGGGCTCACGCAGGCCAAGATCTCGCGCATCGAGGGCTCCGACACCGTCCCCACCTTGCCGTTGCTCTCGCGGCTCGCGGACGCGCTGGATGCATCACTCAGCATCGCGCTCGACGGCGACGAGACGCAGGTGTCGTTCGCCCCGCACAAGACCGACGCTGCCTGATTGCAGTAAACGTTGCAGTAAACATCGCAGTAAACGTTGCAGTAAACAGCGGACTGATCGGCTCTCGGCCCGGTCAGCTCTTCCGGGGGCCGTCGTCTCCGCGGGCGACCCGGGAGGCACCTGGGCCAGGCGGCCGGTTGACGTTCGCCTGCGGCGCCGAGGAAGGCTTCGGCGCCGTTCCAGCCGGCGGACTGTCCCGAAGGATCTGCGCCTGCTTGAGCAGATCGCCAGGCACCGGCAGTCGCTGCGGCGTGGTCTGGACGCCCTCGCGCTGGGGACCGATGTCGGGTCGACCTCCGCCGGCCAGCCCTTGCAGGTCACGCGACGGCATGCCGACGGTACGTCCCAGGCGCTGTCCTGCGATGTCCTGCGCTGTCCTGCGCTGTCCGCCGGGTCATGCGACCGGTGCGCGAAGGTGATCGGCTGCCGATAGGCCTGAGCGTTCGGATCCGGCACCACCCGACCGTCTTCCATCGTCGGCAACGGATCGAACTCGCGATACACGAGCCGATGCGACGGCCCGCGCTCGTACCCACCAGGTGTGAACTCACGATCGACAGGAACCTTCAGCTCCGCACAGTCGCGCACGTCGTACGACTGCGGTCCGTAACCGAGCTGCTTACCCTGGTACTCCCCTTCACGCTCTTCGCGAAGCGCCCGCAACGCTCCCACCGCAGCCACGAACGCGCGGCCGCCGGGGCTGTTCTTGTCCGTCTTCCATTCCTGGTGCAGCCGGTCCATGTCCCGGCTGAAGTCAGGATGATGGATCAGGTGGTAGGTCACGCAGTACCGTCACGGTCGCTGTCGCCGGTGCCGCCCTCCTTCGGCTTCAGCTCGGCGCTGTCGGGATCGAGCCCGTACCTCTCCATCATCTGCTCGTACGTCTCCCACTGGGAGGGGTCGTCGTTGGCGATGCGCTGGCGGACCAACTCCTCCCTGCGCCGGTCGTCGTCGGCGTCCTCCTTGAGCGTCTCGTACTCGGCCCATTGCTCGAAGGAGATGACGACGCCTTCCGGGCGGGGGTTGTCGCCGAAGAAGACCGGGTCCGCGTCGCCGGAACGGAAGAGCTCGAGGACCCGGCCGAGGCTCTGGGCGGCGGTGGTGGTGTCGATGACTCGCACTCGGTCGCCGTTCGGGAGGTCGTACAGGGCTTCCATGATTACTCCGATGTGGGGAGGCCGGACACGTTCCGTGTTCCAGGATAGTTTCCGGGCCGGATTTCCTGCGGAAGATTTCCACAGGGTGTATCAGCGTGGTGGGGTGGTTGCTCTCATGGGCGCTGTGTGGGGACGTCGGGATCTTGCCTGTGGGGGGCGTTATGAGAGTTGCCGTGTTCGGCTTGGGGTATGTGGGGTCGGTGACGGCGGCTTGTCTGGCTGCTGCCGGGCATGAGGTGTGCGGGGTGGATGTCGACACCGCCAAGGTCGATCCGATTGCGCGGGGGCGCAGTCCGGTGGTCGAGCCGGGGCTGGACGAGCTTGTCGCGGCGGGGGTCGCGGCGGGGCGGTTGCGGGCGACCACCGATCCTCGGGTGGCGCTGGAGCTGGCCGATGTCTCGTTGATCTGTGTCGGTACGCCGTCGACCGCGGCGGGGAGTACCGATCTCACCTACATCAAGCGTGCGGTGCGGGACATCGCGGAGGCGGCGCGGGACGTCGTACGGCCGGAGACCGGGTACCACAGCATCGTGGTGCGCAGTACGGTCCCGCCGGGGACTGTCGACGAGATCGTGGCGCAGGTGCTGGCCGAGGTGCCGGCGCCTGAGGGGCTGACGTTCGGTACGGCGATGTGCCCGGAGTTCCTGCGCGAGGGATCGGGGCTGGCGGACTTCTACGCGCCGCCGTTCGTCGTGGTCGGCACCCGGGATCCGCGGGTCGGTACCGCCTTGACCGACCTGTTCGCGTTTCTGAATGTCGACGTGCAGATTGTCGACGTTCGGACAGCCGAGGCGCTGAAGTACGCGTGCAACGCCTTCCACGCCACGAAGGTCTCGTTCGCGAACGAGATGGGCCGGATCTTCCGGCACTTCGACGTGGACTCGCGCAAGGTGATGAAGATCTTCGTGCAGGACACCAGCCTGAACATCTCGCCGTACTACCTGAAGCCCGGCTTCGCGTTCGGCGGCTCGTGTCTCCCGAAGGACCTGCGCAGCGTCCTGCACCTGGCGCGGATCAACGACACCGAACTCCCGCTGCTCTCCGGCGCGCTCGCCACCAACGAGCGCAGCGTCCGCGACATCGTCGACCGGGTGATCGCCGGCCCCGGCCGCGAGATCGCGCTGCTCGGGCTGAGCTTCAAGCACGCCACCGACGACCTCCGCGAGAGCCCGAACGTCGAACTCGCCGAACGCCTGATCGGCAAGGGCTACAACCTGCGGATCTACGACGCGATCGTGAACCCGACCCGCCTGGTCGGCGCGAACCTGCGGCACGTCCAGTCGAAACTGCCGCATCTGCAACGGGTTCTGACCGACGACCCGAACGCCGCGCTGGCCGGCGCCGACCTGGCGATCGTCTCCGCGACCGACAGCGGCGCCGTCGACGCGCTGCTCGGCGATCCACCGGCCCGAACGATCGACCTGAGCGGCCGGCTCGGCGCGGCGGTCGAGGCGCTGCCCGGATACGAAGGAGTCGGCTGGTGAGCGGTCCGCGGGTACTGATCATCATCCAGAACCTGTGGGTGCCGTTCGACCGCCGTGTCTGGCTGGAGTGCCAGGCGCTGGTGGCGGCCGGGTACGACGTGACGGTGGTCTGCCCGAAGGGTCCGGGCGATCCGTCGTACGACGTGATCGACGGCGTGACCGTGTACAAGTACAAGCCGTACGCGCCGGGCGGCAGCAAGGTCGGCTTCGTCTGGGAGTACGCGTACTCGTTCCTGATGACGCTCCGCCTGGTGTTCCGGGCCCGCAAGGCCGGCCGGTTCAAGGTGCTGCAGGCCTGCAATCCGCCGGACATCTTCTGGCCGATCGCGATGCTGCTGCGCCGCCTCGACGGCACGCGGTTCGTGTTCGACCACCACGACCTGTGCCCCGAACTGTTCCAGTCGCGGTTCGGTGGTACGGCGAGCCTGCCCTACAAGGGGCTGCGCTTCCTTGAGCGGACGACGCACCGCCAGGCCGATCACGTGATCTCGACGAACGACTCGTACCGCCGGATCGCGATCACCCGCAGCGGCAAGGCGAACCACGACGTCACCGTGGTCCGCACCGGGCCGGACCCGGACAAACTGCGCCGCGACTCGGTCAAGGGGGCGGACGAGTCGCTGCGCCGCGGTCACCGCCACCTGGTGACGTACATCGGCGTGATGGGTCCGCAGGACGGCGTCGACATCGTCGTCCGGGCCGCCCATCATATTGTCAACAATCTGCAGCGCACCGATATCGCGTTCACGCTGATGGGCGGCGGCGACTCGTTCGACGAGGTGGTGGCACTGCGCGACGAGCTCGGGCTCGGGGAGTACGTCGAGTTCACCGGGCGGGTGCCGGACGAGACCGTGCGCGCGGTGATGTCGGCCGCGGACCTCGGCCTCTCCCCCGACCCGAAGAACCCGCTCAACGACGTGTCGACGATGAACAAGACCATGGAGTACATGGCCTTCGAGCTCCCGGTCGTCGCCTTCGACCTGGTGGAGACCAGGGTGTCCGCCGCCGACGCCGCGGTGTACGTCGAGCCGAACGACGTGGCGAAGTACGGCGCCGCGATCGTCGACCTGCTCGACGACGAGGTACGCCGGCGCCGGATGGCCAAGCTCGGCCGCGAGCGCGTCGAACTGGTGCTGGCGTGGAGGCACCAGCAGAAGGCCTACCTCGAGGTGTACGACCAGCTCACCGGGCACGTCAGCCGCGTCGGGACCGTCGTCGGCCTCAAGACGGGATCCTGACGTGTGTGGCATCGCGGGCTGCTACCAGCAGCGCGACGGCTTCGCGCTCGCGGAGGCGATGAGCGACCGGATCGCACATCGCGGTCCGGACGCGGACCGGGTGTACGCGTTCGACCAAGGCGATGTCCGTGCGTTCCTTGCGCATCGTAGATTGTCGATCATCGACTTGTCGGCAGCCGCGGACCAGCCGTTCAGCAAGCGCGGCCTGACGATCTGCTACAACGGCGAGCTCTACAACTACAAGGAACTCCGGGCCGAGCTGTCGAAGTCGGGCGTGCACTTCCGCACCCAGAGCGACACCGAGGTCGTGCTGGAGGCGTGGCGCCGCTGGGGACCGGAGGCGCTCGGGCGTTTCCGCGGCATGTTCGCGTTCGCGATGCTGGACGAGGAGAGCGGCAGCCTGTACCTCGCCCGCGACCCGCTCGGCATCAAGCCGCTGTACTTCCTCCGCCGGCAGGGCGGCGTGATCTTCGCGTCCGAACTGAAGGCTCTGGTCTCCGCGGTCGGGTCCGAGCTGCGCACCGAGCCCGGCGCGCTGATCGCGTCGATGCTCTACTACTGGCTGCCCGAGCAGCGCTGCGCGATCGACGGCGTCGACAAGCTGCCGCCCGGCTCCTGGGCGGAGTTCCGCCCGGACGGCAGCAGCCGGCACGAGACGTACTGGCGGGTGTCCGAGGTCGCGACCGAGGCCGCGGCCGGTCCGCCCGCCGACCTCCGCCAGGTCATCGAGGAGTCCGTCGCCGCGCACCTGGTCGCCGACGTAGGAGTGTCGACATTCCTCAGCGGGGGCCTCGACTCGAGCCTCGTGACCGTGCTGGCGAAGCAGCTGGATCCCGGGATCGACTCGTACACGATCACGTTCCGCGCGCAGGACCAGAAGCTCGAGGCGATGCCGGACGACGCGGTCTACGCGCGCAAGCTGGCCCGGCAGTTCGGCATCGACCTGCACGAGATCGAGATCGCGCCGGACGTCGTCGAACTGCTTCCGCGGATTGTTGACAATCTGGATGAACCGATCGGCGACCCGGCCGCGATCAACACCCTGCTGATGTGCGAGACCGCACGCGACGCGGGCGTGAAGGTCCTGCTGTCCGGGATGGGCGCCGACGAGCTGTTCGGTGGGTACCGCAAGCACCTCGCCTGCGTGATGGGAGCGCAGTACCAACGGCTCCCCGGCGTACTGCGGAACGGGCTGGTCGGGCCGGCGGTACGGCGGCTCCCGGTGACCGTCAACGGTCGCGGGCTGCGCTACGCACGCTGGGCGAAACGGTTCGAGACGTTCGCGAACCTCCCCGAGGAGGAGGCGTTCCGGCGCAGCTACACGATGTACGACGCGGACCAGCTCGCCGGGCTGATCAGCCCGGACCTCGAGCCGTACGTCGGGAAGCTGCTCGCCGAGCACAGCGACATCTACCACGACAACGCGCTCGACGACCACGTGAACCGGATGTGCCTGGCGGACTCGCGGATGTTCCTGCCCGGGCTGAACCTCACGTACACGGACCGCGCGAGCATGGCGGCGTCGACCGAGGTACGGACGCCGTTCGTCGACCCGGTCGTTGCGCGGGCGGCGTTCTCGATCCCGGGCAGCGACAAGATCCACCGCCGGGTCGGCAAGCTGGCGTTGAAGAAGGCCGCCGAGGCGTGGTTGCCGAAGGAGATCATCTACCGGCCGAAGGCGTCGTTCAGTGCGCCGCTGCGCGCCTGGGTGCGGAACGACCTGCGCGAGCTGGTCGACGACGTACTGCTGCGCGGGGAGCTGGTCGGAAGCGGGTTCCTCCGACAGTCCGCGGTCCAGCAGATTGTCGACGATGAACGATCCGGCCGGGAGGACTACTCCAAGCAGATCTGGCAGCTGCTGACGCTGGAGACCTGGACGCGGCACATGCGCTCCCTGGGCGTGACCATCACCTCTGGATGAAGGACGGACATGAAGCAGGTTGCACAGAACTACAAGTCCGGCGAGCTGGCGGTGCTCGACGTACCGCCGCCGGCTTGTGCGCCGGGCGGGGTGCTGATCCGTTCGCTGTACTCACTGATCTCCACCGGGACCGAGCTGATGAAGGTCGGCGAGGCGCGGCTGTCGCTGCTGGGCAAGGCGAAGGCGCGACCGGACCAGGTACGCAAGGTGCTGGACACGGTCGCGCAGCAGGGGTTGACGAGCACGTACAAGAAGGTGATGAACAAGCTCGACTCGTACACGCCGCTCGGGTACTCGCTGTGCGGTGTGGTCGTGGAGGTCGGCGCGGGGGCCGAGGAGTTCGGTGTCGGGCAGGTGGTTGCCGCCGCGGGGAACGAGTTCGCTCTTCATGCGGAGTACAACTGGGTGCCGGTGAATCTGTGCGTGCCGGTGCCGGACGGGGTGCCGGCTGAGCAGGCTGCCTTCGCCACTGTCGGCGCGATTGCCATGCAGGGGGTTCGGCAGGCCGAGGTGCAGCTGGGTGACACGGCTGTGGTGATCGGGCTGGGGCTGGTCGGGCAGCTGGTGGTGCGGTTGCTGGTTGCCGCTGGGGTGCGGGTGTTCGGGATCGACACGGTCGCGGACCGATGCCGGATGGCGGAGAAGGCGGGCGCGCTGTACTGCGCGGGTGCCGACGAGGCCGGGGTCGCGGCGCTCGAGCGGTCGTTGCTGCAGGCATCCAACGGGCTCGGCGCCGACCGCATCCTGCTGGCCGCGGGCGGGCACTCGAACGGGCCGGTGGAGACCGCGGCCCGGCTGGCTCGTGACCGGGCGCGGGTGGTGGACATCGGCAAGACGAAGCTGGATCTGCCGTGGAACGCGTACTACGAGAAGGAGCTGGACGTCCGGTTCTCGCGGTCGTACGGGCCGGGGCGGTACGACGACCGGTACGAGCTGGACGGGATCGACTACCCCGCCGGGTACGTTCGCTGGACGGAGCGCCGCAACCTCGAGTGCTTCGTCGACCTGATCGCCCGCGAACAGGTCGACGTCGGCAGCCTGATCGCCAACACCTTCCCCATCGCCGACGCCACCGACGTCTACGAGAAACTCAGCACTGGCGCCTACCCAGGCGTCGGCTTCCTCTTCGAATACCCAAAGGAAGCAGAAACGGGCGGTACGGCGCACAGCGCCGGTACCGGTGCGCACGCCGTCGGGCGGGGCGCGCAGAGCGCGCCAGGTGACGCGGAGAGCGAGAGCGCACCGCACGGAGACGAGCACGCAGCGCACGGCGCTGCAGGCGCGGCCGGTGGTGTGGAGGGGGATGTCGCGGGCGTTGACACCAACCGCCGGCGGCAGCAGGCCGGTCGGCCGGCTCCCGCCGGCGCCGTACGGGTGGGGTTCGTGGGGGCGGGGAACTACGCATCGAGCATGTTGCTGCCGCACCTGCAGCAGGACGAGCAGGTCGTGTTGGGGCATGTTGCGACCAACAAGTCCCTGTCGGCCGCGAACGCCCAGCGGCGGTTCGGCTTCGAGGCGGTGTCGACGAACGTCGACGAGGTGCTGAGCGACGAGAGTCTGGACGCGCTGTTCGTGGTCACCCGCCACAGTTCGCACGCCGAGCTGGCGTGCCGGGCGCTGGAGACCGGGAAGGCCGTCTTCGTCGAGAAGCCGCTGGCGCTGAACGACGACGAGCTGGACCGGATCGTCGCCACCGTGGATGCCACCGGCAACGATCGCCTGATGGTCGGGTTCAACCGCCGGTTCGCGCCGCTGCTGACCGACCTGAAGGACCGCTTCGGCGAGAACGGGTACACCTCCGTCAGGTACCTGGTGAACGCCGGCAAGCTCGACTCCACCAGCTGGTACCTCGACGCCGGCAAGGAGGGTACCCGGTTCGCCGGTGAGGGCGGGCACTTCATCGACACACTCACCTGGTGGCTGAACAGCCTCCCGGCCGAGGTGTACGCCGTACCGGGCCCCGACGCCGGCGACGTCCTCGTCACGCTCCGGTTCGCGAACGGTTCGGTCGGCACGATCACGTACGTCGGCGGCGGCAACGCTCGCTTCCCGAAGGAGACGATCGACGTCACCGGCGGCGGCCGCAACGCGCGCTTCGACAACTTCCAGCGTGCGTCGGTGTGGGCAGGGCGGAAACCTGTCGTCCGCAAGTCCCGCAGTACCGACAAGGGCCAGCGCGGCGAACTGGTGCGCTTCGTCACCGCCGTACGCACAGGCGGACCGATGCCGATCCCGTTCGAGCAACTGATCGCCACCACCCGCGCCACCATCGCAGTGGACCGCAGCCTGGCCTCCGGTAAGCCGGAGCCTGTGTGAGCCGCCAGCCTCTGGGCTGGTACGTCCGCCGCCTGCGCCGGATGTCCCCCACCGAACTCATCCAGCGCACCAGCGACGCCGGACGCCGTACTGCCTGGGCCTACCAACAGGTCAGGCCCGGGCAGGACGGAAAGCTGACCCTGCCGGTACGACGCGAAAGAACGTTCAGTACGACGCTCCCGGCGCACACGGCCTGCGCCGTACCGGAAGACGCCCGCAAGGCAGTGATCCAGCAGGCCGACGCCATCCTGGCCGGCAATCTGGAGGTACTAGGTGTTGAACGCACCGACCTCAAGGCGCCCGACTGGTTCCGCGACCCGGTAACAGGCCGCCGTTCGGACCCAACGCAGTACGTGTTCAAACTGAACCACCGCAACGAGCAGGCGGTCGGCAACATCAAGCAGGTGTGGGAGCTGTCCCGCCACCACCACCTCACCCAGCTGGCCGCTGCGTGGTACCTGACCCACGACGACCGGTACGCCGAACGCGTAGCCGACCACTTGAACGACTGGTGGCGTACGAACCCGTTCCTGTCCGGAGTGCACTGGGCAAGCGGTATCGAGATCGGCCTGCGCCTCATCAGCTGGACGTGGATCAGACGACTGCTGAACGACTGGCCCGACATCACAGACCTGTTCGAGCACAACGAGCTGGCGCTACAGCAGCTGTACTGGCACCAGCGGTACCTAGCCGCGTTCCACAGCCACGGGTCCTCAGCCAACAACCATGTGATCGCAGAGGCAGCAGGACAACTAGTAGGCGCTTGTGCGTTCCCCTGGTTCACCAAGAGCGACCGGTGGCGCGCAAACGCAGCAGCCCTGCTGGAGAAGGAGCTTGACGCCAACACATTCCCGTCAGGCATCAACCGCGAGCTGGCAACCGACTACCACCGTTTCGTGTCAGAGCTCGGCCTGTACGCCGCCCTGGAAGCGGACAACGCCGGCCACCCGCTCAGCCAGGACACGTGGGCTCTGCTGACCCGCACCGTCGACGCGGCAGCAGCGATCGTCGACAGCCGCCTACGCCCACCACGGCAAGGCGACGACGACGAGGGCATGGTCCTGGTGCTGGACCCACCAGACGCCAGCACGTGGTCGGCATACCTCTCGCTAGGCGCAGCCGTGGTAGGCAAAGCGCCCTGGTGGCCCGATAGCCCGAGTACTGCGACGTCAGTGATCGTCGGCGTGCTGGTGAACGGCCAGCAACCAGACCGCCCCGCTGAACGCCCAGGCCACTTCAGTGACGCCGGCCTGACCATCCTGCGCAGCAACAACATCTGGTGCCGCGCTGACGCCGGACCGCACGGCTTTCTCTCCATCGCCGCCCACGCCCACTCCGATGCGCTCTCACTAGAGGTACGCGTCGACGGCGTAGACATCCTGGCCGACCCCGGCACGTACTGCTACCACGGCGAAGAGGAGTGGCGGAACTACTTCCGGTCAACCATCGCCCACAACACCGTCGAGGTAGCCGGCGCCGAACAGTCCACCTGGGGCGGCCCGTTCCTGTGGTTGCGCGGGGCAACCGGCAAGGTCCTCCACCGCTCCCCCGCCACGTGGGAAGCCGAACACGACGGCTACGCCCCCGTGACCCACCGACGTACGGCGACCCTCGACAACGACGTACTGCGCGTAGCGGACACTGTCGACGCAGCAACCGACGTACGCATCGCCTGGCACCTGGGTCCCGAGGTCGACTTCGACCAAGCCACCGGGCGGCTGGAATGGCCCAACGGCTCGGCCGTCGTCGAACTGCCCGCAGAACTGACCTGGACGACCTGCCGCGGCAGCAACAATCCGTTGCTCGGCTGGTACTCACCGCGATTCGGTCACAAGGTCCCCAGCACCACCCTGCTCGGCACAGGCCCCCTGTCCGCCGACACCCCGGCAGTTACAACCTTCCGCTTCTAACGGGTGTATCAGTACCTGCCTCCGCCCCTCTATTAGTTCAGACGACACTGGAGGGGGCCTGTGAGCGCGCAGCAGCTGGATGTGAAGAAGTCTTGGCAGGCGATCCGGCGGCATCGGCTGCTGGTGGGGGCGGTTGCCGTGGTGGGGCTGATGGCGGGCATCGGGTACGGCCTGATGCAGCCGCCGATGTACAGCGCTTCTTCGCAGGTAGTGCTCCCGCCGCCGCCGCAGTCCGCGTCCGGCGTCAGTTCGAATGCTCAGAGCATCGACACGCAGGTGTACATCGCGGAGAGCGGACCGGTCCTGCTGAGCGCCGGGCAGAACGTCACGCCGGCGCTGTCGACCGAGCAGGCTCGTGCGCGGGTCAAGGCGACGGCTGTCACCGAGGACGTCATCCGGATCGACGCGCAGGGTACGACGGCAACGCAGGCGATCCAGCTTGCCAACGCGGTCGCGCAGGTCTACCTGGTGTTCATCACGACCGACCAGAAGCTGCCCGGTGACCTGGGCAAGCGGACCGGCGCGCGGATGCTGGAGCAGGCCGTCAACGCGCACGGCGGCAGCATGCTCGTACACACCGGCACGTACGGCGGTCTCGGCGCACTGCTCGGCGCCATCGCCGGAGCGGTGCTGGTGCTGGCCCGCGCACGTGGCGATCGCCGGCTCCGGCTGCGGGACGACATCGCCGACGCCGTCGGCATTCCGGTCCTCGCCTCGGTCTCGTCGTACCGGGCGAACGACCCCTCCGACTGGGCGAACCTGCTGGAGCACTACTCGCCGACCGCGGTCGACGCGTGGGCGCTGCGCAAGGTCCTGCACAACCTCGCGCTGGACGCGAAAGGCGGCCAGCAGGTCTCGCTGACCGTGATCTCGTTCGCGGACGACGGCAAGGCGCGGCCGCTCGGTCCGCAGCTGGCCGCGTTCGCCGGTACGGTCGGGATCTCCACCTCGCTGGTGATCGACCAGCACCACGACAAGCCGTCCGGTCAGGTCGCGCTCGAGATCCACCTGGTACTGGTGGACCGCGACGCGCCGCACCTGGACGACAGCGAGCCCACCACGCGGACGATCGTCGCGCTTTCGGCCGGCACCGTGACCGCTGAGGAACTGGCCCGGCTGGCGGTCGCGACGGCCGCCGACGACCGGACGATCGACGGCCTGGTGGTCACCGATCCGGATCCGTCCGACCGGACCGTCGGCCGGGTCGCGCAGGCGCAACGGCGGGCCGGCTCGCGGCTGCCCACGCTACTCACCGGCACGGCAAGGCGGACCCGATGACGAATCAGCAGCTCTCCGATCAGCCCGCCACCAGCACCGGCTGGGCGGAGGACGACGACGGCCTGTTCGCCGAGCAGCGCTCGGCGTCGCACCCGCCGGAGGGCCTGATCACGTTGCGGTTCCTGCGCGACGCCGTGGTCCGGCACGCCCGGATCTGGCTGGCGCTGGCGATCATCGGCTTCACCGGCGGCCTGGCGACGTACTTCCTGCTGCCCGCACCGCACCAGGCGGCGGCCCGGCTGCTGATCACCACCCGCGAGGGCGACGATCCGGTGAAGGCGATGGCGACCGAGATCAGCCTGGCCACCAGCCGGACCGTGGCGGAGCGGACGATCGCGCTGCTGAAGCTGCCGGACACTCCGGACCAGCTGCTCGCCGGCTACACCGCGACGATGCTGACCTCCCGGGTGCTGCAGATCCAGGTGCAGGCGAAGACCGACGAGCAGGCCACCAAGCTCGCGACGATCATCGCCCAGACCTACCTGATCTTCCGCCGCGAGCAGATCGGGCTCGACGAGAGCCCGCTGGTCAAGGACCTCACCGCGGCGCAGAACGAGCTCTCGCTGGCCCGGCAGGCAGTCGTCGCCGCGGGCGACGACCCGAACAGCCCGAAGCTGCCGAACAGCCCGGAGATGGCGCGGTTCAACGCGGCCGGCGACAAGTACCGGTTCATCCAGCAGCAGCTGCTCGACCAGAACACGCGGGCGTCGAAGATGAACGCGAGCCGGCTGCTCGACACCCCGACCCCGGTGCTGGTGCACGCGAAGCGGGCGCTGGCGATCAAGGCCGGTACGGGTCTGGCCGCCGGGCTGTTCCTCGGCCTCGGGTTCATCGTCGTACGGGCGTTGATCTCGGACCGGCTGTGGAAACGCCAGGACATCTCGAACGCGCTGGGCGCCCGGGTGCGGCTCAGTACGGGACGTCCGCCGCGCAACTGGCTGCCGTTCCGCGGCACGCTGCGTCCGTCGCAGGCGGGGAATCCGGAGATCCAGTTGCTGTCGCAGCACCTCGGCCAGCGCATCATCTGGTCGAAGCGGCCGACTCCGGCGCTGGCTGTGGTCAGCGTGGACGACGTACCGGCGTGTGCGCTCGCGGTGGCGGCGCGTGCGGTGGCGCTGGCCGACGAGGGCAAGCACGTGCTGGTCGCGGACCTGACCGGGACCGGGGCGCTCGCACAGAAGCTCGGGGTGAAGCAGCCCGGCACGCGGGACTCGCAGTTCAGCCAGCCGGGACGGCGGATCGACGTGTACCTGCCGGACCCGAACGGTCTGCCGCCGGAAGGCTGCTACCTGCGGCTCGGCGACAACAACCGGCCGAACCGGTCGGCCGACGTCCAGCTCGACGCGGCCTGGGACACGGCCGATCTGGTCCTGACACTGGCCACCCTGTCGCCGGCGATCGGCGCCGACCACCTCGGCACCTGGGCGTCCCGCGCCGCGGTCGTCGTGACTGCCGGCCGTTCCACGGCGGCCAAGGTCCGGGCGACCGGTGAGCTGGTCCGCCTGGCCGGGCTGGAGATCGACTCCGCGATCGTGCTGAACGCGGACCGTACCGACGAAGGCGTTGGCGTGGCGGACGCCGAGGCGTCGAGCCCGGCCGTCGACCTGGAGATGTTCTCGCGATGAGTATGGTCGCCGTGCTCCGGACCCGGCTGGTGCCGAAGCCGGGGTTCCGGGCGGTCACTCCGGAACGTCGCCGCCGGCGCCGGGTCCAGCTGGTGTGGGCGCTGCTCGTGATGAACGTGCTGACGTACTTCCCGGGCTCGCTGCAGCTGATTCCGTTCCCCGGCATCGTCGGCAAGCTGATCGCGCAGGGCGCACTGCCGTTGGCCCTGCTGCTGGTGCTGTCCGTCAACCGGCCGGCACGGATCCGGCCGAGTGTCTACGTCTTCTTGGGCGGCCTGCTCGCTACCGAGGCCGTGATCGCGAGTCTGCGGTCGGAGTTCCTGATCAGTGCGCTCTACCGGTCGACGCGGCTGTTCCTCTTCATCGCAGTGCTGTGGCTGCTGACGCCGTGGTGGACGCGCAGGGACCTCCTGCTGGTACGGACGCACCTCATGGTGCTCTGGTGGATCGTCGGCTCGGTGGTGTTCGGCTTCCTGATCGCGCCCGGCGCGTCGAGGCCTGACGGCCGGCTGGTCGGCATGGTGTGGCCGATCCCGCCCACCCAGACCGGGCACTACGCGGCGATGGCTGCCGGACTGACCGGAGTCCTGTGGATGGCAGGGCTGCTCAAACGCGGCCCCGCTCTCGCAAGCGTGCTCACGGCGATCCCTGTTCTGCTGCTCACTCACACCCGGACCGCGCTGATCGCCCTGCTCGTCGGTTCCGTGGTCGCGGGGCTGAGCCTGTTCACCGCGCGCTCACGGGTCCGCAAGTCGTTCGCGATCGCCATCGGCGTCTTCTCGATCGGCGCGCTCACCGCCGGATCACTGATCACGACCTGGCTCGCCCGCGGGCAGGACAGCACGCAGGTCACCGCTCTGACCGGACGTACCTTCGTCTGGGACGCGATCCTCGCGCAACCACGCACGACCTGGCAGACGCTGTTCGGCTTCGGCCTGTCCAACAAGTCGTTCAACGGCCTCCCGATCGACAGCAACTGGCTCGGGACGTACTACGACACCGGCCTGCTCGGGGTGTCGTTCTGCATCGCCATGGTGCTGTTCGTGTTCATCGGCGCCTGGTTCACGCCGCAGGGTCCACGGCGTGCCGCGGCCTTGTTCATCGTCGCGTACTGCGTCGTCGCGTCGTTCACCGAGAGCGGGCTCAGCGAGGCCTCGCCGTACCTGCTGGAACTCACCCTGGCCGCCTCGCTCGTCTACCCACGACCAGCGCAGGAAGGTGCCGAATGAGGATCCTGCTGGTGCACAACAGGTACCGCTCGACAGCACCGAGCGGTGAGAACCGGGTCGTCGACCAGGAGCGAGAGGCGCTCGCAGCACTCGGCCACGACGTCGACCTGTTCGAACGGCGCAGCGACGAGCTGGAGCAGTGGCCGGCCTGGAAGAAGGCCACGCTACCCGCCCGCGTGGTGTGGAACCCTGCCAGCAAACGCGATCTGGCTGACACGCTCCGTACGTTCCAGCCGGACGTGGTGCACATCCACAACACGTTCCCGGTCCTCAGTCCGTCGGTGCTCTACGCCTGCCGCGACGCCCGGGTGCCTGTTGTCATCACACTGCACAACTACAAGCTGTTGTGTGCCAGCGGTGACTTCTACCGCGACGGCGCGGTCTGCCACGACTGCGCAGGCGGCAACCCGATACCTGCGGTAGCTCACAGCTGCTACCGCGGCTCCAAACTCGCTACAGCGACCACAGTGCTCAACACACGCTCCCACCGACGGAGCTGGCGCAACCTGGTGTCGGCGTACCTCTTCGTCTCCGAGTCACAGCGCACGCTGCTGGCCGGTATGGACTTCGACAGCGACCGCAGCTTCGTCCGCTACAACTACGTCCCGTACGACGGTCCTGTCGCAGGCGCGCGCCGCCGGCAGGTGACGTACGTCGGCCGGCTCGACGCGCCGAAGGGTGCGCCGCTGCTGATGAAGGGCTGGGACGCGTACCGCGAGATCGCCGGGGACGACGCGCTGCGGCTGGTGATCGCAGGCGGCGGCCCGCTGCTGGACGAGGTGGTCGCGTGGGCCGCGGACCGGCCGTCCGTCGAGCTCCGCGGCCTGCTGAGCAAGCCCGACGTGTTCCGGCTGATGCGCGAGTCCCGTGCCGTCGTACTGCCGTCGGAGTGGGAGGAGACGTTCGGGCTGGTGGTCGTCGAGGCGATGGCTGTCGGCGTACCGCTGCTTGCCTCGAGCCACGGGTCCTTCCCGGAACTCGTCACCGACGGCGTCGACGGCGCGCTGTTCGACCCGCGGCGCCCCGACGACCTGGCCAAGCTCCTGCTCGACGTCGACACCTCTCCCGACCGGTACGACGACCTCGGCCGCAACGCGCGGTCGACGTACGAGAACCGGCACGACCCGCAGCGCAACCTCCAGCAGCTGCTCGACATCTACCGGTTCGCCGCGGCGAATCCGGTGCTCTCTCGGTAGCACTCGCTCGCCAGGCCCCCGAAGGAACAACCATGGAACAACGTGCCCCGTCCGGCCGTGGAGCCGCGTGGTACCGGCAGCGACGTACCCTCGTCGCCGGCGGCGTCCTCCTGCTCGTCGGCGGTCTGTCAGCGGGCGCACTGGTCGCCGACGATCGCCCTGCGAGTAAGACCAGCCAGGGGTCGCCGACCGCACCGACCACGGACGCGGCCGTCAAGGCGCCGAGCACTCCGCCGGCCAAGATCTGCGGAAACAGCGAGGCGCTGGCCGGCTCGGCGCAGGCACCCAGGGGCGCGGTCGTAGTCAGCACCGCACAGAACCTGCAGAACCTGACCGTGCAGTACCCGGCCGGTACGACGTTCTGGCTGGCACCCGGAAAGCACCGGCTGCCCGACGACGAGTTCGTCCAGGTGATCCCGAAGGACGGCAACCGGTACCTCGGTGCCCCCGGCGCGATCCTGGACGGCGCGAACCGGAACCGGTACGCGTTCACCGGCTCCGCCAAGGACGTCGTGATCAGCCACCTCACCATCCAGAACTTCGGCAAGGCCCAAGGCAACAACGACGAGGGCGTGGTGAACCACGACTCGGCGAGCGGCTGGACCGTCGAGGCGAACACCGTTCAGCGCAATGCCGGCGCCGGCGTGATGATCGGCAGCCGGAACGTGATCCGCGGCAACTGTCTCAGGGACAACGGCCAGTACGGGTTCAACGCGTACAACCCGCAGCGCGTGGCCAGCATCACGATCCAGGGCAACGAGATCACCGGCAACGACACCGACGACTGGGAGAAGGTCCGGCCCGGCTGCGGCTGCACCGGCGGCGGGAAGTTCTGGGCGGTCAGCGGAGCCGTCGTCCGGGGCAACTGGATCCACGACAACCGCGGCGCCGGGATGTGGGCGGACACCAACAACACGGCGTTCTCGATCGAGGGCAACTACATCTCGAACAACTACGCCGAGGGCGTCATCTACGAGATCAGCTACAACGCCTCGATCCGCGGCAACACGTTCGTCCGCAACGGGATCGGCAAGGGACCGACGAACGTCGGGTTCCCGACACCGGCGCTGTACATCTCCGAGTCGGGTGCCGACAAGCGGGTGCCCGGGATGTTCAGCCAGACCTTCGAGGTCAGCGGGAACGTGTTCACCGACAACTGGGCCGGGGTGATCCTGTGGGAGAACGCCGACCGGTTCGCGGGCTCCGCGGCCAACACCAGCAGCGGTTCCAGCACGCTGGTGAACCCGTCCGTGATCAACGACCAGACCTGCAACGCCACCAGCATCAAGAACCAGCCGTACCTCAGTGACTGCCGCTGGAAGACGCAGAACGTCCGCGTGCACGACAACGTGTTCACCCTCGACCCGGACAACCTCGGCGCCAAGTGTGCGTCCCGGGCCGGGTGCGGGTACAACGGCATCTTCTCGAACTGGGGCACGTTTCCCGAATGGTCGCCGTACAAGGCCCGGACGGTGGAGGACGCGATCACGTTCCACCAGGCCAACCGGTTCTTCTCCAACACCTACAGCGGTCCGTGGAACTTCATGGTCCACGAGCAGGGCAACGCGGTGAACTGGGCGGCCTGGCAGGGCGCGCCGTACGGGCAGGACCAGGACAGCGTGATCAAGGTCAACGGGGAGCGCTGATCGTGATGGAGCGGGCCGCCGGCGAGCAGATCGCACTGCTCCGCTCCATCGGGTACGCCGCGTTCGGCCGGCACGACCGCGACGTCGACATCCTCGACCTGGTCTTCGACAGCCTGCTCGACACACCCGGACCTGACTGCGCGGACGGGGTACGACGGCTGCGCTTCGCCGGGCACGGCGTGACGCTGGACGTCGAACGCACCGAGCTGGACGTGGAACTGCGGGTCTCCCCGGCCGGACCGGTCGTGGTGGAGGCCTGCGGCGACGAGGCCACCCGGCTGGTCAGTTTCCGGTTGCGGTGGGACAGGGGTACCCAGCGGACGGTCCGGACCGCTTGGATCATGCTCTGATCCAAGCGGTCCGGACCTGATTCCAACTACAGTCTGCTGCCTCAGGAGGCAAGCAGCAGTCGAAGCTTCTCCAGGCAGCGGCCCCGGATCGGGCCGATGCTGCCGATCGGGATACCGATCGTCGCGGAGATCTCGGCGTACGGCGCCGGCGGGTCGGCCATCAGCATGCCGAGCAACTGCTGCCACCGGTCCGGCAGGCTTTCGAGCGCCCGCCGTACGTCGTCGGCGCGCTCGCCCGCGAGCAGGTCGGCGTCCGGCTCCGGCTGGTCACCGGCCACCTCCTCGAACGCCGTCGACTCGTAGGTCAGCAGCACGCGCTTGCGGAACGCCAGTACCCGCAGGCATTCCCGGCGCGTGGTGACGACCAGCCAGGCGCCGACCCGTTCGGGGTCGACGCGATTGATGTGTTCGAGCAACCGCAGCCAGACCATCTGCGAGACGTCAGCGGCGTCGCTGTCGCCCAGCCGGAAGCTGCGGGTCACGGCCCAGACGAGCCGCGCGTAATGATCGACCAGCCCGCTCCAGGCGCCCTGGTCGCCCCCAGCGGCCCCGACCACCAGGGTCGCTGCCTCGGAACGGACACCGGCCGGCCTTTCCAGTACTACTGTCACGAATTCCCCCCTCGGGAACACAAACACCACTCAGTACGCGCCGTCGCTCCCCAGCACCGCGCGGGCGGTCTTCCACAAAATGAGCAGATCCAGCGCGATCGACCAGTTGTCGGCGTACCGCAGGTCGAGCCGCACGGACTCCTCCCAGGTCAGATCGCTGCGGCCGCTGACCTGCCAGAGGCCGGTCAGGCCGGGCTTCACGAGCATCCGGCGCGCGTCGTCGAGCTGGTACTGCGCCACCTCGGCGGGCAGCGGCGGACGCGGGCCGACGAGTGACATGTCCCCCCGGAGCACGTTCACCAGCTGCGGCAGCTCGTCGATCGAGAACCTCCGCAGGTACCTTCCGATCCTCGTGACCCGCGGATCGTCGCGGAGCTTGAACAGGATCCCGTTGCCCTCGTTCAGCGCGTGCAGCTCGGCCTTGCGTTCCTCGGCGTCGGCCACCATCGTGCGGAACTTCAGCATCCGGAACTGCACGCCGCCGCGGCCGACCCTGGTCTGCCGGAACAGCACCGGACCACGGCTGGTGAGCTTCACCAGCACTGCCGTGACGATCAGGAGCGGCGTCAGGGCCAGCACCAGCAGGCACCCGACCACCCGGTCGAAGATGTTCTTCAGGACGTGCGGACCACCGCTCACCGACGGCCGCTCCAGGTGCAGCAGCGACAGCCCGGCCACCGGCCGGATCGAGATCCGCGGACCGGCCACCTCGACGATGCCCGGCGACACGATCAGATCGACAGCACGCTGTTCCAGTGCCCAGGACAACTTCCGCAGCGAGTGCCCGGTGAGCTCCGGGTCGGCGGCCACCGCGACCACCTCGACGTCCCACTCGTCGACCGCCTTCAGGATGTCCATCTCGGCACGTCCCAGGCGTTCCGGGCCGGGCTCGTCCGGCGTGTCGCCGCGTGGCATGCAGCTCGCGACCACGACGTACCCGTCGGTCTTCCGCTCCTCCAGGTGCCGGTGCAGCGTGGTCACCTGGTCGTTGCGCCCGACAACGAGTACCCGGCGCATGCAGCGGCCGGCGAACCGGCGTTTCGAGATCTGCCGGTGCAGCAACCAGCGGGCGAACATCGCCGCGAGACAGGTCATCGGCACCGCCAGCACGACAAAGCCACGCGCAACCTGGCTCTTCGTCGCGTACGACGTCACGGCAACCACTGCGGTCAGCGCGACGGCGGCCCGGATGACCGAGCGGAACTCCTCCGGCCCGGTGCCGAAGTAGCGGGTCTCATAACCCCGCTCCAGCGCCACACAGACCAGCCAGGCGACCGGCACCGCGGCCCCCAGCAGAACGTAGCCGAGGTTGATCTGGGCTCCGAACCGGACCACGAGCGCCAGCGAGACACCGAACAGCGCGGACACCAGGTCACCGGCGAGCGCTGCCCACCGGTACTTCGCGACCCAGCGTGCCTCGGTGAACCGTGCCGACCGCGGCACGACCGCCGGAACGTCCTCCGGAACCACCCAGACCGGCCGACGTCGTTCCCCCGACGGCGCCGGCCTTAGATCAGCCGGATCGGCCAACCCCTCAGACATGACAGATTCAGTCACGTACAGTCACCCCCCACAGGTGAGATGCGAACCCCGTGACCAACCCACACCCCGTCACGGACCTCGTCCAACGCCGCCCCCACAACGACGTGAACCAGAGAGTACTACGTGGCCGCGGCGGAAGACAGCATCGGACGCGAGTGTTTACCCGCGGGCAACCCGACTCCCAGGTTCCGTAATGCAAAGACCCCTGGGAACCCGTTTCGGGGTTCTCAGGGGTCTCAAACGACTACTTCAAGTGACCAGTCGCCGGGTCGGGGCACTGACCTTCGAAGCTGTCTCAGCCGGCGATGAGGCCGTCGCCGCTGATCAGCTCGCGCATCTCGGCGAGCGAGCTGTCCGACGGGGGCAGGATCGCGTCGGAGTCGTGCAGCTCGTCGTCCGGCACCTTCTCGCCGGAGCGGACGAAGTCGAGCAGGGCGGCGAAAGCGGTGTGGTACGCCGCCTCTTCACCGGACGACACGGCCTTCTCCAGGTCGCCGTCGACGGCGTTGAGCGCGTCCAGCTTGTCGTCGGCCAGTCGCCACTGACCTTCACCCATGATGCGAACGATCACCGAACATCTCCGTCCTGAGGTCGCGCCGGCTCGGTCGCAGGTTGTGCGGCCGGCTGCTGCACTGGCTGGGCGGGCTGCTGGGCGGCCTGCTGGGCCTCACCGGAGAGCTCCTTGGGCGCGCTGCCGCCCGAGATCTGGGCCTTCATCGCGGCCAGCTCGCTCTCCACGTCGGAGCCGGACGACATCCGCTCGAGCTCGAGCGTGATGTTGTCCTTGCTGGTGCCGCTGGCGTCGTCGAGCGCGCCGGAGGCGAGCAGCTCGTCGATCGCACCGGCCCGGGCCTGCATCTGCTGGGTCCGGTCCTCGGCGCGCTGGACCGCGAGACCGACGTCGCTCATCTCCTCGGAGATGCCGGAGAACGCCTCGTTGATCCGGGTCTGCGCCTCGGCCGCGGTGTAGGTGGCCTTGATGGTCTCCTTGCGGGTCCGGAACGACTCGACCTTGGCCTGCAGCCGCTGGGAGGCGAGCGTGAGCTTCTCCTCCTCACCCTGCAACTGGGCGTGCTGGGTGGTCAGGTCGTCGATCTGGCCCTGCAGCCCGGACTTGCGGGTGAGCGCCTCGCGGGCCAGGTCCTCGCGGCCCATCGAGAGCGCCTTCTGCGCCTGCTCCTGCAGCTTCGCCGACTGGGACTGCAGCTGGGACGCCTGCAGCTCCACCCGCTTCCGGCTGGTGGCCACGTCGGCCACACCGCGGCGTACCTTCTGGAGCAGCTCGAGCTGCTTCTGATACGAGTAGTCAAGGGTTTCGCGAGGATCCTCGGCCTTGTCCAGGGCGGAGTTCGCCTTGGCCTTGAAGATCGTCGACATCCGCCTGAAGATGCTCATCGATATCCGTACCCCTTCTGTGCCGGACTGACGACCCGGCGTGCGTACAGTCCACCCTATGTCCCACCGGGTCACCACACCATCGGGACGTGCCCCGATAAAGTGGTGTAAAGGTCCGGGGACCACCCCGACGCTCCTGCCCTGCGAATGAGGTTCTGACCCCGTGTTCCGTCGTACCAAGTCTGAGACAGCTACCACCGTACCCGCCGACCCCCAGGGCAAGCCGGGCGGCAAGGGGCGGCCGACGCCGAGCCGCAAGGAAGCGGAGGCGGCCCCGGAAGGCGACCTTCAAGAAGCCGCGGAACCGCAAGGAGGCCTCGGCCATCCGCCGGGACAAGATGCGGACCGAGCGGGCCAAGATGCAGCAGGCCATGCAGACCGGCGACGACCGGTACCTGCCGGCCGCCGACAAGGGCCCGATCCGGCGGTTCGCCCGGGACTACGTCGACGCCCGGTACTCGGTGATGGAGTTCGCGCTGCCGATCCTGCTGGTGGTGTCGCTGGTCGGCGTGGTGTTCTCGCCGCAGTTCCCGTGGCTGGCCGGGATGGTGAACCTGCTGTTCCTGTTCATGATCGTGCTGATCGCCGGCGACTGGCTCCTGCTCACCGCGGGGGTGAAGAAGCAGATCGGGATCAAGTTCCCGAAGGAGTCCACCAAGGGCATCGGCTTCTACGCGGTCCGGCGGACCATGCAGATGCGCCGCTGGCGGCTGCCGAAGCCGATGGTGAAGCGCGGCGAACGGCCGCACTGAGATGCTGGCCTCCTGACCCCGGGCAAGTAGGGTCGGGGTATGGACTTCCGCTATCTGGGCAACAGTGGTCTCAAGGTCAGCGAGATCTCGTACGGCAACTGGCTGACGCACGGCTCCCAGGTGGAGAACGAGCAGGCCAAGGCCTGCGTCCGGGCCGCCCTGGAGGCCGGCATCACGACGTTCGACACCGCCGACACCTACGCGAACACCAAGGCCGAGTCGGTGCTCGGCGAGGCGCTGGCCGGCGAGCGCCGCGAGTCGCTGGAGATCTTCACCAAGGTGTACTGGCCGACCGGTCCGGGCGGGCCGAACGACACCGGCCTGTCCCGCAAGCACATCCTCGAGTCCGTCAACGGCTCGCTGAAGCGGCTCGGCACCGACTACGTCGACCTCTACCAGGCGCACCGGTACGACACCGAGACGCCGCTCGAGGAGACGATGGAGGCGTTCGCCGACGTCGTCCGGCAGGGCAAGGCGCTGTACATCGGTGTCTCGGAGTGGACCGCGGAGCAGCTCCAGGAGGGCCACCGGCTGGCCCGCGAGCTGCGGATCCCGTTCGTCTCGAACCAGCCGCAGTACAGCATGCTCTGGCGGGTCATCGAGGGCGAGGTGGTCCCGGCGTCCGAGGAGCTCGGGATCAGCCAGGTGGTGTTCTCGCCGATCGCGCAGGGGGTGCTCACCGGCAAGTACCTGCCCGGTCAGCAGCCGCCCGAGGGCTCCCGGGCCACCGACGCGAACGGGTCGAACTTCATCAAGCGGTTCCTCACCGACGACGTACTGACCCGGGTCCAGGAGCTGAAGCCGCTGGCGGCCGAGGTCGGCCTGTCGCTGTCGCAGCTGGCGATCGCCTGGGTACTGCAGAACCCGAACGTCGCCTCGGCGATCATCGGCGCCTCCCGGCCCGAGCAGGTCACCGAGAACGTCAAGGCCTCCGGCGTGACGCTGGACGAGGGTCTGCTGAAGCGGATCGACGAGGTGCTCGGCCACATCGTCGAGAAGGATCCGGCGAAGACCGCGCAGAACTCCCCGCAGAAGCGGCCGAACTCGTGAGCTGGAGCTGGCGGTTCGAGACCGCGACCGGTGCGCTGGTCGACCCGGGTGAGGTCGGCGGCGCGGAGTTCTCGGCCCAGGGCGACGCCGAGAGCTGGCTGGGCGAGACCTGGCGGGACCTGGCCGACCGCGGCGTCGCTCAGGTGTTCCTGCTGGAGGACAGCCGCGAGGTGTACGGGCCGATGAGTTTGTCGTCCGCCGAATGAGCACAGAGTAGAGTTTCGGTCGAACCACACGCCTGCGTCACAGGGAAGCCGGTCGAAGTCCGGCGCTGACCCGCAACCGTAGGCCACCGATCTCGGTGGCGAGCCGGAACACTGTGACGCAGGCGGTCAGGCTCAACTACCCGCCGTGGTCCGCGGGTGGAGCCCTACCCTGCCGGTGCAGGCGGGACCTCCTCCACCGGGCTGCGGCCCGACCGAGGACTCATCATGACTGCACATCGCCGGACCGTACGACTGGTCCTCAGCCTGCTGGCGGGTCTCCTGCTTGCTGGGGCCGTTGCAACTTCAGCAAGGGCCGAGGACGGCTACCGCTTCTGGGGCTACTACCAGTGGAGCAACGGCCAGTGGGCCTTCGCACAGAAGGGGCCGGACGCCGTCGTGCCGGCCGACGGGTCGGTGGAGGGCTGGCGGTTCGCCCTCGGCGGCGCCAAGCCGCGGGTACCGCGGGCCTCGGGTGACTTCGCCGCCGTCTGCGGCAAGACCCCGGCAGAGACCGGCAAGACGCGCGTGGCCCTGGTCGTCGATCCTGGTACGCCGGAGGACGCCGTCTCCGGTGAGACCCCGGGCCTGGCCACCGGGACCTGTGTGGTGACCGCCACGACCTCGACCGGCGCGCAGATCCTGGCCGCGGCCGGACCCGACCGGATCGAGAAGGGCCTCACCTGCGGTATCAGCGGGTACCCGGCGAAGGGCTGCGGGGACCAGGTGAAGAACATCAAGGTCCCGGCCACCGACACCCCGGTGACGCTGGAGATCAAGTCCGCCGTGGGCTCGGCGGCCCCCTGCCCCTGCCGCGTCGACCTCCGGCAGCAACAGCGGTACGCCGTGGACGGGCATCATCATCGCGATCGTCGTGGTCGTGCTCCTGGCCGGCGGCGGGCTGTTCATCAACCGTCGGCGTACCGCAGCCAAGTAGATGCGCGCCGTCCACCACCTCACGCTCCCCCGGGCACTCCACCCGGGGGCTTGGTGGTTGTGGGCGCTGTGCATGGCTGTAGCGGCCAGCAGGACGCGTAACCCGGTTCTGCTGGTTCTTATCCTCGCCGTCACCGGTTTTGTCGTGGCTGCGCGTCGCAGCGATGCACCATGGGCGCACAGCTTCACTGCGTTCCTCAAGCTGGGGCTGCTGGTGATTGCGGTCCGTGTGGTCCTGCAGGCGTTGCTGTCGACCCGCTCTCAGGGCAACACGGTGCTGTTCACGCTGCCGCAGGTCCCGTTGCCTGGCTGGGCTGCCGGGGTCAAGCTCGGCGGTCAAGTGACGGCAGAGGCACTGATAACCGCTCTGTACGACGGCGGGCAACTGGCCGTGATGCTGTGCTGCGTCGGAGCGGCCAACGCCCTGGCCAGTCCACGGCGGTTGCTGAAGTCGTTGCCGGGGGCCCTGTACGAGATGGGCGTCGCCTGTGTCGTGGCACTGACCTTCGCACCGCAGCTCGTGACGGACGGCCGCCGTATCCGCAGTGCACGCCGACTGCGCGGCCGTACGCGTGCCTCCTTCCGTACGACGGCCATGCCGGTGCTGGAAGGTGCCCTCGACCGGTCGGTGGAGCTGGCGGCTGCGATGGACTCCCGCGGGTACGGGCGTACGGCGCAGGCTCCTCGTAGTCAGCGTCGGCTCACAGCGTTATGCGTGTTGCTGGGCCTGCTAGGGATCCTGCTCGGTGTCTACGCGTTGCTGACCGACTCCATGGCGTTTCCACTCGCAGCCGGCGCGCTCGTGGTCGGCGTACTCCTCGCGGTCGCGGCCATGGCCGTAGGGCGCCAACGGGTCAGCAGGACGCGGTACCGGCCAGACCCGTGGGCCCTGCCCGAGTGGCTGGTCGTGGCGGCCGGTGCGGTCGCTGCAGGAGCGATGGTGACCGCAGCGGTCCGCGGTGTGGACGGCCTGCTGCTGGCGGGGCCGTTGGTGGTCCCACCGGTCCCGGTGCTGCCAGCCGTCGGCGTACTGATCGGACTGGCGCCCGCCCTCACTGCGCCACCGTTGAAGAAGGACGCGGCATGATCGAGTTCGACCAGGTGACCGTGACGTACGACGGTGCGCGCCAGCCGGCCCTGCGGGACGTGAGCTTCACGGTGCCGGAGGGTGAGCTGGCGCTGGTGATCGGCCGCACCGGGTCCGGCAAGTCCACGTTGCTGCGGGCAATCAACGGGCTGGTGCCGCACTTCACCGGCGGCACGCTCGCCGGGCGGGTGCTGGTCGGTGGGCGGGACACCCGCGAGTACCGGCCGCGGGACCTTGCGGACGTGGTCGGGATGGTCGGGCAGGACCCGATGGCCGGGTTCGTCACCGACACGGTCGAGGACGAGCTGGCGTACAGCATGGAGTCGCTGGGCGTGGCGCCGGACGTGATGCGCCGTCGTGTCGAGGAGACACTCGACCTGCTGGGGCTGGCCGACGTACGCGACCGGGCACTCACGTCGTTGTCGGGAGGTCAGCGGCAACGGACAGCTATCGGTGCCGCCCTCACGTCGCATCCCGCCGTACTGGTGCTGGACGAGCCCACGTCAGCGCTGGACCCGCAGGCGGCCGAGGAGGTGCTGGCTGCGCTCCAGCGGCTCGTACACGACCTGGGCGCCACCGTCGTGATGGCCGAGCACCGGCTGGAGCGGGTGATCCAGTACGCCGACCGTGTGATCGAAGTACCTGGTGGGGCTGCTGCAGTGTCTACCGGTCTGCCCGCGGAGCGCATGGTGAGCGCACCGGTCGCACCGCCCGTGGTCGAGCTGGGACGGCTGGCTGGCTGGTCACCACTGCCCCTGTCTGTGCGGGACGCCCGCCGGGCGGCTGTGACCTTGAGAAAGCAGTTGGACTCGGCTGCTCCGGTACGACCCGCAGGGGCACTGGGCAACGAGCTGGCACGCTGCACGGACCTCGTCGTTGGCTATGGGGCTGTCACCGCTTTGCGCGGGGTGTCGCTGAGTATCAAGGCCGGTGAGGTCGTCGCGCTCATGGGCCGCAACGGCGCGGGCAAGTCCACGCTGCTCAATGCACTCGTCGGCATCGTCCCTGCACGCTCCGGTACGGCGGTTGCCGCTGGGACGGACCCACGACGTACCAAGCCGAAGCAACTGGTCAAGGCGGTCGGCCTGGTCCCGCAGGAGCCGGCTGACCTGCTGTACGCCGCTACTGTCGCTGACGAGTGCGCCAGCGCTGACTCGGACTTCAAGGTGCCTGCAGGTAGTTGCTGGGCGTTGCTGGAGCGGCTGACACCAGACGTGGCGTTGGACGTCCATCCACGCGACCTGTCCGAGGGACAGCGGTTGTGCCTGGCGCTGGCCGTCGTACTGTGCGGTGCTCCGCCCCTGCTGTTGCTGGACGAGCCGACGCGTGGACTCGACTACGGTGCCAAGCGGCGGCTGGTGGCGATCCTGCGCGAGCTGGCCGCTGCTGGGCATGCCGTGGTGCTGTCGACGCACGACGTCGAGATGGTCGCCGAGGTCGCGACGCGGGTGATGGTGCTGGCGGACGGCGAGCTGGTCAGCGACGGCCCGACTGCCGAGGTGATCGCCGGGTCGCCGGCCTTCGCGCCGCAGGTCGCGAAGATCCTTGCACCGCTGCCGTTCCTGACCGTTGGCGAGGTCGCCGAAGCACTGGATCGAGCCTCGTGAGCCGGTTCGAGTCACCGACCGCGACCCTCCGACTCATCCGGCTGAAGCCCCGCAGCACGGTCGCGTTGCTGGTCGCCTCACTCATCGGTGTCCTGGCCTTCGCCTGGCCGCTGTTCTTCCGGACGGCACAGGCGGGCGCGTCGGCGATCGGTCACACCACGGACGCCCCGTGGCTGTTCGTGTTGCTGCTGCCGTTGCTGGTGGCCGTCGTACTCGCGGAGCTCTCCGAGTCGGGCATCGACGCGAAGGTGATCTCGCTGGTCGGCATGCTCGCAGCGGTCGGGGCGGCGCTGCGGGCTTTGGGCCCTGGTACGGCGGGGCTCGAGCCCGGGTTCTTCCTGCTGGTGCTGGCCGGGCGGGCGTTCGGTGCCGGGTTCGGGTTCGTGCTCGGGGCGGTGTCGTTGCTGGGCGGGGCGTTGATCAGCGGCGGGGTCGGGCCGTGGATGCCGTTCCAGATGTTCGCGTGCGCGTGGGTCGGGTGCCTGGCCGGGTTGCTGCCGCGGATCGGCGGGCGGCTGGAGTTGCTGTTGCTGGCGGCGTACTCGCTGGTGTCCGGGGTGCTGTACGGCATCATCATGAACCTGTGGTTCTGGCCGTACGCGACGTTCGGGAGCGACTTCTCGTTCGTACCGGGTGATTCGCTGGCCGAGAACCTGCACCGGTACTTCCTGTTCGTGGTCGCGACCTCGCTGGGGTGGGACATCCCGCGCGGGATCCTGTGCGCGGTGCTGGTGCTCGCGCTCGGACGGCCGATCCTGAACGCGTTCCGGCGTACGGCACGCAAGGCGGCGTTCGAGGCGCCGGTGGTTTTCGAGCCCGGGAGGACGGATGGCTGAGCAGCGGACACTGGTGCTGGGCGGGGCGCGGTCCGGTAAGTCGATCGCGGCCGAGCGGCTGCTGGCCGACGTACCGGACGTCGTGTACGTCGCCACCGGCGGGGACGACGCCGGGAACGCGGAGTGGGCCGACCGGGTAGCCAAACACCGCTCCCGCCGCCCGGCGACCTGGGGCCTGGCCGAAACCATCGACCTGGTCCCGCTGCTGGAGACTCCCGGCCCGCCACTGCTGATCGACTGCCTCACGCTCTGGCTCTCCCGCACCATGGATGCTGTCGGCGTCTGGTCCGAGCTCTCCCGGTCGGGCTCGACCGGCGAACCAGCCAACGCTGCGGCCACGCTCGAGGAACGCATCGCCGGCCTGGTCACGGCCTGGTCCGCGACGCCCCGCCGGGTAGTTGCCGTCAGCAACGACGTGGGCTCCGGCATTGTCCCCGCCGACCCCGGCACCCGGCTCTTCCGGGACCTGATGGGCCGCCTCAACACCAGCATCTCCCTCGCCTCCGACCAGGTCCTCTGGACCATCGCCGGCCGCACCCTCCCCCTCACATGACCCCCGCAACCGACCCCAACCAGGAGCCGGGTGGTCCGCAGCCCGACCTCGCCGGTGCTCACTCCGGCGGTTGGCTTGATGCCTTGCGGCTGGCGTTCGGCACCCTCACCGTTCTTCCGGCCGGGGTTCCGCGGCGGGTGGATCGGGTGGTTGGTGGGCGGGCGATGCTGCTCGCGCCGGTGGCCGGGCTGGTGGTCGGCGGCATTGCGGCTGGGGTGGTTGCGCTGGCTCAGCTTGTGCGGCCGGAGGCTGAACTGCTGGCGGCTGTGCTTGGTGTGCTGGTGGTGGCCGGGTTGTCGGGTGGTTTGCATCTGGACGGGCTGGCGGATTTCGCCGACGCGCTCGGGTCGCGGCGGGATCGCGAGACGATGTTGCGGATCATGAAGCAGAGCGACATCGGGCCGTTCGGCGTGGTCGCGATCGTCGGGGTGTTGTTGCTCGACGTCGCCGCTCTGACGGCCTGCCTGCAGGCGGGCTTCGGCTGGCAGGCGGTCCTGATCGCCGCCGTCGCGAGCCGCCTCACCCTCCCCTGGTCCTGCCGTACGTCGGTTCCCGCCGCCCGCCCCGACGGCCTCGGCACCGTCGTCGCCGCCACCGTCCGCCCGACGACCGCCACCTTCGCAACAGCCCTGGTCCTCGCCGCAACCACCACCCTCACCTGGCTGCAACCCTCAACCAGCACCCCGCAGTACGCCGCAGGCACCGGCAGCACCGCGGGCATCGCCCTCACCTGGCAGCTGGTCGGCGTCGTAGCAGCTGTCCTGCTGACCGTCGGGACCAGCTTCGTCAGCAGCCGTCTGGCGAACCGGAAGCTCGGCGGGACCACCGGCGACGTACTCGGCGCGACCGTCGAACTAGCCGTCCCAATAGCCCTCTTAGCCCTCGCCCTGACCGTGTGAGCGCTCACCTCCACCACGCTGTCCCCGCGGTGGTCTACTGTCGCCGATGGAACGATCAAGTGGGGTAGTGACGGCGAGGTTGCGACTGATGTTCATCGTTCACGACCGGTGGGCGGCCGGGTACGCCCCGCGATCCGTTATCTTTATGTAATGAACGCAACTCGCCCAGCCCCGGGCTCGCAGGCTTCGCTGCGCGAAGCCAACCGTGCGCGCGTTCTCGGTGTCGTCCGGCAGCACGGCCCGCTCACCCAGGTCGAGATCGCGGCCGCCTCCGGCCTCTCCGCCGCCACCGTGTCGAACATGGTGAAGGAGCTCGACCAGGGCCGGCCTGGTCGGCCTGTCCCGGAGCATCCGCAACGGCCGCCGCGCGGTCCTGGTGTCGCTCGAGTCCGGCGGCGGGCTGCTGGCGGGCGTCGCGTTCGGCGAGCGCGACGTCCGGGTCGCGGTCGCGAACGGATCCCGCGAGATCCTCGCCCAGCAACTGATGCCGCTGCAGGCCGACCACGTCGCCGACGAGGGCATGGAGCGCGCCGCCCGGCTGCTCGCGGACCTGGCCGAGACGGTCAGCTCCGGCGTCGAGGACATCTCCGCGATCGGGTTCGGGCTGCCGATGCCGGTCGACGCGATCAGCGGCGAGGCCGGGTCCGACGCGGTACTCCCCGGCTGGCGCGGGGTCAACGTCACGGACGCGATGTCGGCGTACCTGCGGGCCCCGGTCGCGCTCGACAACACCGCCAACCTGGCGGCCCTCGGCGAGCTCCGGGCCGGCGGGCTGCGCGGCGTCCGGAACGGCTGCTACCTGAAGTTCTCGTACGGCGTCGGCGCGGGGATCGTGATCGACGGCGAGGTGTACCGCGGCTCGGCCGGTACGGCGGGCGAGATCGGCCACGTCACGATCGACGAGAACGGCCCGATCTGCCGGTGCGGGAACCGCGGCTGCCTGGACACGTTCGTCGGCTCCCGGGCGCTGATCAGCAGCCTGGCCGCGTCCCACGGACCGCTGCGGCTGAAGGACATCGTGCACCGCGCGCTGGCCGGCGACCTGGGCTGCCGCCGGGTGATCGAGGACGCCGGCCGCCGGGTCGGCGTCGCGGTCGCCGGGGTGGTGAACCTGCTGAACCCGGAGGCGATCGTGGTCGGCGGCCTGCTCGCCGAGGCCGGTGACCTCATTCTCGGCCCGCTCCGCGAGGCGCTCGACCGGTGCGCGATCCCGAGCGCCGCCGCGACCGTCGAACTGCGGCCCGCCGAGCTCGGCGACGAGGCCGACATCGTCGGCGCGATCCACCGGGCGTCGATGCTGAGTCACACCAATATCTCCATTTCTTGAATTCAAGTCTTGACGTCAAAGGCTGACCCGGCTTGACTGCGGGCAGGCCAAACCGGCCTGTCTCGTCAAGGAGCCGCCACATGTCCCACTCCGCACTCCGTCTCGTCGGCCTCGGCATCGCCGTGTCGGCCCTGGCCGCCTCGCTGGTGGCCTGCGGCAACGGCAGTTCAGGCGGCTCCGGCAGCAAGAGCGACGCCAAGAAGATCGCGCTGCTGCTGCCCGAGTCGAAGACCACCCGGTACGAGGCCCTCGACCGCCCGCTGTTCACCGAGGCGCTGAAGGCAGCCTGCGCGAAGTGCCAGCTGATCTACAGCAACGCCGACCAGGACGCGTCCAAGCAACAGCAGCAGGCCGAGGCCGCGCTCACCCAGGGCGCGAACGTGCTGGTCCTGGACCCGGTCGACGGCAAGGCCGCCGCCGCGGTGGCCGCCTCCGCGAAGGCGCAGAACGTCCCGGTGGTCGCGTACGACCGGTTCATCGAGAACTCCAACTACTACGTGTCGTTCGAGAACGAGGCGGTCGGCAAGCTGCAGGCGCAGACCCTGGTCGACACCCTCAAGGCGGCCGGCAAGACGTCCGGCAACCTCGCGATGATCAACGGCTCCCCCACCGACCCGAACGCGGCCGACTTCAAGAAGGGCGCGCACAGCGTGCTGGACTCCAGCGGATTCAAGGTCGCCGCCGAGTTCGACACACCGGACTGGAGCCCGGACAAGGCGCAAGCCTGGATGGAAGGCCAGCTCAGCGCGATCAAGAACGGTCTGGTCGGGGTGTACGCCGCCAACGACGGCACGGCAGGGGGCGCGATCGCGGCGCTCAAGGGCGGTGGCGTGAAGCCGCTGCCGCCGGTCACCGGGCAGGACTCGGAACTGGCCGCGATCCAGCGGATCGTGTCCGGCGACCAGGCGATGACCATCTACAAGGCGGTCAAGCCGCAGGCCGAGGCCGCCGCCAAGGGCGCCGTCGCGCTGGCGAACGGCGCCAAGCCGGAGTCCACCACCGTGAAGAGCGGTGTCCCGTCGACGATCCTCAACCCGGTCGCGGTGACCAAGGCGAACATCAAGGACACCGTGGTCAAGGACAACATCTACAAGATCTCGGACATCTGTACGGCGGCGTTCGCCGCGGCCTGCGCCACCGCCGGGCTCTCCACCAACTGACCGCCCCGCGGCGTTGCCCCCGTAGTGAGGTGCGGGGGCAACGCCGGTCTTTCAGGTTCCGTAACCGGCGAAGACTGTTCGGGCACCCCGAACCCACCGGATCATGGCCTGACTGTCGAAAGCCCAGGAGGCTGATCGCGTGACTGTTACCCCGGCTCCCCTCGACGTCGGCGCCGGTACGGTGCTCCGGCTGGAGGGAATCTCCAAGCGTTTCGGCGCCGTCCAGGCCCTGAAGAACATCGAGCTGGACGTCCGGGCCGGCGAAGTACTGGCGCTGGTCGGCGACAACGGCGCCGGCAAGTCCACGCTGGTGAAGACCATCGCCGGCGTCTACACCGCCGACGACGGGACGATGGTCTTCGACGGCCGCCAGGTCCGGGTCGGCAGCCCGGCGGAGGCACAGCAGCTCGGGATCGCCACCGTTTTCCAGGACCTGGCGCTCTGCGACAACCTCGACGTGGTCGCGAACCTGTACCTCGGCCGCGAGCTCGAGAAGGGCGGCGCTCTCGACGAGGTCGAGATGGAACGCCAGTCCTGGGACCTGCTCCGGCAGCTGTCCGCGAAGATCCCGTCGGTCCGGATCCCGGTCGCCAGCCTGTCCGGCGGCCAGCGGCAGACCGTCGCGATCGCCCGCAGCCTGCTCGGCAGGCCGAAGGTCGTGATGCTCGACGAGCCCACCGCCGCGCTCGGCGTCGCGCAGACCGCCGAGGTACTGAACCTGGTCGAGCGGCTCCGCGAACGCGGCCTCGCGGTCATCCTGATCAGCCACAACATGGCCGACGTGATGGCGGTCGCCGACCGGGTCGCGGTTCTGCGGCTCGGCCGGAACAACGGCGTCTTCGTGGTCAGCGAGACCAGGACGCAGGACATCATCGCCGCGATCACCGGCGCCGAAGACAATGCGGTCTCCGCGCGCGCCACGCGCCGGAGCCGGGAGGAGGGTCCCACCAGATGAGCATCCAGGGATCGGGCACCCGCCCCCAGGACACCGCCGGTACGCCGTCATCGCCTGCGTCGAACGGGGCGAACGGGGCCGATGAGCTGCCGGCCGACCTCCAGGACGAGCGGCTGATCGCGAGCAGCGGGATCAGCGGCGCCGTGTCCGCCTTCACCGCCCGGCTCCGGTCCGGCGACCTGGGCTCGGTCCCGGTCGTCATCGGCCTGATCATCATCTGGGCGGTCTTCCAGATCGCGAACGGGTCCTTCCTGTCGAGCCGTAACCTGGTGAACCTGACGCTGCAGACCACCTCGGTCGGAGTGATTGCCCTCGGCATCGTCCTGGTCCTGCTGCTCGGCGAGATCGACCTGTCGGTCGGCTCGGTCAGCGGCCTGTCGGGGGCCGTGCTCGGCGTCACCTTCGTCAACAAGGGCTGGCCGCTCGTACTCTCGCTGGTGGCCGGCATCGCCCTCGGCCTGGTCATCGGCTTGTTCTACGGCGCGCTGTACACCCGCTTCGGCGTACCGAGCTTCGTGATCACGCTGGCCGGTCTGCTCGGCTTCCTCGGCCTCCAGCTGCTGGTGCTCGGGAAGGAGGGTTCGCTCAACCTCCCGTACGACTCGGCGCTGATCGGCTTCGCGACCCGGAGCTTCCTCTCCCCCGCGATCGCCTACGCCCTGATCGTGGTTGTCGTCGCGGTCTACGCGCTGACCCGCCTCCGCACCCGGAGCGCCCGGGCTGCGGCCGGGCTCTCGGCGGCGCCGATGTCGATGATCGCGATCAAGGCCGCCGCGCTGGCTGTCGTGCTGCTGATCGCGGTGCTGATCCTGAACGGGGACCGTGGCGTCTCGTCGATGTTCCTGCTGTTCCTCGCCCTGGTGGTCGCGACCGATCTCGCGGTACGGCGTACTCGCTGGGGCCGCGCTGTCGTCGCGGTCGGCGGCAACGTGGAGGCCGCCCGGCGGGCCGGGATCAACGTACGGATGATCTACCTGTCCGTGTTCGCGGCCTGCTCGACGTTCGCCGCGGTCGGGGGTCTGCTGGCCGCGGCGCGGCTGGTCGCGGTGAACCAGAGCAGCGGTGGCGGCGACACCAACCTGAACGCGATCGCGGCGGCCGTCATCGGCGGCACCAGCCTGTTCGGTGGCCGCGGGTCGGCGTACTCCGCGCTGCTCGGCGCACTGGTGATCATGTCGATCTCCAACGGCCTCGCCCTGCTGAGCCTTGACTCGAGCGTCCGCTACATGGTGACCGCCGGCGTCCTGCTGATCGCCGTCACGATCGACTCCCTGAGCCGCCGCAGCCGCCAGGCCCACGGCCGGGCCTAGACCACGGTGGGCTCTCACCTGACCCTGACCAGGTGGGAGTCCGCCGGTGAACCTTCTCAGCTTCCAAGCCGCGACGACCCTGGTACGGATTAGCGTTTTGAACGGGCTAGTTGCCTGAAGCATCTAATTCGACCAGGATCGAAAGGCTTGACAACGATGAAGTGGAAGATTCCGGGAACCCGTCGTACCCGGGCACTCGGTGCGGGTGCCGTCGTGACCACCGCCGCGCTGGTCGCGGGTGGTGTCGCGGTGGCGAACAGCGCCGGAGCGGCCGAGACGGCACAGACCTCGACCAGAGCGGCCTCGTACCGGACTCAGCTGATCGAGATGCGCACCGCCGGCGCGAAGGGGTACTTCTACACCTCGAGCCAGGCCGAGTTCCTGCGCGCGCAGAAGCAGGGCTGGAAGTTCACCGGTCAGGTCCCCGGGTACGTCGCGACCACCGCGGTCCGCGGCACCGTTCCGGTGTACCGGCTGCGGACGAAGTCCGGGTCGACGTACCTGCTGTCGATCTCGACCGCCGAGCGGAACAAGCTGACGTCGTCCGGGCACTGGGTGTACGAGGGTGTCGTCGGGCGGATCCCCCTCGCCGCCGCGGCGGACCGCGCGAGGATCTACCGGGTGTCGAAGAACGGCATCGGCTGGCGGGTGATGCGCACCGCGCAGGCGTCGGCGTACGTGAAGGCCGGCTGGCACCTGGACGGCTTCATGGGCTACGTCTGGACGCACAAGTAACGCACGCACGAGAAAGCCCCCGTCGCCGTTGACGGGGGCTTCCTCCGCGGGTCACGCGGTGGCGGCGGTCAGGTCGACCTTCGGCTCCGCGAAGTGGCAGGCGGCCATGTGGCCCTCGGTGGAGTACGGCTTGATCTCCAGCAGCGGCTCCTGGGTGGCGCAGATGTCCTCCGCCTTCCAGCACCGGGTCCGGAACCGGCAGCCACTCGGCGGGTCGATCGGCGAGGGTACGTCGCCGACCAGCCGGATGCGCTCCTTCGGCGGAACGCCGCGGATCGTGCCGAGGTCCGGGGCCGCGGACAGCAGCGCCTGCGTGTACGGGTGCTGCGGCGCGTTGTAGATCTGGTCCCGCGAGCCCTGCTCGACGATCTTGCCGAGGTACATCACCGCGACCTCGTCACAGAAGTGCCGGACCACGCCGAGGTCGTGCGCGATGAACACGAACGCGATCCCGAGATCGCGGCGCAGGTCCTCGAGCAGGTTCATCACCTGGGCCTGGATCGACACGTCCAGCGCGGACACCGGCTCGTCGGCGATGATCACCTCGGGCTCCACGGCGAGCGCCCGGGCGATCCCGATCCGCTGCCGCTGGCCGCCGGAGAACTCGTTCGGGTACCGGTTGTGGTGCTCCGGGTTCAGGCCGACCCGCTCCAGCAGCTCCTGGACCCGGTCGAGCTCCTTCTTCTTCGGCACCAGGTTGTGCACCCGGAGCGGCGTACTGATGATGTTGCTGACCGTCTGCCGCGGGTTCAGCGAGCTGTACGGGTCCTGGAAGACGATCTGCAGCTGCCGGCGGAACGGGCGCAGGTCGCGCTCCTTCAGCCTCGCGATGTCGGTGCCCTTGAAGACGATCTCGCCGGCCGTCGGGGTCAGCAGCCGGGTGATCATCCGGCCGGTGGTCGACTTGCCGCAGCCGGACTCGCCGACCAGGCCGAGGCTGGCGCCGGCCTTCAGCTCGAAGCTGACGCCGTCGACGGCCTGGACGACCTTCTTGGTCCGGGCCAGGCCGGCGGCCTCCTTGATCGGGAAGTGCATCTTCAGGTCGCGGACCTGCAGCAGGGTCTCGCCCTTGGCGGCCGGCTTCTCGACCGCGTCGACAGGACGGGTTGCGTCGCTCATCTCTCTCCTCGATCCCCTCGTCAGCCCAGTCTCGGCGCGACCTCGGTCTCGTACACCGAGACCTTGTCGTGCAGGTGACAACGGGACGTGTGCGCGCCGGCGCCGTCGACCGGCAGCAGTTCCGGCAGTTCCGACGTACAGAGCTCGCCCTTGACGCGGTCCGTGTACGGGCAGCGCGGGTTGAACGAGCAGCCGGCCGGCAGGTTCAGCAGGCTCGGCGGCAGGCCCTTGATCGGGCGCAGCCGCTCGTTCGCCGCCGACACCGTCGGGATCGACTCGAGCAGGCCCCAGGTGTAGGGCATCCGCGGGTTCGCCAGGACGTCCTCGGCGGTGCCGTACTCGACGCAGCGCCCGGCGTACATCACCAGGACGTCGTCGGCCATCTCGGCGACCACGCCCAGGTCGTGGGTGATCAGCACGATCGCGGAGCCGAACTCCTTCTGCAGGTTGTTCAGCAGGTCCAGGATCTGCGCCTGCACGGTGACGTCGAGCGCGGTGGTCGGCTCGTCGGCGATCACCAGCTTCGGGTCGTTGATCAGGCTCATCGCGATCATCGCGCGCTGCCGCATACCGCCGGAGAACTCGTGCGGGTACTGCGCGAACCGGCGCACCGGGTTCGGGATGCCGACCAGGTCGAGCATCTCCAGCGCGCGCTTCTTCGCGACGCTCTTGGAGACCTTGTGGTGCACCCGGTACGCCTCGACCAGCTGGTTGCCGATCGTGTACAGCGGGTGCAGCGACGACTGCGGGTCCTGGAAGACCATCGAGACCGCGTCGCCGCGGATCTTCATCAGGTCGTTCTCGCTGAGGCCGACGATCTCGTCGCCGCCGACCCGGATCGACCCGGTGATCCGGGTCCGCTTGCGGTCGTGCAGGCCCATCACGGCCATGCTCGACACCGACTTGCCAGAACCGGACTCGCCGACGATCGACAGCGTCCGGCCGAGCGGGACCGAGTAGCTCAGCCCGTTCACCGCGCTGACCAGTCCGTCGGCGGTCGGGAACTTCACGGCCAGGTCCTCGACCACCAGGTACGGCGTCTCGCCGCTCGGGTTGATCAACGCCTGGCGGCGCTCACGGGTCGCGATCGACGGACCACGCTTGGCGGACTCAGCGGCCTCAGGGGCGGCATCGCTGTCGGCCATGCTGTCCTTCCGGTCTTCGGGGGCACGGTCTTCGGGGGCACGGTCTTCGGGGGCGGGGATGGTCATGCGAGCCTCACCCGCGGGTCGATCACGCTGTAGCCGATGTCCACCAGCAGGTTCATCACCACGATCAGCACGGAGGCGACCAGTACAGTGCCCATGATCACCGGCAGGTCGTAGTTGTTCAAGCTGTCCAGGACGAGCTGGCCGAGCCCGGGCAGGTCGAAGATCCGTTCCGTGAAGATCGCGCCGCCGAGGCTGCCCGCGACATCGAGACCGAAGATCGTCACGACCGGAATCAGGCCCGAGCGCAGTGCGTGCTTGTAGGTGACCACCCGGTCGGACAGGCCCTTGGCCCGCGCGGTCCGGATGAAGTCCTCGCTCAGCGTCTCGACCATCGAGCCACGCGCGTACCGGGCATAGGAGACGCAGTTGTAAACGCCGAGCACCAGCCACGGTGTCAGCATGCCGGCTATCCATTTGCCGGGATTCTCCGAGGGAGGTGTCCACTCACCTCTCGGAAGGATCGGATACAGCACGGTCAGGTAGAGCGCGACCATCAGCGCCACGATGTAGTACGGCACCGAACTGATCACCAGCGTGCTGGTCATCAGCGCCCGGTCGCCCATGGTCCCGCGTCTCTTCGCAGCCATCGATCCGACGAACACGCCGATGGTGAGGACCAGGACGGCGTACCCGACGACCAGTGACAGCGTCACCGGGAACCGGGTCTTGATCATGTCCGTGACCGGCCGGTCGTTCTTGAACGAGAAGCCGAGACAGGGCGCCGCGCAGTGCTGCTTGACACCCGAGGTCGTGAAGTCACGACCGGCGAAGATTCCCACGGTGTACTCCGCGAACTGCTGCACCTTCGGCTGGTCCAGGTGCAGGTTGGCCTTGATCTCCTGGTACCGCTGCTGGGTGCAGTTGCGCTCACCACAGATCGCACCGGCCGGGTCGGTCGGCGCGACGAAGAACAACGCGAAGGTCGCGATCAACGTCGCGAGCACCACACTGAGCGCGCTGACCAGGCGGCGCGCCACGAAATAGAGCACGGGATTGTCTCCTCACCGACCGGCGTGGTGCCCGGACTTGTGGTCCGGGCACCACGCAGGCGTTCAGTGGATCACTACTACTTCAGAACGGAATCGGGTCAGGGCTGCTTCAGGTACAGCGAGGTGAACTCGGGCATGCCCTGTGTCGGGTCGTTGATCGCGTGCCCGATGTTCTTGCCGACCGGGAAGTTGCTCTGGCTGTAGTACAGCGGGAGCACCGGAAGGTACTTCTCCATGATGTCCTTGTCGACGTTCTTCCATTCCTTCAGCTGGTCGTCCGGCGCCTTCGCGGTGACGGCGTCGATCTCGGCGTCCAGGGCCCTGTCCTGCAGCTGGCCGACGCTGTTGCCCAGGGCGATCGCATCCGACCGGAACAGCACCGGGAACCAGCTGGTGCCGCTCGGCCAGTCGGAGCACCAGCCGGTCGGGGTCTTGCCGATGTTCACCGGAGCGTTCTGGTCCCCGGTGAAGGTACGGATCTTGGCCTTCGGGACACCGATCGCGCGGACCTTGAAGCCGGCCTTCTCGAACATCTGCTTGCGGAACTGCGTGACCTGCGTCGAGATCTTGTCGTCGATCGAGTAGTACCAGCTGAGCTCGAAGTTCAGCTTGCCGATCTTCTGCAGCCCGGACTTGACCTCGGCGGCGATCGCGTCGTCCTCGGCGCCCTTACCGGTGCCGTTAAGGCCCGGCAGCTCGTACTTCTCGAAGCCCGGGACGGCCGGCGGCAGGATCGTCGAAGCCGGCGGGTCGTCGGTCGGGTTCAGGCCGGCCACCTTGCGCCAGCCGTCGTACGGGAACGCCTTGGCGATCAGCTGACGGACGTCCATCGGGATCTTCCGGGTGTCCATCGTGTACATGATCGTGCACGGCGACGCGCCCTTGATCATCTGCGACTGGTCCTTGACCTCAGGAAGCAGCGAGACGTCCAGGTTGGTGTAGTTCAGCGAGTCGGCGTCCGGACCAGAGCTGGCCAGCACCTGGCGCTGGGCCTTGATCAGGTCCTGGCTGAACTTGAAGTCGAAGCCGTCGACGTACTGGTGCCGCACCGGGTCGGTTTTCGGGTCCCAGTTCGGGTTCTTCGTCAGCTTGAGCTCGGCGCCCGGCTGGTACGACGAGACCTGGTACGGGCCGGTCGCCATCGGGTGCTGCTCGTAGTTCTTCTGGGTGTCCTTCGCCTGCGGGATCGGCGTGAACATCGGGAACGCCGCGTAGTACGGCAGGTCGTCGAACTTCTTCGCCAGGTGGATGACCAGGGTCTTGTCATCCGGCGTCTCGACGCCCTTGTAGTTCGCGCCACCGGCCGCGTACGGGCCCTTGTACTTCTCGCCGTCCAGGAAGAACTGCTGCTGGTACGTCGGTCCCGAGCTGTACAGGTCGTGCGCGAAGGACCGCTTGATCGCGTACGCGTAGTCGGCAGCCTTGACCGGCGTGCCGTCCTGGTACTTGATGCCCTGCTTCAGCTTGAAGGTCCAGGTCAGTCCGTCGGCCGACTTGGTGCCGAGGTCCTCGGCCAGGTCCGGAACCAGAACCGGCTTGTGATCGGGGCCGTCCAGCCGGTACTGCGTCAGCGAACGGTAGAACAGCTTGCCGATCTGGTTGCCGTCGACGTAGTAAATGTTCGTCGGGTCGAAGGTGTCGGGCGTCACGTCCGAGAGGATCGTGATCGTGCCGCCCTTCTTCGCGCCGTCGACCTCCGCGGCCGGGCCCTGCGCAGTGGGGTCCGTCGCCTTGATCTGGGCCCCTCCCAACGTGTTGCTGTCGCCCTTGCTACCGCTGTTCGAGGACGGGCTGCCACAGGCCACGGCGGCCAGCATGACCGTCGCCGCGACTGCGGTGATCCGTTTCCACTGCATGGTCGGGTTTCTCCTTTTCTGCCGCTGGGGCAATCGCCGAACTACCGGCGAGTCTTGGGGTCGAAGGCGTCCCGGACCGCATCTCCGAGCAGGGCCAGCGCGAGCACCAGAGCGGTGATGCCGACCACTGGCAGCCAGAGGTAGAGCGGGTCTGCCTTGAACCAGTTCGTGGCGACGGAGATCGTCTGACCCCAGGAGGGGATCGGCTCGACCAGTCCGACGCCGAGGAAGGAAAGACCGGCCTCCGCGGTCACGTACGAGGGCACCGCGAGGGAGGCCGAGATGACGATCGGGGCCACCAGGTTGGGCAGCAGTTCCTTGAAGAGGACCCGCCGGGTCGGCACACCGATGGCCTTGGCGGCGAGCACGAACTCGCGCTCGCGGAGTGACAGCACCTCGCCCCGGATGATCCGGGCCAGGCCGGCCCACCCGAAGAACGAGAGCACGAAGATCAGCACGTAGAACCGGATCGACGCCTGCTGGTCCGGCGTGAGGTTGAACGAACCGCCCCGCATCGACTCGACGATCGGCACCAGCGCGATCGCGAACAGCAGGAACGGCAGGCTGAGCACGAAGTCGATCACCCAGGAGATCACCCGGTCGGTCCAGCCGCCGAGGAAGCCTGCCAGCAGTCCCATCACGACACCGATGGCGGTACCGACGATGGTCGCCACGAACGCGATGATCAGCGACGGGCGGGCGCCGTACACCCAGCGGGCGAAATTGTCCCGGCCGGTCTTCGGCTCGACGCCCAGCCAGTGCGCGCCGTTCACGCCGATCGTCGGGTAGCCGTACTCGTCGACCAGGTCGGTGTGGAAGGCGCTGTAGTCCTGGCCCTCCAGCTTGGCCAGCAACGGCGCCAGGATCGCGATCAGGATGAAGAACAGCACGACCGACGCGCAGATCATCGCGACCCGGTCCTTGCGCAGCCGGTCGAACGCGATCCGGCTCGGGGACTTTCCGTGCGGAGTGGCTGCGCCGCGAACCGGTTCCGCCGATGCCGGGTGTTCTTCGACCCCTACGGTCGAGTCTGGCGACCCAATACTCATTCGCACTCCGTCAAGTTCGTCGGCCGGATTTCGGTCCGTTGATCCGGCACATATCGGTGGATAGCGTGCCGAGCCTTTGCTCTGCGGCGGCCTCGCGTCAAATCCCCTTGACACCCGAATACCCCGCAACCGGGCGCTAGCCTGCCTGACACTGTGACACCAAACCAGCGGTGCCCTGCACCAGTGCACAAATCGTTACCGGAACGGGTACTCGAACGGAATATTTGCCCCATTTCGTCACCCTTCGCAGTCAATCCTTCGCAAAACGCGTCGGCACAGTACCGACAGTGGCCATTTTGTGCCAGGTTTTTACGGAGTGTGACGATTTGCCGCATTCGGTGGCGGTGGGTGGCAGCGCGCCGCTAACGCACATGCACCGTCACGAACGGCGGTTTGATCACGTCGAAGATTTCCTGCCGGCCGCGGATGTCGACGGTCACCTGGTCGCCTTCTTTCACCGCCGCGTCGAGCAGTGCCAACGCAACGCCTTTCTTCAAGGTCGGGGAGAACGTGCCCGATGTGACTTCGCCGAGAGTTGTCCCCGATTGGTCCAGAACGGTCATGTGCGGCCGCGGAATACCCCGGCCGGCCGCGCGCAGGCCGCGGAGGATCCGGGCCGGGCCCTGTTCCTTCTCCGCGCGCAGGGCGGAGTCGCCCCAGAAGTGGTCCTTCTTCCAGCCGACGGCCCAGCCGGAGCGGGCCTGGACCGGCGTGATGTCCGGCGAGATGTCCTGGCCGTGCAGCGGGTACCCCATCTCGGTCCGCAGCGTGTCCCGCGCCCCCAGTCCGGCCGGGACGATGCCGTACTGCTCGCCGGCCGTCAGCAGCGCGTCGAAGACCGCCACCGCGGCGGCGTTCGGTACGACGAGCTCGTACCCGCGCTCACCGGTGTACCCGGTCCGGCAGACCACTACCGGCGTACCGCCGAAGTCGGCCGTGGCGAAGGCCATGTAGTTCAAAGGGTGCAGAGTGTCGTGTCCCGTCGGCAGACCGATCGCGGAGACCACCTCGTCGCTGTTCGCGCCCTGTACGGCGAGGATCGCGTAGTCGTCGTGGACGTTGGCGACCTCGACCCCGTCGGGGGCGTCGGCCTGGAGCAGCCGCACCACCTCGGCGGTGTTCGCCGCGTTCGGGATCAGGAACACGTCGTCGTCGGCGTGCAGGTAGGCGATCAGGTCGTCGACCACGCCCCCGCGCTCGTTGCAGCACAACGTGTACTGCGCCTGGCCCGGCGCGATCTTGCCGAGGTCGTTGGTCAGGCACGCGTTCACGTACGCCGCGGCGCCCAGGCCCTTCACGGTCGCCTTGCCGAGATGGCTGACGTCGAACACGCCGACCGACGTCCGGACCGCGGTGTGCTCGGCCACCACCCCGGAGTACTCCAGCGGCATCTCCCAGCCGCCGAACTCGGCGAACTTCGCACCGAGGGCGACGTGGCGCTCGTGCAACGGGGACTTCTTCAAATCGGTCGACTCGGTCATGGAGCGCAAACTACCTGACGCGTAGCATGCGGTGGCAGCTTGCACGTACCGTCACGACCGGCCAGCTGAGACGCCGGTCAAGGAGGACTGAGGATTTCGTGACCACCATCACCCTGAGCAAGTCCGATGCCGCCGGCGTCAAGACCGACGCCGTGGTCATCGGCGTGGTCAAACTCGGCGGCGTCGTCGCTCTGCCGGCCGGCACCGAGTCGCTGAACGCCGCGTACGGCGGGAAGCTGGTGGAGGTGCTGACCGGCCTCGGCGCCACCGGGAAGGCCGGCGAGGTGACCAAGGTGCCCGGGCCCCATTTGAGCAAGCCGGGCAAGTCGGCGACGCTGATCGCGGTCGGCCTGGGCGCGGCACCCGACGGCTCGTTGAAGACCGAGGACCTGCGCACCGCGGCCGGCACCGGTGTTCGTGCCGCCAAGATCTCGCAGTCCGTCGCGTTCGCCCTGCCGACGCCCGACGCCGGCTGCGTCCGCGCGGTAGCCGAAGGCGCGCTGCTGGGCCGGTACGCGTTCACGACGTACAAGTCCGCGGACAGCTCCGAGGCTCCGGGCAACCTGATCGTGCTCACCGACCTGGCCCGCAACAAGGACGCCAAGGCCGCGCTGGAGCGCGCGCAGGTGACCGCCGAGTCGATCGCGCAGGTGCGCGACTGGGTCAACACCCCGCCGTCGGACCTGCACCCGGTGGAGTTCGCCGCGGACGCGGTCAAGCTCGGCAAGGAGTACGGCGTCAAGGTCGAGGTGCTCGACGAGAAGGCGCTCGCCAAGGGCGGGTACGGCGGCATCCTGGGCGTCGGCCAGGGCTCGGCGAACCCGCCGCGGCTGGTCCGGCTGACCTACACCCCTCGCAAGCCGGTGACCCACCTGGCGTTCGTCGGCAAGGGGATCACGTTCGACTCCGGCGGCCTCTCGCTGAAGACGTCGTCCGGGATGGTCAGCATGAAGTCCGACATGGCCGGCGCCGCCGCGGTGATCGGCGCCACGCTCGCGATCGCGCGGCTCGGCCTGCCGGTGCAGGTGACGACGTACGCGGCGATGGCCGAGAACATGCCGTCCGGTTCGGCGGCGCGGCCGTCGGACGTGCTGACCATGTACGGCGGCAAGACCGTCGAGGTGCTGAACACCGACGCCGAGGGCCGGCTGGTGCTCGGCGACGCGCTGGTCCGGGCGTCCGAGGACGGGCCCGACCTGATCGTCGACGTGGCCACCCTGACCGGCGCCTGTGTCGTTGCCCTGGGCACCAAGGTGGCCGGCGCCTTCGGGAACGCCGACAGCGCCCGGGACCGGGTGGTGGACGCCGCCCTCGCGGCCGGCGAGGCGATGTGGCCGCTGCCGATCCCGGCCGAGATGCTGGACAAGCTGAAGTCGCACTCGAAGGTCGCCGACCTGGCGAACATCACCGGCGAGCCGTGGGGCGGGGCGCTCGCCGCGGCCGCGTTCCTCGGCGACTTCGTTGCCGACGGCATCGACTGGGTGCATCTGGACGTGGCCGGCCCGGCGTTCAACGACGGCGGCGCGGCCGGCTACACCCCGAGCGGCGGCACCGGGTACGCCGTCCGCACCCTGATCGAGCTGGCCGCCTCAGCCGGCTGAGTAGCGGATCTCCAGCATCGTGCAGCCGGTCCCGGTGGTGTAGGGACCGTGCGGCATCCCCGGCGGCCGGCAGGCGTAGTCGCCGGCCGTGAACGTCTGCTGGAGGGTGAGGTCGGTCAACTCCCCCTCCAGCAGATACACCTCCTCGACGTACTCGTGCCGGATCACCTTGCTCGTGGTGGTCCCCGGCGCCCACCGCGCGATCCTGGTCAGCATCCCGTCCGGCCCGCGGCTCAGCACCTGCTCCGCGACCCCGCCGCCGGCGTCCACCCACGGAACCTGGCCGCTCGCGAAGAACTCCCGCTCGTCCTTCATCCGTCAGTCCCAGGCCGGCGCTAGTTCTTCGACCCGGTAGCTGATCCGGCTGCTCACGCCCCGCGGATCCGTCATCTCCACCCGCCATCCGTCACCGAACTGATCGACACCTCCGAGCATCGGAATCGTCCCACTCAGCAATACAGTGCCCGGCACCAGCCGCGTCCCCAGCTCCTTGATCCAGTACGCCGGCGGCAACAGCTGCGCCAGTGTCCCGTCCTGGATCAGCTCCTCGCGCTCTCCGTGCCGCACCCAGGCCCGCAGCGTGAACCGGTCGAGCTCGTCGTCGATCTCCGCGAGCCGCCACGCGACGTCGCCCAGGACGTCCGGTGCCGACTGCTTGCTCCAGGCAACACCGTGCACCTCGAGCGCACGATCGGTGTGGTCACAGGCGACCGTCAACAGGTAGTCGTCCGGCGTGACGATCAACGCCCACTCCGCCTCACCGGACGTCTGCCCGTGCGCGACCTGGACGGTACCGGGCCGGCTCACCAGCGACGCGGACAGCGGGTAGAGCGTCGGCACCCGGTTCGGCGCCGGTACGCCGAGCGCCGCGAGCTCGTCCACGTGATGCCGGACCTCGGCCGTGTCCCGGCCCGCGTACCCGGCGTTCAGGGCGTAGCGGACCGCGACCTCGCGTGCGCTCCCGTCCGGTAGCTCGAATCGCATCGACTCCTCCTCAGGTCTTGCGTGAACACGTCGTATACAACGAGTATGTAGCAATCCGACCTGGAGGTCCACCCGATGCCAACCGCAGAACCTGACCGCCGCGGGCTCGTGAAGGCGTTCGCCGCGAGCCTGTCCGGCACCTCGCTGGAGTGGTACGACTTCGCCGTCTACTCCTCGGCCGCCGCGCTCGTCTTCGGCGATCTCTTCTTCCCGGGCAGCGATCCGCTCACGGGGACGCTGCAGGCGTTCGCGACGTACGCGGTCGGGTACGTCGCCCGCCCGCTCGGCGGCATCTTCTTCGGCCGGCTCGGCGACGTGATCGGCCGGAAGCGTGTGCTGATCGCGACGCTGCTGCTGATCGGCGTCGCCACCTTCGGCATCGGGATCCTGCCGACCCACGCCCAGGCCGGCGCGATCGCGCCGACGCTGCTGGTCGCACTCCGGTTCGCCCAGGGCGTCGGCGTGGGTGGCGAGTGGGGAGGCGCGGTGCTGCTGAGCAGCGAGTTCAGCAAACCGGAGCAGCGTGGCTTCTGGGCGTCGGCCGCACAGGTCGGGCCGCCCCTCGGGACACTGCTCGCGAACGGAGTACTGGCGGTGCTGGCCGGGGTCTTGTCCGAGGGCGCGTTCCTCAGCTGGGGCTGGCGGGTCGCTTTCCTGCTGTCTGCCGTACTGGTCGCCTTCGGCCTGCTGATCCGGACGAGGCTCGAGGAGACACCGGTCTTCCGGGAGCTGCAAGCGCGCGGCGAGCGGCCTGCAGCCCCGGTGTCCGAGGTACTGCGAACGGAGAGGCGTCCGCTCATCGCTGCGATCCTGGCGCGCGTCGGGCCGGACGTGCTGTACGCGATGTTCGCTGTCTTCGTCCTTACCTATGCGACCAAGGACCTCGGCATGAGCCGCGGCCAGGCGGTGGCCGCGGTCCTGGTCGGCTCCGGTTGCCAGGTCGTGCTGATTCCGCTGTCCGGCTGGCTCTCGGACCGGTACGGACGTCGTACCGTCTATGCGATCGGTGCTGTTGGCGGGGCGGTCTGGAGCGTGGTGTTCTTCGCCACGGCGACGTCACTGGCGACGCTGCTACCCGGTGTGGTGATCGGGCTGCTGTTCCACTCGCTCATGTACGGGCCGCAAGCGGCGTTCGTGTCGGAGCAGTTCACGGCAAGGCTGCGCTACACGGGCAGTTCCCTGGCCTACACGTTCGCCGGCGTCATCGGTGGCGCGCTGGCGCCGTTGGCGTTCACGTACTTCCTGGCGAAGACAGGCTCCGGCTACGCGATCGCGACGTACATCGTGGTGGCTTGCGTGATCACCCTGGTCGGGCTGCGACTCGGCCGGGCCGTGCAGGACGAGCCGCAGGACCTGGTCGTCAGCCGTGCATGAGCAGCGCGCCGGTGGAGTCGAGGTGGCTGAGGATCGCCTTCTCGGCCGCATCCGGTGTGCCGGCCGCCAGCCCGTCGACGATCGCCTGATGCTCGGCGACGACCTCTTCTCTTCTGGTGGTGCTCCGCTGCAGGGCCACCAGCCCCAGTACGACGTGCTTGGCGCGCAGGTTGTCGTACAGCCGGCCGAGCACCGAGTTGCCGGCCGCCGCGACCAGCAACGCGTGGAACTGGCTGTCCAGCTCGATGAACCGTTTCGCGTCGCCGTCGCCGACGATCTCGCGTTGCTGGTCGAGCACCGCGGACATCGCCGCCACCGGTGTGTTGCCGGCCGTCAGTGCGGTCGTCGCGGCCCAGCACTCGATGACGCCGCGGGCCTGCATCATCTCCGCGATCTCCCGGCCCGGCACCGGCGCCACGAACGCGCCGCGGTGCGGCACCAGCTGCACCAGGTCCTCGGCGGCGAGCATCAGCAGGGCTTCCCGGACCGGCGTCCGCGAGATCCCCACCTCGGTCGCGACGGCCTGCTCGTTGATGAACGTCCCCGACACGGCCGGATCACTCAGCACGACCGCCCGCAGGTGCTGGTACGCGCGGTCCCGGCCGGAGTCCCCACTCAATTGCATACCTCATGTATACAGTCTCGGAGGTCCTGATGACAGTCTTGCGAGTGGCGGCAGCCCAGCTCACCGCCGGCCCCGACCCGGTCGCCAACCTTGCCACGGCGACCGGCGCGGTACGGCGCGCGGCCGCCGGCGGCGCCGAGCTGGTCGCGCTCCCCGAGGCCACGTCGGCCTGCTTCGGAACCGACCTCGCGACCGTCGCCGAGCCGCTGGACGGTCCGTTCGCGACGGGGTTGCGGAAGATCGCCGCCGACCTCGGGATCGTCGTGGTCGCGGGGCTGTTCGAGCCGGCCGCCGACGGGCGGGTACACAACACCTTGCTCGCCACCGGCCCGGGTGTCGAGGCGGCGTACCGGAAGATCCACCTGTACGACGCCTTCGGGTCGCGCGAGTCCGACACGGTTGCTCCGGGCAACAGCCTGGTCAGCTTCGGGTACCGCGGACTGACCGTCGGGCTGGCGACGTGCTACGACCTGCGGTTCGGCGGCCAGTTCGCGGAGCTCGGGCGGCTCGGGGCGGAGCTGATCGTCGTACCGGCGTCCTGGGGTGCGGGGCCGGGCAAGGAAGAACAGTGGGACCTGCTCACCCGGGCGCGGGCCGCGGACGCGCAGGCGTTCCTGCTGGCGTGCGACCAGGCGTACGTACCGCCGGCCGGAACAGATCCGCTCGGGATCGGGCGGAGCAGCCTCACCGGGCCGCTCGGCCAGACGCACGCCCGGCTGGACGGCGCCTCCGGGATCCTGCAGGCGACGGTCGACACCGCCGTGGTCGCGTCGGTCCGGGCTCGGGTACCGATCCTTTAGGCTTTGCCGTCCTTCTTCATCCGGGCGTTGTACTCGCGCATGCGGGGCGGGTAGCCGACCACGGCCGCGTCGTACGACGGGACGCCGAGCCGGTTCGCGAAGTCGTGTGCCCACTTGACCGACGGGACCCGGCGACGGGTCCACTCACCGTCGATCGCGACCAGCAGCAAGGTGTAGTCCGTCACCGCGGTACGCGGCTCGACGAATCCCTCCACCCCCTGCCGGGTCTGCGCGAACTCCCGCAGGTGCGCCTGGTCCGGGGAATCCGCCCGGCGCATCGTTCCGGCCTTCCGCCGGCGACCGAACCACTTCATGACGTAAGTGTCCACTATCCTGAGGTCCGCCTTGTGCTAACGAAGCGTACAGGCTCGGCGGTAACGACCTCTGTGGGGCAACTTATCTTTCACAAGTCCGACCGGGGCACGCCCGCCAACTGCTCGCATGTCGGGACTGCTTCATCTCGCCCGAGTGGCACCACCAGGCACCGTGAGGTGTCCTCAGGCTTCATCGCAAAACCGGCCCTTGCGCGGTGCCATCGGCAGGCGCATTCTGCGGACGTACCCCCTCACCGTGAGGGGGCGGACCGGCCGGGAGGCTGAACTCCCGGACCGGCCCTAGATCGGAACCTAACTAGGAGGTCCGACCATGGAAGAACCGTATCGTTTCGAGACCGCGACCGAGGGTGAACGCGCGGCGTTCGATCTGGGCGCTGAGGACGCGCTCGACGCATCGAAGTGGACCGGTGAGGATCTGGTGCTGATCCTCGCGCACGCCACCGACGCCGCCGGGCGCCTGCTCCGCGAGAGCCGCCGGTCATGAACAGTCGGCCGTGGTGGTACGACGTGGCCCAGGAGTATGTCGCTTTGGAGTTCGCCGGTGAGTTCGATTACGACGCTGCTACCGATGGCGAGGAAGCCGCGTACCTTCGCGGTTTCTTTGAGGGTCAGGTCGACGCCGTCGAGATGATCGTCAAGCAGTAGGACCCAAAAGAGTTCGGCCCCCATTGCCCACCGAGCGACAGGGGCCGAACTCTTTTGGGTCCTACTGCTTGAACCGACGGGACGTCTCCACCGCGACAAGGTCGTCACCGTCGGCGCCCGTCGCCTCGGACTCCCAGCGGCCGACGGGCTGATAGCCGTTACTGATGAGCCAGCCGGTCATCTCGCGCTGCGCGCCCCGCATGGACAGGGAGTCGACGTCAAGCTGTTGGGTCGACTCATCCTCGTAGACGACCGTGCAGACGATCGCCATGTTCTCTTGCCGCAGCCAGACCTCGATCGGGCTGGACTTGTTCTCAATGCTACTCATGCATCTAGTGTAGCTAATGCGCTAAGTGAACCAAGTGCATCAGCCCACGATCCGCCGGGCGATGCGGTCAATGGCCCGCTCTAGCTCCCGCCGTACGCCACCGGCGCCGCGCCGCCGGAAGCAAGAATCAAAGTCCCGTCGGTACTTTGATTCTTGCCTGGCGCGCCCCCGGACCCCGTGAACGCTTCAGGAGAGGTCAAAGTCCCGACGGGACTTTGACCTCCATAACCGTTCACACCCGAGGCATTATTCGCCTCCAGGCTGCCGATTTTCTCCTGTCAGCCCGCGATCCGGCGGGCGACACGTTCGATGGCGTTCGTCAGCTCCCGCCGTACGCCACCGGCGCCGCGCCGCATCGGCTTGTAGAACCAGCCGATGGCCTTGGGGATCTTCTGCAGCACGCGCGGCCGGTGGCCGTAGACCGGGTGCACGATCATGCCTCGGTTCGTCATTGCGAGTTGCGGAATGCCGTGCGCGGTGATCCGGACCCGCAGCGCGGTCAGCCGGTGGGTAGAGATCCTGGATGCCGCGACGATCTTGTTCAAGCCATTCTTGCGCGGCAGGTTCTCCAGCGCGGACGCCCGCGCGGCGTCGTCCAGGGGCTTCGTGGCCTCCATCAGCGCGTCCGAGAGTTCCCGCTGCAGTCCACCCTCGGCGGCGGCCTGCAGCCGCTCAGCGGCACGGGCGAACGCCTCGCCACCCTCGAACCGGATCTCGGTCATGCAATCCCCAATGACACGCCGCCGCTGCGCCGCTTCAGCGCCAACAGCATCTGCTGAATCTGCTTCGCCGTCGCGTTGGCGTCCATCGCCCCGTTCACCGTGATCTGGTTGACCTGGACCTGTTGCGCGCGGATCCCGGACCCGTAGAGCGCGTTCGCCGCGGAGTTCCCGAGCCCGACGTCGGTCGAGGTGGCATTTGCCTGTAGCCGGTTCACCTGGTTGAAGGTGTTGACGTTGCCACCGAGCAGGGCTTTCGCGATCTGATCGCCCTGATCGACCCCGGCCCCGACAATGTCTTGGTAGGTCGTGAGATTCAGGCCACGCTTCCGCAGAGCGGCGAGGTCGGTCGCGAACTGCTGTACCTTCCGGACCTTCTCGGTCATCTGCGCGATGACGGACTGTGCCGTCAGGTTCCCGTTCGCGTCCGCCTGTGCGCCGGTGATGGAGGTGAAGGACAGCGCCGAGCTGGTGATCTGCTGCGCGTACTGGTTGCGGGCAGCAACGAGGTCGGCGAGTTTCTGCTGTGCCGCCTTCAGCTGGACCGCGATCGCAGCGCGGCGGTTCGTCTCGGCGGTCAGCAGCTTGTCCTCGGCCCGCAGGTAGGCGACGATCCGGGACTCTTTCGGCCTCGGAAGATTCAGCCCGAGCACCTTGGTCATCAGCTCGTTGAACACGACACCGATGTGGTTGGCCGAACCCATCAGGCCCTGGGCGAACGAGCCGTTGACGAACAGGTCGAGTTTCTGGAGTTCCTTATAGTGCGCCGCCTGCTTGGCCGCCGTCTGCTGGTGCGTGAGGATCGCTCCGGAGACCTTCGGGACGAACAATTCCGCCCCCTTCTCACCCACGAGGTACGGCGTACCGGCAGTGACCGAGCCGCCCCCGGCGCGGTGCTGCCCCTTCGGAATAATCAGCTGGTGGTTGCCGCCGACGGCCGACGGGTTCGTGAGGTTGACCCCGGTCGAGGAATATTGCGTGACGATGCTGATCGTCCTGGTCACGTTCGGGATGTCGATCAACTGCCGCGCCAAAGCTGCCGCCTGCCCTGCGCTGTAGCCCATCTTCTCTGCGAGCACGACGAACGCCGCCTGCGACCTCGCCGCCGCTGCCGCTGCGGCTGCCGTGCCGCTGTTCGCGTGAAGCATCGAGTCAGTGACGACGTTCGCCGCCGCTGCTACCGCGTCGAGGGCCTTCTGGTTGTCGCGGCCCGCCTGCGAGTTGAGCGACAACGCCTTGCCGTTCGTCTGGGCGGCCTTGGTGGCGTCCGCGACGGCTTGCGCGTAGGCGATCTGCGCGTCTCGCTCGCTGAGGGCGGTACCTGATAGCCGGTGCAGGGCGGCAATGAGTGCGTTGGTCGCGGCCGTCTGCCGGGCGATCTGCGCGGTCACGTCGGCGACCGCTGCACTGGTCTGGTGCGCCGAGAGGGTGATCCCCATCGCCGCCAGCTGCGCGTTGCTCAATCCTTGCGTCCAATATTTCGTGGCGGTCGCGGCCTCGGTCGCCGTGGTGGCGGTGTAGTGGAAACCGGCGCCGACAGGTTTCATCCACCGGCTGAGGGTGTCCATCACGGCACCCGCGGCGGCGGCCAGTCCGACGAATGGGCCGATGGTGGTGAACACCACGGTACGCAGCGCGGCCATCAGCACGGTCACGCTGCCGATCCCGGTCAGCCGCCGGAACGCGCCGTCGGTGTCGTTCAAGATTCCGACCAAACTCAACAGGTCGCCGGTCAGCGCACCGACTCCCCGCACCAGGTCGGCGATCGCCCCGGGGTTTTTCGCGACGCTCACCGAGAGCTTGCTCAGACCGAGCGACAGGGAGCCGAGCATGTCAGACAGCCCCGGACCGAGTTGCCCCAGCAGGGCGGCGAACGCCGCCGAGAGCGGACGGAAGGACTGCCCGAGCCGGGCGACGCCTTCGGCCAGCTTGGTTCCGAAATCGAGGACGCTGGGCGCCAGCGTGGCGAACGCGGCGGCGAGTTCCGGCTTGAGTCCGGCAAAGGTGCTCCGGGCAACGGATGCCATCAGGATGAGGGTCCGTTGGAAGGGCGTCGACAGCTCGGTCATCTGGTCGCCCATGTCGGACAGCGTCGATTTCCACGCCGCCTTCACGCCGTCGGCCTTCGCGGCGAACACCAGCCCGAGGGCGGCGAGCCCGGAGCCGAAACCCAGTACGACAGCACCGGCCGCGAGGGCGCCCACAGGGACCAGGAGCGCCGCCACCGTAGCGGCGAGACCGGCGATGACCGCAGGGCCGATGAGCGGTGTCTTCAAGACGCCCTGGAAGCCGGACCAGAATCCGCCACCGGCCGCCGACGCGGCGTCCTTGGCCGACTGCACGATGTCCTTCGTGCCGACGCCCATCCAGTGCAGGAAGCCCCGGACCCAGCCTCTACCGGACTTCCCACCGTCGTTCTCGGACTCCTCTACCCGGGTTACGGCCGTGGCCGCGCGTTCGGCGTCGCGGCGCACCTTCGCGAGTGCCTGTTCGGCGCGGACGACCTGACTAGCCTTCGCGGAGCCGTTGGCCCGGACCTCGGCCAGCCGCTGTTCGGCCACTTGGACCCGGCCGACGACGTCGGCCTCGCGGTCCCGCGCGGCCTGCAGCTTGGCGCTGATGCCCGCAGCTTCGGCAGTGGCCCGCGTACTCGCCGACAATGCGGCCGCCTGGCCCCGCGTCGCGGCGGCAATCCGCAGCAGAACGCCGCTCGCGTGGTCGCGGGCAATTACATCGAAGGTGAGATCTTCAGACGCCACCGGTATTTACCTCGTTGCTCGGAGCAAGCTCACGCCGGATCTCCACGAGGAGCGCCCGGAGCGCATCATTGTCAGGCTCGCGGAAGGTGAACTTCGGCGGCCCGTCCAGCGCGGTCAGGCACGCAGCCTCGGCACGCTGGAACAGCTCGCGCCGCCGACGATCCACGTCGGCCTGACGGACCCCGATGAGGGTGCCGCCCATCGGGGGTCGGATCGGGGCGCCCCTGGCAACTCGGTAGGCGTCCAGCGCGACCTCGCGCGCGCTGAAGGCGTTCATCGGAGCACCGCCCGGCCGCAGCCGCGTTCGACCCGTGTCTCGATCGGTGCGTCACCAAGGCGCCGGATATCGCGGACCACTCCGTCGAAGTCGCGGTGAGCACGCTTGCCAGCGCGCCGCAGCTTCGCGTAGGCCGCGCAGACCTGCTCACCATGGCAGGAGATCCCGCCGCTGGCGCGGCGCTCGATCCACCCATCCAGGACGGCAATGCGCTCGGTGATGTGCCGTACCGGCGGCAGCTTGGCCGAGGGAGCCGCCGGTACAGCACGAGCGGCAGCAGTGCCAGCCGCCGCTACTGCCGCCACTGGCACCGCGACGGCGATCGTGGGCGCGGTGGTCCTTGCCCCGCGCAATTTCAGATCTTCGAGACGTTGCATTTCAGTCCTCGATCCCGGCAGCCGTGCGCCACAGTGCACGGAGGTTGGCGTCCGCGCGCTGCACGCCCTCGCGCAGCAGATCCAGGCGCTCAAAGTGACTCGGGTGCAGATGCACGGTCCGCATACCCAGCGCGTCGGAGCTTTCGTGCGCTGACCAGTTCTTCGGCTCGGTTGCCTCGCGCAACTCGCGTTCCGCCTGCGCCAACCGTTCCTCGGCTTCGAGAATGTCGCCAATTTTCACGGACATTTGTTTGCCTCCTCAGGCAACCATCCCGGAATCCGCGATTTTTCCGCCATTTTTCCGCGGGGCACATTTCAGGCAATACCTGCGGGGGCGACCACGGCCGCTGCTGTGGGGTATCTCGCCACCGCAGCCCGCACAGCCGGTTTCAGGGGCTGCGAGCAACCGATCCGACTCCTGTGCGACCACCCGCCACAGCGGATCGCCCCGGCGGCGCATGTCCGCCGCGACGCGCCGCAGCCGCAGCGCCACCGACACGGACACGTCGCGGTCCACCTCACTGCGCCCCACAATGCGGGCAGTGCCCGGGAAGGCGCCGCGCGTCCGGCCGCCGCAACCACGACCAGACGCGCGGCGGCTCCTCCTCCACCGTCTCAGTGCGGCGCCGGGACCAACGGTGGCGGCGCGGTTCCGGTGGCGCGGCCGGTGGCTGCACGAGCCGCTCCCCACCACAGGCGACACAGGGCGCCGTCGCCATCGGTGGGGAGTACACCTCACCGATGCGGGGGTCGTCGGGCAGCTCCTCGGCGTCCATCACAGGCACCAATGCGTCATCGCGCCCGGCAGGTTGGGGCCGCAGTACGACCCGCAGTCTGGGCACTGCTGCCGCTGTGGCACGGGCTTCCTGCCGGTGCCGCGCGCCGGACCAGCACCCTTGCGTAGGTTGCAGAGCCGGTGCGCGAGGCGGAGATTGCTCCGCTCGTTGGCAAGATCGGGCCGATCTGCCACCGGTACCACATGGTCGACCTGTCCCACCCTCGGGTCGGCGCGATCTTGGATCGACTTGTCCACCGGCTGCCCGCAAAGGTGACAGCCGGTCTCCTCGCGGAGCACCTGCTCCCGGAGGTTCCGGTACGTGGTGCCGTCGAGCCACGCCCGAGACGACCGGCAGGCGTCGCAACGCGACCTCGGCTTGCCGCCCTTGGGGGCCTTCGGTGGCGCCTGGAACTCCGCGCCACAACTCGAACAAATCATCGGTTGTGCCTTTCTTCGAGGTTACTACCCTGCGTGACGGCCGCCGGGGTAGGGGCGGCCGAAATCTTCCGCCAGGACCCTTTTCACAGCGCATCTGTGAAGCCACGCACACACGAAAAGGGGGCGGGAGCGTGACGGTGACCGCGCGGCGCCCTCGCCCCCTTTTCGCCGGGTTGTTAATCATTTACCAGTCGCCTCCGGGATTGGTTACTGATTCACCGAGGCGGAGCCTCGGTGGGGCTCCGCTTTATGGAGCCCCACCCCCGATGGCTGTGCGATCTCCCATGCCTGCAGAGCCATCGGAAGGACACGGCGCCTACGGCGCCCGCAGAACACGGGCGGGTGGGTCATCGGATCTCGGTAGCCCCGAGCTCGACCGAGATCGCTGTCCATGGACCATCCAGTTCGGCCAGATCAGCCGGTTCATCCGGTTTCCCAGGGAGGGTCATACCGAACCGGCGTAGAACCGGATCGAGGTCCGTCGAGACGTATCCACGCTTGCCGTTGGTGTCCGGTCGGGCGCTGTGGATGTTGAACGAGTTCACCAGCATCCGGCCCATTCGCTGAGCCGTGAGCGCCTTCGGTCGAGCGGGAGCGACGTCCCACGCATCCGGGTGGACGTCGATCAGCTTGTAGAGGAGGTGCTCGGTGGGGGTGAAGGTCGCGCCGGGTTCCCACACTTCACAGATGTGTCGAAGCAGCACGATCGCGGGCTTTTCCTGCATGATCCCTTCCTCTCGTTCGATCTCGATGCGTCGGATATCGCGCACGGCCATCTGATCCACCAGGTCCGGCCACTGCCCCCCTGCCGCTGCGGCTACCCGCTTCAGCGGGAACCACCGTTCCTTGGCCCGTCCACGGATTTCCACGGGCAAGGGCGGCCGGTTCTCGCGGACCATGTCGCGGACCGTGTCGACCCAGTCCCTCAGGTGCTCGGCGATGTCGAGCACCTCGGCCTCGTTCATTTCCCAGTCGGAATCCTCGGCTTCGCCGTTGATGTCCGGCATCAGCAGCACCCGGATGGACCTGCTCCGGGTGTCGTCGGGAAGGTTGGGGTTATTGCCCGCCATGGCGACCGGGGAGTACGTCGACATCTCGACCGCGTCCCACCCACCCCCCTTCACGGGCGTCAGGACCGGGCGCGTACCGCCCCGCTTGTAGCCCGAGTTGAGGATCGCGAGCAATTCGCCGACGCCGTCCATATCCGGGTTGAGCGACCGGTCCGCCTCATCGATCAGGATCGTCCGCAGGCCCTTGTCGAGCATCCGCACCAACAACGCGGGCGAGGACAGGGACGCCATCTGGACCGGGTGAAAGCAGAGCCGCTCCAGATGCTCCAGGCATGTCGTCTTCCCTGAACCTGGTACGGGCGAGTCGATCACCAAGCGAGGACTCGTGTACGTCTCGACGGCCAGGTGTGTCGCCGCAGCCCACAGGGTCAGCAGATCCAAGTCGCTGTCGTCCACGGTGCAGATGAACCGAGACAGCCATGCACGGACTTCATCCAGTTCCTTGCACCCCCCTCTCAGGGAACCGGATGAACCGGCTGAAGTGGCCGAACAGGATGGAGCGTCGCCTAGATGACCGGCGGTCACGGGGTCACCTGCCCCATGGTGAGACCTTCGAGCCGCCGACAGCGGTCACACAGCCCGAAGGTCATGACGCCGCAAACGTGACCACTGATCCGGAAGTGCTGTGCGCCGCAGAAGAATTTCGCGGACATCGGTGGGACGTACTCGCGGCAGCGATCGCAGGTGCGGTCCTCGCGGGAGCCGGGCTGCGCATGGCGCAGCGCGACGACAACCACGGTCGTGCCGTCGTACGGCAGCGCGACCAGACGCGTCCGGGTCGCAACCCGGACGATCTGCCCGCGAAACCATGCAGACGGTTCCCACGGAGGAGTTACAGTGGACTTGAGCTTGCCGTCGGGGCCGCTCGTGGTGGCCGCCCGAGTAGGGGCGGCCACTTCCTTTGCATCGGGGCGGCCATCTTTCTTTTCGCCAGGTGGCACGTTGGTTCCTCAGGTGGTGAACCGGGGCGCCTGACCGCTGCCCGTGGTGAGTGTGAAAGCTGACCAGTGCCAGGCCAGCGAGAGAAGGTGCTACGAGGCGTCGCGCTCGGCGCGACGGCGGGCACGGCTAGCCTTCGATGCGAGGCTCATCCGGAGCATGTGCGCATGCATCAGATGACCTACGCGGGTTTCGAGTTCGTCCGCTGGCAGGATGCCGTCGGGATCGACCTCGCGGGCGAACTTGGCACGCAGGCCCGCGCGGGCTGGTGCGGTGGCAGCGGTCCTGTCGGTGGTGTGGCCCCAGCGTTCGGCGGCCATGATGCGGGCGGCCAGGGACCGCACTTCGGGATCGTTCGCGGGCACGGGAAAGCCTCCACAGGCTAGGGAACCTGCGCTAGGCGTCCCGTGACGGACCTGCCGACCGGCCGGTCACGTGGCTGCGCTTGTTGCCGTCCTACGCCTATTCCGGGCTACGTTCCCTCCCGGCACTTCGGTTCGGACACGACCGCCAGGAGCAACTATGTACGCAAAACGCTACACGGCACACTGGACAAGACAAAGGCGATTCCGTCCGGGGTTCAGAGGTCGCCGTCCACATCCAGGCGCCGGGACTCGGCGATCGCCCGTTCGGCGTCGGCGTACTGCGTGTACCGCCGCAGCATCCGGGGAGACCGCCAACCGGCAAGGGTCATGAGCGACTGTTCCGACAGCCCGGCATCCTTCCTGCGGGACGCCCAGGTGTGCCGCAGGAGATGCGGATGTAGGCCCTCGATCCCTGCCTGGAGGCCGCGCGCGGTCAGCATCTGATGAAGGCCGCCGTATCCAAAACTTCGGCCCATCCCGCCCAGCCACAGCGCCGACGTGCCTGCCTTCGGATGGGTACGCCGTACCCGCAGCCACCGGTCGAGCGCACGGGCGGTCTGCGCGTTGAACTCGACAACCCGTTCACGGTCCCCCTTGCCCTGCACGAGAGCGGTGCCGGTGGCAACTTTCACATCAGGCACCCGCAGGCCGCACAGCTCGGATGCGCGCAGGCCGGAGTTCAGCAGCAGCCGGATGATCGCCTCATCCCGTCGGGGCATCAGATCCTTGCCCCGGCACGTGGCGAGTAGGGCCTTGATCTCGTCGGCCGACAGCGGCCGGACCACCTTCTCGCCGATTTTCGGCGCCTTCAACTGGACGATGGGGTCGCTGTCGAGTTCATCCTCGGTGACCAGCCAGGCCGCGTACTGCTTCACTGCGGTGAGCCGAATGTCAGCGGTCGCTGGCGCAAACCCGGAGTCCATCAGGTGGGCGAGCCAGGCGCGCACCTGGTTGCGGTCGATCACCTCGGGCAGTCCGTTGGCGCGGCAGTACTCCCCGTACTGCTCAACACCGGCCCGGTAGACCGTGACGGTGCGCGCCGACTTCCGTTCGGCGCGGAGATGGACTAGCCAAGAGTCGAGTAGGTCGAGCACGGTTCCTCCCGCATATTCTTCAAAGCACCCTTGTGCTGACCCCAGCGCGCGTGGTATCTCGACCCGATTACCGGTCTGACCTGCCGGTTCGTCCCTAAAGGGCCGAACCGGCTTCATGACGTAAGTGTCCACTATCTGTGCAAGTCGGGTCCTGAATCCTGGATAACGGTTGCGGCCGCTCGCCACCGGCACGCCAGAACCGGCCCGGGGGTGGATCCGGGGGTTATCGGTGAAAGGATGGCGCCGGGCGGGGCCCGCGATCCGGGACCGCCTGCCTCGACCGGAACCACGGAGGAACCTGTGACTGACGCTGGTACGACGTACGACCTGGTGATTCTCGGCGGGGGCAGCGGTGGCTACGCCGCCGGACTGCGGGCCGCGACGCTCGGCCTGTCCGTGGCGCTGATCGAGAAGGACAAGGTCGGCGGCACCTGTCTGCACCGTGGCTGCATCCCCACCAAGGCGCTGCTGCACGCCGCCGAGGTCGCCGACTCGGCGCGCGAGGGCGAGCAGTTCGGGGTCCGGACGACGCTCGAGGGCGTCGACATGGGCGGTGTGAACAAGTACAAGGACGGCGTCGTCGACCGGTTGTTCAAGGGGCTGCAGGGCCAGTTGAAGGCCCGCGGCATCACGGTCATCGAGGGCGAGGGGCGGCTCACCTCTCCTACCACGGTCCAGGTCGGCGACACGACGTACACCGGCCGCAACGTCATCATTGCCTCCGGCTCCTACTCCAAGTCGCTGCCCGGGCTGGAGCTCGACGGGCACCGGGTGATCGCGAGCGAGCACGCGCTGACGCTCGACCGGGTTCCGGAGTCCGCGGTGATCCTCGGCGGCGGCGTGATCGGCGTCGAGTTCGCGTCCGCGTGGACGTCGTTCGGCACCCGCGTGACGATCGTCGAGGCGTTGCCGCGGCTCGTCCCGGCCGAGGACGCGGACTGCTCGAAGGCGCTGGAGCGGGCGTTCCGGAAGCGGAAGATCGCCTTCAAGACCGGTACGCCGTTCGAATCCGTCACGGTGACCGATTCCGGGGTGCAGGTGCACGTGGCCGGCGGCGAGGTCATCGAGGCCGAAGTACTGCTGGTCGCGGTCGGCCGGGGACCGAACACCGCCGGTCTCGGGTACGAAGAGGTCGGCGTCGCGCTGGACCGCGGGTTCGTGACCGTCGACGCCACGCTGCAGACGAGCGTGCCGGGCGTGTACGCGGTCGGCGACATCGTGCCGGGGCTGCAGCTCGCGCACCGCGGATTCCAGCAGGGCATCTTCGTCGCCGAGCACATCGCCGGGCTGTCGCCGACGCCGATCGACGAGACCGGGATCCCGCGCGTGACGTACTCCGAGCCGGAGGTCGCGTCGGTCGGACTGACCGAGGACCAGGCGCGGGAGAAGTACGGCGAGGTCGACATCCTCAACTATCCGCTCGGCGGGAACGGCAAGTCGCAGATCCTCAAGACGTCCGGCTTCGTGAAGCTGGTCCGCGCCCGCGACGGCGCGATCGTCGGGCTGCACATGGTCGGCTCCCGTGTCGGCGAGCTGATCGGCGAGGCGCAGCTGATCTACAACTGGGAGGCGTACCCGGCCGATGTCGCGCCGCTCGTGCACGCCCACCCGACCCAGAACGAGGCCCTCGGCGAGGCGCATCTGGCGCTGGCCGGGAAACCTTTGCACTTCCATGACTGACCCTGCTGGTTCACCCCAGTAGGTTGGGGCTGCAGGAGCGTGGGGGACGGCCGTGACCCGGATCCCGCGCGCTCCGGCGGCACCGTAGGCTGACACTCGACCGATCAGACGAAGGAGCAACGACCGTCATGCCGACCTCTGTATCCCTGCCGGCCCTCGGGGAGAGCGTCACCGAAGGAACCGTCACCCGCTGGCTCAAGCAGGTCGGTGACACGGTGGCCGTTGACGAGCCCCTGCTGGAGGTGTCGACCGACAAGGTCGACACCGAGATCCCGAGCCCTGTCGCCGGCACCCTGCTGGAGATCAAGGCCGCCGAAGACGAGACCGTCGAGGTCGGCGCCGAACTCGCCGTCATCGGCGACGCCGGCGAGGCTCCCGCCCCCGCAGCCCCGGCCGCCGAGACTCCTGCACCCGCCGCTGACCCGGCGCCCGCCGCTGCTCCTGCTGCTGCTCCTGCGGCGGCAGCAGCCGCTCCGGTCGCCGCGGCTCCGGCCCCGGCAGCTGCCTCCGCTCCGGCCCCGGCCGCTTCCGCGCCTGCTGCTCCGGCCGCCGCTGACCCGGCGCCCGCCGCCGCTTCGGGTACGTCGGTGACCCTGCCGGCCCTGGGCGAGAGCGTTACCGAGGGCACGGTCACCCGCTGGCTCAAGCAGGTCGGCGACGACGTCGCCGTGGACGAGCCGCTGCTCGAGGTCTCCACCGACAAGGTCGACACCGAGATCCCGTCGCCGATCGCCGGCAAGCTCCTGGAGATCAAGGTCGCCGAGGACGAAACCGTCGAGGTAGGCGCCGAGCTCGCCATCGTAGGCGCCGGCTCCCCCGCCGCAGCACCCGCCGCCGCCCCGGCCCCGGCTGCTCCGGCCCCCGCTGCTCCGGCCCCCGCTGCTCCGGCTGCCTCGGCCCCCGCCGCCGCTCCGGCCCACGCTGCTCCGGCCGCCTCGGCCCCGGCTGCAGCTCCGGCTCCGGTTCCCGCCGCAGCACCCGCCCCGGCTGCTGCACCAGTTCCCGCTCCGGCAGCTGCACCTGCCCCGGCGGCCGCCTCGGCGCCCGCGCCTGCTGCTGCCCCCGCTTCCGCCGTACCCGCTGCTGCTCCGGCTCCCGCCGTACCGGCCGCGTCGCCGAACGGTGCCGCCGCCGACGGCCCGAACTACGTCACCCCGCTGGTCCGTAAGCTGGCCGCGGAGCACGCAGTCGACCTGAACGCAGTGCAGGGCACCGGCGTCGGCGGCCGCATCCGCAAGCAGGACGTGATCGCCGCCGCCGAGGCCAAGAAGGCCGCGGCAGCCGCCGCACCTGCCGCCACCCCCGCCGCTCCGGCACCGGCAGCCAAGGCCGCGACGATCAGCCCGCTGCGCGGTACCACCGAGAAGATGAGCCGGATCCGCAAGGCGATCGCCGCGCACATGGTGAACAGCCTGAAGGTCTCGGCCCAGCTGACCACCGTGGTCGAGGTCGACGTCACCGAGATCGCCAAGCTGCGGAACGCGAAGAAGGCCGAGTTCGAGGCCCGCGAAGGCACCAAGCTGTCCTTCCTGCCGTTCTTCGCGCTCGCCGCGGTCGACGCGCTGAAGCAGTACCCGAAGCTGAACGCGTCGATCGACGAGGAGAAGGGCGAGATCACGTACCACGCCGCCGAGCACCTCGGCATCGCGGTGGACGTGGAGCGCGGCCTGATGGTCCCGGTCGTGCACAACGCGGGCGACCTGAACATCGCCGGTCTGGCGAAGAAGATCGCCGACCTCGCCGACCGCACTCGCAACAACAAGGTGCTGCCGGACGAGATGGCGGGCGGTACGTTCACCATCACCAACACCGGTAGCCGGGGCGCGCTGTTCGACACCCCGATCCTGAACCAGCCGCAGGTCGGCATGCTCGGGACCGGTGCCGTGGTGAAGCGCCCGGTCGTCATCACCCACCCGCAGCTCGGCGAGACGATCGCGATCCGGCAGATGGTGTACCTGGCGCTGACCTACGACCACCGCCTGGTCGACGGCGCCGACGCGGCCCGGTACCTGACGGCCGTGAAGCAGCGCCTCGAAGAGGCCCAGTTCGACGTCTGATCCGATCGACGACGGCGCCGGTGCCTGTCCTCCCCGCGGGGGACGGTCACCGGCGCCTTCTCGTTCACCCAACAGGGAGTAGCACGGGATGAAATACGTACTGGCCGGCGCGTCCGGCTTCCTCGGCCGGGCACTCGCCCGCGATCTGGTTGCCGACGGCCACCAAGTACTGCGGCTGGTACGGCGTACCCCGGCAGCACCGGACGAGCTCCGCTGGGACCCGGCCCGCGGCGACCTGGACCCGGCCGCACTCGACGAGACCGACGTACTCGTCAACCTGGCCGGCGCGAACATCGGCCGCCCGTGGACACCGACGTACCGGCTGAAGATCCGCGAGAGCCGCGTCCGTACGACGGCAACGCTCGCGGCCGCCGCGACGCAACTCGACCGCCCACCGGTACTGATCACGCAGAGCGGGATCGGCGGCTACGGCACCGACCTCGGCGACCGCATCCTCACAGAGGACTCCGACCTCGGCGACGGTTTCCTCGCCGACGTCGTCCGTCTGTGGGAGGGCGCGCTCGAACCCGCCCGCACCGCGGGCAGCCGAGTGGCCGCCCTCCGCACGGGCGTCGTACTGGACCGCAAGGCCCCAGCGTTCCAGCTCCTGTCAATCCCGTTCCGCCTAGGCCTCGGCGGACGCCTCGGTCCGGGAACGCAGTACTTCCCGGTCGTCTCCCTCACCGACTGGATCCGCGCCGTCCGCCACGTAGCGGAGACCGACACCATCAGTGGCCCGGTCAACATCGCACTACCAACCCCAGCAACGAACACCGAGTTCACCGAAGCCCTCGCAACGGCCCTCCACCGCCCGTCTGCCCTCCCCGTCCCGTCCACCCTGCTGAAGCTCGCCCTCGGCGAATTCGCCTGGGAACTCCTAGGCAGCAAACGCGCCCTGCCAACCCGCCTCCAATCCACCGGCTTCACCTTCCACCACCCCCACATCACCACCGCAGTATCCGCCGCCCTCGCCTAACAACGAGGACGGTGTACGTAGACCCCGCACTGCCGCCGGACTAGTCACCCAACAACGCCCTCGACCCCCACCAAGCCACCCCTCGCCCCCTCCCGCCCGACGCACCACGAGACGACACACCAGCCCAGCACGACAGGGCACACACGGCGCAGCACCATCCGGCGCAGCACCACACGACGCGGCTCAGCACGATCCGGCCCAGCACGACCCGGCCCAGCCCAGTGCGACCGACCCAGCCCAGCACGACCCGGACGGCACGGCGCGAACGGCGCGGCATGACACGTCACCGCACGGCACGGCACGGACGCGGCACGACTCAGCACAGCGCGACTCACAACGATCAGCTGGGCGACATCACCCCGATCACACGACGCGAACGGTGCAGCACGGCACACGTCGCACGACGCCGCGCAGCACGACGCAACACTGTACGGACGGCGTTGATCGTCCACCCGGCCAGCGGGCTGTCCGGGCGCTTGGAGTTTGCCGGGCTTCTCCGAGCAGAGGTTGATCGCGACGGGCTCCGCGACAGCGTGCGGCACGGGCGTGCAGGGGGTCACGCTTGGGCAACGGTGGTGATGCGCCAGGGCTGGCTGCCCGGGCGGTTGGGGCTCGGATGTACGGCGGTGAGGGTGATCAGCCGCGCCGACGGTTGGCCTGGTGGGAGTGGGGTTTTGGTGCCCTCCTGGTCAACGGCTGCACCGGCGGTGAGGTGGTCGACGGTGCGCAGCGTGACGGTGGTCGGCGTACGGGCGGCGATCGTGGTGCTCTCGATCGTGATCTGGAGACCTTGCACGCGTACCTTCTGCTTCCGATAGCTCGCCAACAGCGCACGATCAGCGGCCCAAGGAGAGCTGCCCGGTACGTAGATCTCGTCGAGCGCAGCCATGTCGAGAGTCCAGAACGCCTTCGAACGTTGGGCATCAAGCGCCTCCAACGTCCGCAACCACCCAACCGGATCAACAGTCGCGATCGTGCTCTGATCAGGCGACGTCTCCCCCGTAGACGCTCGCGTCGGCTCGCCCGCCCGCGTCGGCAGCCTGCCGGATGGCGTCGTCACCACTTGCGTGGAGGTGGGCTGAGCTGAGGTCGGCTGGGTAGACGTGGGACGCGTGGAGGCGACCGCCGTGGTCCTCGGCTGCGTGGGTGTTCCCTGCGGGGACGTCGGGCGGGTGGCGGTCAGCGGTGGGACCGGGGGCGATTGGAGCGGTTCGGACTGCGCGGTTGTCGAGGTGTCGAGGGTGCGTACTGCGGCGATGCCTAACACGAGTACGACGACAGCGCCGGCTGCGACCGCAGCGAGAATGCCGTACGCCGGATGCGTGAACCGCCCAAACCTCCGCCCACCAACAACAGCCCCCCGACGCCGCAGACGAACGCGCCGGTGCCCATCCGCACGCCGCAACCGCCCACCACCACGAATCCCACCACGATGATCTGCACCACCCGGCCCAGGACCACCCGGCCCAGGACCACCCGTCCCAGGACCACCCGTCCCAAGAGCGTCTGTCCTAGAACCGGCCGTCCCATGACCACCCGCGCCTGGACCACAGGATCCGGCACCGCCGAGTCCCACACCAGCGGATCCCGCACCAGCGGATCCGGGACCACCGGATCCCGCACCACCGGATCCCACACCACCGGATCCCACACTGGCATCAGCCGCATCAACAGCGGCGGCATGACCAGCAGCCGCACCATCGTTCGTCCCGTAGCCATCAAGCGCAGCAGGGCGAGCCTCGACGTCGCGGGCGGTACCGCCCGCGGTTGCAGCGCCACGGGGCGCGTCAGCACCGGTCGCCTGCTGTCGGGCCGGCGTGAGGCATGCCGTTGAGGGCCGTGCTGCTCGGCGTGATGCGCGGGGCGCTGGGAGGCGTGCTGATGTGGGGTGTGGTTCTGGGGTCGAAGGGGTCGGTGGTGTTCGAGGAGTTGTGGATTGGGGTGTTGGGGATGGGTTGGGGGGTGCAGCGGTGGGCGGAGCGGGTGGTGCGGATTGTGCGGCCGGTGGGGGTTTTGGTCCGGCGACTTACGCGGGGGCGTTTGGGGTTTGGGGTGGTGGGAGTGGGGTGCTCGGGTTGGGGTGGGTGATTCGTTGGCCGGGGTGGGGGTGTGCTTGGTGGCGGTGGTGCGAGTGGGTTGCGGGCGAGGGTTGGGGTGTCGTCATCGTCGGGCGGGGTGGGTGGGCTCTGGCGGCGATTGGTACGGGTGGCGGTGTCGTTGGTGGGGTGATCGTTGGGTGCGCTGGAGTCGGGAGGTGCCTGGGCGGGGTTCGGCGGGGGTGGTGTCGCAGCCTTGGGCGCTTCGCTTGGAGCGGTCGGGCGGATGTCGGAGGCAGCGGGGGTGGGGGCTCCGGCAGATCCCGTTTCGAGCTCGCCGGGCGCAGGGGCTCGGGCAGCACCCCCTTGTCCTTCGCGGGAAGCGGAGGCTCCCGCAGGTTCGCTTTTTGCTTCGCGGGGGGTAGGGGGTCCGGCGGGTTCCTTTTGTGCTTCGGCGGCAGAGTTCGTGGATCTTGTCGGTGGCTTGCTGGGCATGTGTGCGCGGGCGGGTTGCGGTGGCGGGTCGGGGGATGCGTGTTCGGTGGCGGAGGTCGTTGGTGGGGCTGCCGGTTCGAGGGGGTTGGTGGGGGTTGTTGGTCGGGCGGTGGAAGGCGGTGTTGGGAGGCTGGGTGGGAGGAGGCCTTCTGGGGGGATGGCGAGTTCTATGGGCTCGGCCGGCGAGAGGGTTAGGAGGCGGGTGGGGATGGCTTTGAGGGGTGGGGTGGTGAAGAGGGTGGAGGTGAAGAGGTGGGGATCTGCGCCGGATCGGTGGGCCAGCTGCGACAGGGATTGGGTGTCGGATTGAGGGGTGCCTCGGCGCAGGGTTGGGTCGGTGAGGATGGGGCGGCCGTCTGCGTCGAACATGATGTTGTTCGGGGTGATCGAGCCGTGGGTGAGGCCGCAGTCGTGGAGGTAGGACAGGGCCGAGGCCAGGGGGGCCAGCAGGGTGACGAGCTCGCCTTGGGAGAGCGGGCCTCGGCGGGTCAGGAGGGCGGATAGGGTGCCGGCGGCGAGGTGTTGGCTGATCAGGATCCAGCCGGTTTCGGTTTCGCGGAAGTCCGCGAGGCACGCTATGTGGGGATGGCGGAGGCGGGTCAGTTTGGTGAGGTCCTCGCGGACGCGTTGGCTGTCGGGGAAGGTGCCGGTGGGGATGTGTTTGAGCACGGCGTTGCGGCCGGTTGCGCGGTCCCGGACCTGCCAGACGGTGCCGGCGGATCCGGACCCGAGCTGCCGGCGCAGGCTGTAGCCGGCGAGATCTGCGAGGTCCATGCCCAAGAGGATGCACCGATCGCGCACACCCCTGCGGAAGTTATCCACAGCCCAGGGAGCGGTCCGCGCCCCGGCAGCACCACGCGCCGGACCGGACAGCACCTCCATGCCGGGCGCAACAGGCCGGCACCTACGCACGGGGGCGCGGCCGGGCGGCACCTACGCACGGGAGTGCGGGCGGGCGGCACCTACGCACGGGGTGCGGGGGTGTGGGCGGGCGGCACCTATGCGCCAGGCGCGAGCGGCGGCGGCTTCGGGCTGAGTGGGGCCATGGGCGGGGGTGAGCGGGTGGGACCTAGACTCGGGGGTGTGAGGGTTATCAGGTGAGTGGTATCGAGTATGTGGAGGCCGGGTTCGGCGGCGATGCGGTGGAGTACGAGGCCGCCTGGGCTGAGCAGCGGCGGTTGCACGCGCTGGTTGCTGATGGCACCGGCTCCGGCACGGTGATTCTGCTCGAGCACCCGCCGGTCTACACGGCCGGGAAGCGTACCGAGCCGCACGAGCGACCGCTGGACGGTACACCGGTGGTGGACGTCGATCGCGGCGGCAAGATCACCTGGCATGGACCCGGGCAACTGGTCGGGTATCCGATCGTCAAGCTGGCCTCACACGTGTACGTCGTGGACTACGTCCGCCGGCTCGAGGAAGCGCTGATCGGGGTCTGCGCGGAGCTCGGCGTCCGGACCGGGCGGGTCAAGGGTCGCAGCGGTGTCTGGGTGGCTGCCGACGACCGCGGCCGGGAGCGGAAGATCGCCGCGATCGGTATCCGGGTCGCGCAGGGCGTGACCATGCACGGTTTCGCGCTGAACTGCAACAACGACCTGGCTTGGTTCGACCGGATCGTGCCGTGCGGGATCTCCGACGCGGACGTGACCACGCTGTCCATGGAGCTCGGTCGCGAGGTCACGATCGCGGAGGTTCTGGACCCGGTACGGCGGCAGCTCGACGAGTTCCTCGCCTGGAACGAGTACGAGCGCAGCCCGGACATCGACCATCACGAGGAGCCGCCGACCGCGATCACCTACGGGTTGACGGTCTGAGGCTCCAGCCCGACGGCTGCGCGCCAGTCGGCGTGCAGCGCGCGGAGCCGGGCGGCGACCTCCGGTTGCGCTGACAGCTCGTTCCGCTGTTCGCCGATGTCGTCGGCGAGGTTCGCGAGGAACCAGCCTTCCCCCATCGGCGCGTGCTCGTAGTCACGCAGATGCCGGGTGCTGGCGTTGTCGTCGACCCAGCTGAGCTTCCAGTCGCCCGACCGAACCGCCCACTGGAATCCGCAGTCCCAGTGCAGGTTCTCGTGTGCGACGTCGCCCACCCCGGTCAGCACCGGCAGGATGTCGACACCGTCCGTACCGTCAACCGTTGCACCGGCCGCTGCCGCGAGCGTGGGTACCAGGTCGAGCGTGCTGACCAGTGCGTCCGTACGGCGACCCGCCGGCATCTGCCCAGGCCAGCGCCAGAGCATCGGGATCCGGATGCCACCGTCCCAGAGCGTGTACTTCGTCCCGCGCAGCGGCGAGTTGTCGCCGAAGTTGCAGGTCGAGCCGCCGTTGTCCGTCACGTACACGACGATCGTGTCGTCACCCGCCGCGTCGAGCAGCCGCCCGATCTCGGCGTCCATCAGCTCCAGCTGCGCCAGGTAGTACTCGCGGCCGTGCGGCAGGTTCGGCACGATCACGTCGTCGTACCACTCCATGAACGGGCCGTCCGCTTCCGGGGACCAGTCGCGGAACGCGGGCAGGCCGCGGGCCTTCAGCTCGGACTCGGGCAACTGCCAGCAGAAGTTGTGTACTGCGTTGAACGCCACCATGCAGAAGTACGGCCGTTCGTCGTCCGCGCCGATGAACTCCGTCGCGCGCCGGCCGAACTCCGCGGTCAGGAAGCCCTCGTGCTCAACGGGCTCATCACCCGACAGCAGCGGCTGCACCGCCATGTGGTGTGCGGCGGGCTGTCCGTACGACTCCACCGCGTCGTCAGAGTGGTGCAGGTAGTTCAGCCGCCCGAACGACTGCCCGGCCAGCCCGTAGAGCGTCTCCTCGAAGCCGTGGTGGGGTGGGCACGCCCTGTCCCCCACGTCCTCTTTCCCGTAGTGCACCTTGCCGAAGTACCCGGTCCGGTAGCCCTGGTGGCGCAGTACCTCGGCCAGCGTCGGTACGTCGTCCGGCGGGAACGCGGCCGAGTCGAACCATTGGCCGCCCCATCGCTGCTGGTACCGGCCGGAGATGATCGACGCCCGCGACGGGCTGCAGATCGGTGCTGTCACATACGCGTCGGTGCAGGTCACGCCCTCCGCTGCCAGCCGGTCAAGGGCCGGTGTCTGTACGTCGGAGTGCACCCCGAGCCCGCCGCGATCGGCGTACCCATGGTCGTCGGAAACGATCAGCAGAATGTTCGGAGCGGGCAACAGCTCATCCTCTCGAGAGACGCGCGGCCTGATCCGCCTTCGCGCGGGCATCGGTCACATCCGGGTCCAGCAGCAATCTCAACCCAGCATCCAGCCGTTGCACCAGAGGCGTCTCACCGGAACGCCCTGTGCGGCCAGGTGATCCAGGTGCGGTGTTCGTAAGGACGGGCCACGGGAACAGCCCAGGGAAGGGGTTGCCTATCCGTTTGGTGCCGAAGTGTCTGCGGGGTGTGACGGCTGTTCGTCGCTACCTTGGGGTTGTGTCCAAAATTCTTGGGTTCTTGCTCGGCGTAGCCGTTGCTCTGGCCGGACCGGCCGTTTTCGGGGTGCTCGCGGCGCCGGGTGGTATCGAGCTGAACGCGAAGGAGATGGCGCTCGCCTTCGGCATCGGCGCGCTGATCTTCTGGGCCGTCGTGTCGTACTTCTCCGGCGCCGGCGCGCTCGGGGCGTTCGCCGCCTTCGGCACCCTGGTCTACTGCTGGCTCTGGATCCCGAACCGGACCACGAACTTCCTGAACAGCGTCCCCGGTGTCACCAACGGGATGATCGACGGGTTGAAGCAGTACACACTGAACGGGGTCGTGCCGGTCCTCGGGGTGATCTCGCTGGTGTACGCCGTCCAGCTGATCGTCCGCGGAGTCCAGCGGCGGCGGCGTGAGCGGGTCGAGGCCGAGCGGCTCCAGCGCGAGCAGGAGTCGGCGCAGGCGCAGCAGGAGGCGGACGTCGCTGCCGTGTACCCGGTTGCCGGAGGCTCCTATCAGGAGCCGGTGCCGTACCAGAGCCACAGCTCGTACGACGACCTGTTCGACGAGCCGGAGCCGGTGCAGCCGCGGAACCAGGCGGACGAGCAGACCCGGCAGTTCCCGGTCGGTGGGGCCGCGGGGTACGACAACACGCGCCAGTTCCCGGCGCCGGATGCCGAGAGCAACCAGTCCGACGAGCAGACGGTCGTCGCACCCACCCCCGAGGCACAGCCGGAGGAGCCTGCGACCCCAGTCGCCGAGCAGCAGCACGAAGCGCCGGCAGCCCCGGTCGCTGAGGAGGAGGCGCCACAGCCCGCAGCTCCCGTGGACGAGGAGCCGAAGGTGGAGCAGCCGGCAGCCCCCGCGGACGAGCAGCAGCACGACAAGCCCGCGGCCTCCGCAGCCGAGCAGCGGCACGAAGAACCGGCAGCCCAGGTGGCTGAGGAGGAGCCGGCACAGCCCGCGGCTCCCGTAGCCACGGAAGAGCCGGCACAGCCCGCGGCTCCCGTAGCCAAGGAGAAGCCGGCGGCGAAGCAGGAGGCGACGTCGGTGGAGGAGCCTGGTCCTGTGGTCAAGCAGAAGTCGGTGGGCGAGCAGGCCGTGGCCCCCAAGGTCACTCCCAAGGAGCAGATGGGTTCGCAGTACCGGGAGCGGATGGAGGACCCCGAGGACACCGGCGAGTTCTTCCTGGCCGCGTTCGAGAATCCGGCCGTCAAGCCGGCCTAGTAGCTACGCGACATGCATGCGCTGCGGGTGCTCCCCCCGCCGCGCATGCTCCGTGATCGCCTCCGTGTACGCCGTACTCGCCATCTTCAGCACGTCTCCGGCGATCTGCGCCCGCGGTGAGTCCGTGCTCCAGGCAAGCACCAGCTTCCGGTGGATCGGGTCCCCCACCAGCATCCGCGTGGTGACGTCCGAGGACAGCATCCGGTACGACGTGGGCGAGATCAACGCCACGCCCTGCCCGCTGGTCACGAACCCCATCAGCACCGACGTGTCCACCGAGTGATGCTCCACCCGCGGCTGGAACCCGGCCGCCTCACAAGCCGCCCGGAACAGCACGTGGAACCCGCTGTCGTCCGGCGGTTCCCCGATCCACTCCTCGTCGCAGAGCGCCGCGAGTTCGATCTCACCGCGCGTCCGGACGGCCACCGGGTGGTCCGCGGACAGCGCGACGTACGCCGACTCGGACTCGATGACCGTGGTCGCCTCGACGCCGGACGGCAGCCGGAGCTCGAACCCGGGGAACTCCCGCAGCAGCGCGAAGTCCAGCCGCCCGCTCTCCAGCTGCTGCAACAGGACACTCGACGACCACTCGACCTCGATGCTGACCTGCTCGATCTCGCCGTGCGAGCGGAGCCGGGCCGCGATCCCGGACATCGGCGCGGTCGGGAACCCGCCGAGCCGGACCGCGGACGACTCGACGGCGGTCATCGCGGACACGGTCGCGGACAGGTGGTCGACGTCGACCAGGATGGCCCGCGCGCGGTCGACGGCGTACCGCCCCAACGGGGTCGGGGTCACGCCGGTCCGCGAGCGTTCGAAGAGCTCTCCCCCGAACGCGGCCTCGATCCGCTTCAGCTGCGCGGTCAGGCTCGGCTGGCTGACCTTGAGCCAGCGGGCGGCCCGTCCGACGGACCCCGCTTCTGCCACCAGGACCACCACCCGCAGGTGGCGCAGCTCGACGTTCATGCGTTGAGACCGTAGTCGAGGTCCACGCACAGCTCACAGGCGACCTACATTGCGGTTTCGTCACAGCCGGGCCCTCCCCTGTAACGCCGGGCCCGGTTGTGACGATGTCCTACGACGCCTTGAGCGCGAGCGCCTCTCGGTAGCCGAGCCGGCGGCCGGTCTGCAGCAGTGTCCGCTCGTACAGCCGGGCGCCCAGCCGGACGATCAGCACCGTGGTGGCCAGCAGGATTGCGATCGCGACCAGCGGCTGCCAGATCGGCACGTCCTCGGTGAGCATCCGCCCCGGCATCGACATCGACGACGCGATCGGGACGAACGACGCGATCGTCTTGGCCGACGTACCCGCGAACACCGAGAAGAAGAACGGGACCATCAGGATCATCTGCCCGGGCAGCGTGGTCGACCCGAGGTCCTCCTGCCGCGTGGCCAATGATCCGGCGACCGCCCACAGCCCGGCGAGCGCGACGAACCCGAGGACGAAGAACACGACGAACCAGCCGGCGACCGGCGCGATCACCTCGAGTACGGCGGCCTGGTCGGTGGCCAGCAACCCGATCAGCGACGCCCCGGCGATCACCACGATCTGCGCGAGCGCCAGCACCGTGTTGCCGAGCACCTTGCCCCACAGCAGTGCCCGGATCGGTACCGCGGCGGCCAGGATCTCGACGACCCGGCTCTCCTTCTCCTGCACCACGCTCTGCGCGATCATCATGCCGAACCCGAGCGCGGTCATGTAGAACACCAGCGCCAGCCCGATGTTGACGAAGTGCGACACCAGATCCGGCAGCGGTCCGGGTTTCAGCAGGCTGACCTCGACCTTCGTCCCGGCGTGCAGCTCGGCCGGGGTTAACCCGGCCTTGGCCGCGTTCGCCGCGGTACCGATCGTCGACGCGGCTTCCCGCAGCGCGCTCTCGATACCGCTGTCGACCTGGTCCTTGCCGAGTACGACGTACCCGTCGGCGCCGGGCAGCAGCGCAGCCTTGACGTCGCCGTCGGTGATCGCCTTCTCCGCGGCCGGGCGACCGGTCAGCCGGACCACGTCGTACCCCTTGCCGCCGACGGTGGTCGACGCCTGCTGCACCACCCTCGCGGCCGAGTCGTCGATGACGCCGATCTTCGACGCGCTGCCCTTGCCGACCAGTAGCGCCGGCAGGATGGTCGCGGCCATCACGATCAGCAGCATCACCACGGTCGAGCCGACGAACGTCTTGTCCCGCAGCTTCGTGCTGATCTCGCGCTCGGCGATCAGCACCCACGGCCTGTCGACTACGTTCATCGGGTCGCCTCCCGGAAGACGTCACTCAGCGCCACCCGCTCCGGGCCGAACTCCAGCACCCGGCCGCGGCTGATCGCCTCTTGAAGGATCTTCTGCTCCAGCTCCGCGTCCAGCACGTCGAACAGCGCCGTACCGCCGGCCACGTCCCGCACCTGGACCCCGCGCAGGTCCCGCAGCCAGCCCGCGTCCCCGTCCACCACCAGGCGGTACGTCGCCGCGGACCCGGCCGACAGCTCCGCGACCGACCCGGCCGCGACCACCTTGCCGCGGGACAGTACGACGAGGTCGTCGCAGAGCCGCTCCACCAGATCGAGCTGGTGGCTGGAGAACAGCACCGGCACCTCGGGTGTGACCTCCTCACGGAGCAGGTCGACCATCGCGTCGACGGCGAGCGGGTCGAGCCCGCTGAACGGCTCGTCGAGGACCAGCGCGATCGGCTCGTGCACCAGCGCAGCCGCGATCTGCACCCGCTGCTGGTTGCCGAGCGAGAGGGTCTCGAGTACGTCGGTGGCGCGCTCGCCCAGCCCGAGCCGATCGAGCAACTTGTCCGTCCGCTCCGAAGCCCGCTCCGGGCCGAGCCCGTGCAGCCGGCCGAAGAACACCAGCTGGTCGCGGATCTTCATCTTCGGGTACAGGCCGCGTTCCTCGGGCATGTACCCGAAGTCACGGCGGACGCCGTGCGTCAGCGGGCCGTCCTGCCACCGCACCTCGCCGGCCGTCGCCGCCAGGACGCCGAGGATGATCCGCATCGTCGTCGTCTTCCCGGCCCCGTTGGCCCCGACGAACCCGGTCATCCGTCCCGGTACGACGTCGAAGGTCACGTCGTCCAGCGCCAGATGATCACCGAACCGCCGGGTGAGTCCACTCACCCTCAGCATGTGTCACCGTTCCCATCAAGGTCAGCCCCCCAGCCGGGCTGGTCCGCCCGACGATGACCAAGCTAGTGAGGACTGCTCTCGGCGCACGTCGCCCGTGCGGGTGATCACGGGCGTCATCCGCACGGCGGACCTGCAAGCACGCACAACTGTCGTCCCGGGCCCGCCTCGCGCGGGGCGTCGTCGCCTTCGGGCGACTTGTGCATGCGCGCAGGTCCACCGATCAGGCCGAGGCGTCGTCCCCAGGAGTGACAAGGCCGCATTCGTACGCGAACACGACCGCCTGCACGCGGTCGCGCAGGCCGAGCTTCAGCAGCACCCGGGACACGTGCGTCTTCACGGTCGCCTCACCGACGTACAGCTGGGCCGCGATCTCGGTGTTGGTGAGGCCGCGGGCGATCAGGCCGAGCACTTCGCGTTCGCGCTCGGTCAGCCCGGCCAGCAGGTCCGGGCGGTACACGCGCTCGCCGGCGCCGGCGAACCGCTTGATGACCCGCCGGGTCACCTCCGGCGCCAGCAGCGCGTGCCCGGAGTGGACGATCTGGATCGCCTCGACCAGGTCCTCGGGCGCGGTGTTCTTGAGCAGGAAGCCGCTCGCCCCGGCCCCCAGCGATTCGAACAGGTAGTCGTCGCGGTCGAAGGTCGTGAGGATGACCACCTTCCCCGCATCCTCGGCGACGATCCGCTGGGTCGCGGTGATGCCGTCCATGCCGGGCATCTGGACGTCCATCAGTACGACGTCCGGGCGCAGCGCGAGGGCCAGCTCGATCGCCTTCTCGCCGTCGGACGCCTCGCCGACCACCTCGATGTCCTGCTCGACGGACAGGATCATCCGGAACCCGGCCCGGACCAGGTCCTGATCGTCCACCAGCAGTACCCGCATCCGGTCAGTCACCTGCAACTCCTATCGGGCTCTTCAACGGGATCCGCACCCGGACCCGGAATCCTCCCACGGGTCGCGGGCCGATCTCGCTCTCGCCGCCGAGCAGCGCGACCCGCTCGCGGATCCCGACATGGCCGAGCCGGCTGCCGACCGGCGCGTGCTTGGGCCGGCCGTCGTCCAGGACCTCCAGCTCCACCGCGTCACCGAGGTAACGCAGCGTGAGGTGTGCGCTGCGGGCGGTCGAGTGCTTGCGGACGTTCGACAGCGCCTCCTGGGCGATCCGGTACACCGACACCGAGACCGTCTTCGGCAGCTCGGCCGGCGCCCCGATCTGGTGGAACCCGACCTCCAGGCCGAGCCCGTTCGCCTCCGCGATCAGCGCCGGCAGCCGGTCCGCGCCCGCCTGCGGCGCCTTCGGGTCCGGCGTACCGACGTCGAGGTCGGGATCGGCCGCGCGGAGCATGCCGAGCAGCTGGCGCATCTCGTTCACCGCGCTCCGGCTGGAGTCCTCGATCACGTTCAGCGCGTTCTTCGCCGCGGCCGGGTCGGCGTCCATCACCCGGCGCGCACCGCCGGCCTGGATGCCGATGCTGCTGATGTGGTGCGCGACCACGTCGTGCAGTTCGCGGGAGATCCGCAGCCGTTCGTCGATCACCGCGCGCCGGGCGTTCGCCTCCTGCTGTGCGGCGAGCTCGGTCGCCTGTTGTTCCAGTTCGAACCGCTGCCGCGCGGTCGCCCACGCCGTACGGCCCCAGAAGTACGCGCCGAAGAAGTACAGGACGTTCAGCGAGAGGGCGATCATCACGTTCGAGACGTACGGCGAGAACAACCCGTGGTTCGGTCCCGCGAGCGTGTTCGCCTGCAGCGCCTTGACGAAGTTCAGCGTCAGCCAGCCGAACATCGCGACGAACACCAGCCCGACCGCGGCCTTCATCACCCGCCGGTCGCGGGCCCAGGCGACCGCCGCGTAGACGGCCATGAACATCGTCGACTGGGTGACCAGGTTGCCGCTGAACGCGAACGTCGCACGCTGCCCGTTCACGATGAACAGCACCGCGACCGCGAGCAGCACCGGGATCGGCCACCGGCGCCGGAAACACAGCGGCAACGCGACCGCGGCGCTCAGCACGTACGGCTCGACACCGCCGATCCCGAGGCTGACGTGCACCGGTGACCCGCCGCGGGCGAGCTCGGTCCCGAACACCCCGGCGACCGCCATCCCGAGACCGAGCAGTACGTCGTTCCGCCGCTCGCGGGCCGTCGGCGCCGGCCGGGTCCAGCCGCGGACCGCGGGACCGGATCCAGCGCCGGATCCCGGAGCGGACGCGGGCGGCGTACCCGGTTCGGCATCCGTACGCAGCTCAACGGTGGACATAGCTCATCAGCCTACGGGTGGAACGCTGCTGAGCGGCGGCGCGTACCCTTGGACGCGTGACGATCGCCCCAGAAGGACGGAAACTGCTCAGGCTCGAGGTGCGCAACGCGGAGACCCCGATCGAGCGCAAACCCGAGTGGATCAAGACCCGCGCCAGGATGGGCCCGGAGTACCAGGCGCTGCAGAAACTCGTGAAGTCCGAAGGACTGCACACGGTGTGCCAGGAAGCCGGCTGCCCGAACATCTTCGAGTGCTGGGAGGACCGCGAGGCGACCTTCCTGATCGGCGGTGACCAGTGCACCCGCCGCTGCGACTTCTGCCAGATCGACACCGGCAAGCCCGAAGCCCTGGACCGCGACGAGCCGCGCCGCGTCGCCGAGTCGGTCCGCACGATGGGCCTGCGGTACGCGACCGTCACCGGCGTCGCCCGCGACGACCTGGACGACGGCGGCGCCTGGCTGTACGCCGAGACCATCCGCCAGATCCACGAGCTCAACCCGGGCACCGGCGTCGAGATGCTCGCGCCGGACTTCAACGCCGTACCGGAGCAGCTCGCCGAGGTGTTCTCGTCGCGGCCCGAGGTGTTCGCGCACAACGTCGAGACCGTGCCGCGGATCTTCCGCCGGATCCGCCCCGGCTTCCGCTACGAGCGGTCGCTGGACGTCATCACCCAGGCCCGCGACTACGGCCTGGTCACCAAGTCGAACCTGATCCTCGGCATGGGCGAGACCCGTGACGAGGTCAGCCAGGCACTCAAGGACCTGCACGCGGCCGGCTGCGAGATCATCACGATCACGCAGTACCTGCGGCCCTCGGTCCGGCACCACCCGGTCGAGCGCTGGGTAAGGCCGGAGGAGTTCGTCGAGCTCGACGCCGAGGCACAGGAGATCGGATTCGCCGGGGTCATGTCCGGTCCGCTGGTACGGTCCTCGTACCGCGCCGGGCGGCTGTACCGTCAGGCGGTCGACTCACGCATGAACGCCGCTCAGGCATAAAAGGACAGGGTAGAGATGGCCAAGAACGACGCCCCCGAGGAGAAGACCAGCAGGCTGAAGCAGATCCTGCAGGCCTACCAGATGACCAGGAAGTCCGACCCGAAGGTCGGACTGGTGCTCGCCGGGATCTTCCTCGGTATCGTCGCGCTGGCCGTGCTGGGCGGCTTCCTCGTCGGCCCGCTGCTGGTGTGGATCCCGCTCGGTGTCGCGGTCGGCTTCCTGGCCACGACGATCATCTTCGGCCGCAAGGTCGAGAAGGCGGCCTACAGCCAGATCGAGGGCCAGGCCGGTGCGGCCGCGTCCGCGCTGCAGACGCTCCGCCGGGGCTGGAACGTGACGCCGGCGGTCGCGGTCACGAAGAACTCCGACATCGTGCACCGCGTGGTCGGCCGGCCGGGGATCGTGCTGGTCGGCGAAGGCCAGGCCAGCCGGGTGAAGAACCTGCTGGCCGCCGAGGCGAAGAAGCACAGCCGGGTGGCCGGCGGGGCCCCGGTGACGCAGATCGTCGCCGGTCAGGGTGAGGGTGAGATCGACATCCGGAAGCTGACCAAGCACGTGATGAAGCTGCCGGCGGTCATGCAGCCGTCCGAGATCACCGACCTGCTGCAGCGGCTGAAGGCGCTGGACGCGGTCCGTCCGCAGGTGCCGATGCCGAAGGGGCCGGTGCCGACAAGTCTGAAGGGTGCCCGCCAGGCCATGCGCGGCCGGTGACCAAACTGTAACCAAGAGGCATGTCGGGCAGTTGAACTGTTCAGACATGCGCCGTGGGGAGGCTGGTTGCCCTTAGAGTGCGACCAGGACGGGATTACAGGGGAACAGACGACATGACGGACCTCATGCCGGCGGCGGTCCATCAGCCGGTGACCGAGACGTGGCCGACGCTGGCCCGGCCGCGTTCCAATCCGGTACGCCGGTACGGCGCCGCGACCGCGATCCGGCTGATCGCCAGGGACCTGCCCGCCACGATCCACCTGGACAGCAACCGGTCGTACGGGCTGGGAGGCCCGGCGATGCGAGTGCACCGTACGGCGGCGTTCCTGGACCGGCTCGGGCAGGACGCCGGGTCCGGATTCGGCGAGGCGTACCTGGCCGGCGACTGGGATCCGGAGCCGGGCACCGACCTGGCCGACCTGCTGGTGCCGTTCGCGGAGCGGTTCAGCAACGAGGAGACCCGGCACCTGCTGCCGAAGTGGGCGCAGTCGCTGCGCTGGCTGGTCACCAGGTCGCAGCCGGGCGAGCAGGAGAACGACCGGGCCGGCGCCCGGGAGAACGTCAGCCGGCACTACGACCTGAGCAACGCGATGTTCTCGGAGTTCCTGGACCCGACCCTGACCTATTCCTCGGCGTACTTCGGGGACGCGGCCGCGGCGGATCTCGCGACCGCGTCGTACGACGAACTCACCGCCGCGCAGCTCCACAAGCTGGACTCGATCCTGGACGCGGCCGGTGTGCGGTCCGGGTCGCGGGTGCTCGACATCGGCTGCGGCTGGGCCAGCCTGGCGATCCGGGCCGCGCAGCGCGGGGCCTGGGTGACCGCGATCACGATCGCCTCCCAGCAGGCGCTGCTCGCCCAGCGCCGGACCGCCGAGGCCGGCGTCGGCGACCGGGTGCAGGTCGCGCTGCGCGACTACCGCGACCAGATCGGCGAGTTCGACGCGGTGCTGAGCGTGGAGATGATCGAGGCGGTCGGCGAGAGGTACTGGCCGGTGTACTTCGACGCGATCGAGCGCCGGCTGGCGCCGGGCGGGGTCGGCGTCGTGCAGGCGATCGTGATGCCGCACGAGCGGATGCTCGCCACCCGGAACACGTTCACCTGGGTGCAGAAGTACATCTTCCCGGGCGGCCTGATCCCGTCGATCAAGGTGATCGAGGAGGTCACCGCACAGCACACCGGGCTGCGCGCGGACGTGATCCGGCACCTGGGCGCGGACTACGCGCGGACACTGCGGATCTGGCGGAACCGGTTCGTCGACCAGTGGCCGGCGATCGGCGCGCTCGGGTTCGACGACACGTTCCGGCGGATGTGGGAGTTCTACCTCGCGTACTCCGAGGCGGGCTTCCGGACCGGGTACCTCGACGACGTACAGCTGCTGCTGACCCGGCGTTAGCGCCGTACGACGACGGTCTTGGCGGCCAAGTCGTGCAGGCCGCGGCGCTCCCGGTCGTACACGACTGCCGGGATGACCAGGCAGATCAGCAGGCTGCGGACGATCCCGGCCAGCAGCCCGGGCGGCCCCGGGTACGTCGTGCTGTCCCGGACCGGGGCTACCCGCAGGCCGCAGAGCCGGTGCCCGATCGTGCTGCCGACCAGGCCGGCCAGGATCGCGGACATCGCGAAGAACGCGGTGGTGTGCATCAGGCTGTAGTTGTTCCCGCCGGCCCACATCGGCCGGCCGGTCAGCGCGGACGCGATCAGTCCCGCGATCAGCCAGTCGATCACCAGCGCCAGCACCCGGCGGCCCCAGGTCGCGACCGAGCCCGGACCGTCCTTGGGCAGCCCCAGCCGATTGCCCGGGTGACGGAATTCTCCGGAGGGTCCGGTTGCGGGCGTCGCGGATGATGCCATGATGGCTAGCCTACGGACACGTTCGGGGACGGCCCTGTGGGGGCCGCGATATCTCAGGGCGTAATCGCCGTGCACCAGTGGGTCAGCGCGGACACGCTGGGCGTAACATCCGCGAAACATCAGGGTCACGACGGAGAAACCGGCAGGCCCTACGTTCAGATGAATCTCTGAGCCACCCTAGGAGTACGTATGTTTTCCAGCGCGGAGGAGCTGCTCGCCTACGTCAAGGACGAGGGCGTCGAGATCGTCGACATCCGCTTCTGCGACCTTCCGGGCATCATGCAGCACTTCACCGTCCCGGTGTCGTCGTTCGGTCCCGAGGTCTTCGAGGAGGGCCTGGCCTTCGACGGTTCGTCGGTGCGCGGGTTCCAGCAGATCCACGAATCGGACATGAAGCTGCTGCCGGACCCGACCAGCGCGTTCATCGACGAGTTCCGCAGCGCCAAGACGCTTGTGGTCAACTTCTTCGTGCACGACCCGCTGACCGGCGAGGCGTACTCGCGGGACCCGCGCAACATCGCCCGGAAGGCCCAGGAGTACCTGAAGTCGACCGGCATCGCGGACACCGCGTTCTTCGCGCCGGAGGCCGAGTTCTACGTCTTCGACGACGTCCGGTTCGAGACCAAGGCGAACTCCGCGCACTACTCGATCGACTCGATCGCCGGTGCCTGGAACACGGGCCGGGTCGAGGACGGCGGCAACCGCGGCTACAAGGTCCGCTACAAGGGTGGCTACTTCCCGGTCGCACCGACCGACCACTTCGGCGAGCTGCGCGACGACATCACGCTGGCGCTGGAGCGGTCCGGCCTGATCGTCGAGCGCGCCCACCACGAGGTCGGTACGGCGGGTCAGGCGGAGATCAACTTCCGCTTCGACGAGCTGCTCAAGGCCGCCGACGACGTGATGAAGTTCAAGTACATCGTCAAGAACACCGCCTGGAAGGCCGGCAAGACCGCGACCTTCATGCCGAAGCCGATCTTCGGTGACAACGGCTCCGGCATGCACTGCCACCAGTCGCTGTGGAGTAACGGCGACCCGCTGTTCTACGACGAGTCCGGGTACGGCGGCCTGTCCGACATGGCCCGCTGGTACATCGGCGGCCTGCTCAAGCACGCCCCGTCGCTGCTGGCGTTCACCAACCCGACGGTGAACTCGTACCACCGCCTGGTGCCGGGCTTCGAGGCGCCGGTCAACCTGGTCTACTCGTCGCGGAACCGCTCGGCCTGCATCCGGATCCCGATCACCGGCTCGAACCCGAAGGCCAAGCGCATCGAGTTCCGCTGCCCGGACCCGTCGGCCAACCCGTACCTGGCCTTCTCGGCCCAGCTGCTGGCCGGCCTGGACGGCATCCGCAACAAGATCGAGCCGGCCGACCCGGTCGACAAGGACCTCTACGAGCTGCCGCCGGAGGAGCACGCGGGCATCGCGCAGGTCCCCACCTCGCTCCCGGCCGTGATCGACTCCCTCGAGGCCGACCACGAGTTCCTGCTCGAAGGCGACGTCTTCACCTCGGACCTGATCGAGACCTGGATCGACCTCAAGCGCGACAACGAGATCGCCCCCATCCAGCTCCGCCCCCACCCCCACGAGTTCGAGCTGTACTACGACGTGTAGCCAGCAATAGGCCTCTGACCTGCGGCGGAGCAATCATGACCGCCCCTCGTTCCGTGGCTGTTCCGTGAGACCTTCGACCCGTGCCGCCAGCACCGCACCAACGGCGGCGCGGGTCGACTCGTCTGCGTCGGGCCACAGGTGCCCGTAGGTGTCGAGCGTCGTCTTCGCGCTGGCATGCCAGATGCGTGCCTGCACGACCTTCACGTCAGCGCCCGAGTTGATCAGCAGTGATGCCAGGTAGTGCCGTAGATCGTGGAACCGGAAGCCCTCCGGCAGCCCCGGCACCAGGCAGCCCCCGCAGTCCTTCGCGTGGTCCTGAGGCAGCGGCTTGACGTGCCGCTTCCGGACCGACCGCATCGCCCGATCGATCGACCACGGGGACGCCTGTCCCTCGGTGCCGTTCGTCACGAGCCACTCGCTCCCCCACCGCGCGACCGCCGCCGAAAGCTGCAGCGTCAGCTGGGACGGGATCGGGATCGGCGTCTTGGACGCCTCGGTCTTCAAGTCCTGCGCCGGCCACTGCACGGCAGGCGTCACGATCCCGCGCATAAAGTCCACATCCTCCGTCCGGAGGCCGCACGCCTCAGCGGTCCGCAGACCGACGAACGCGCCCAGGAGTACCGCGGGCTGCAGGTGCTTCGGGAACGCGTCGTACAGCGCCCACACCTGCTCGGTGGTCGCACAGTAGGGGCGCTGCTTGCCTGCCGGTGGCGACGTACGACGGCTGCACGGGTTCTTCGGCAACAGGTTGTCGTGTACGGCGTCGCTCATCACCTGCGACAACCGGGCATGCAGCGCGTACACGTAGCTCTGCTCGTATCCGTCGCTCTTGAGCGAAGCACACCAACTGCGGATCGCGGACGGCCGTACGACGTTGAGTGGCAGGTCCCCGAACTCCTTCGTGATCAGGGCTACGTGCGTCTTCGCTTGCCGGACCGTCGAAGCGCGCCGAGTGGCGTACCCCTTGAGCCACGTGGTGCACCACTGGTCGACCGTGACCTTCGCGTCCGCGGGGGTGATGTACATCCCGCGACTGACATCTGTCTCCTGTGTCGGCCAGTAGCGGTCAGCGTCGATCTTCTTGGCGAACGCCTTCGTCCGCTCCCGCCCGCCGTCCTCGTGCCATACGGCCAGCCAGCGCTTCCCCTTGCCGAACCGCGCAGTCGGAACCTTCGTCTTGTTGCCCTCGGCGTCCGCGACCGTTGTGTTCCACAGATCCTTGGTGAACCCCATCAGCCAGCCCTCCCCTGCTGTCCGCGCGGCATGATCCGGCGGAGCCGCGCGGTGTAGACCCATCGCTGTACCGACTTCAGCGGATAACCCGTCTGCTCGGCGATCGCTACGTTCGGCCGTTCCCCCCGAAGAATCGCCGCACTGTACGCACGCGCCACCTCTCGGAGGAACTCGTCAGTGAGGCCGTCCGCGGGGCCGGCCTGCAGCCGGAACTCCCGATCGCTCTTACGGAGTCCTCGCCACTTCGCCCGTGCGGCAGGGGCGACCCGCATCACGCGCGGAGATCCCTTGGCCGCTTCAGCGTCTTCGTCAGTCAACAGGCGATCGCGGCATACGACGGCCCGGTCGACACCATCAGGTAGGTACTGACTGACGAAGCTGGAGACCACCCAGTCACCTTCGGCAATCTGCCGCTCGAGATTGCCGAAGGTGGAGCTGAAATGCGAGGCCAGCGTTGATAGGTCCGGCGCCGGAAGATTCATCCCGTGGCGAAGAAGGTCGGCCTCAAGATTGATGAACTCCTCGATCTGCGCGAGCGGCACGTCTCGAAGATCCCTCGCCTCAAGGGCCGCTGTCTCGTGGCTCGCATCGATGTAGAACTCGCTGATACGTAGGCGCTCCTGCGCATCACGCATGCGCACGTACAGCACACCGGGTAGGCCCACATCGTCGACCGCAACCCAGCCGCCGAATCCAAACGACACTCTCATGACGAGTACGTTACTCGAATCTTCGAGTATGTCAACGGTTGTACTCGGTATCTCACGCAACCTACCGTGCGAGTAGGAAGAGAAACCTACTCGATTGGATGACCATGGCAGACCGATTCATGACGACCGCCGAGGTTGCCGAGGTATGCAGGACGCCCGCGGAGACCGTCAGATTCTGGCGTCATGTCAACAAGGGGCCGAAGAGCTTCAAAGTTGGCCGTCGCGTGCTGTACGCCGTCGAGGACGTGGAAGCCTGGTTGGCCGAGGCGCGCCAGGCCGCCAGCGGACCGGACGCGGCATGAATGGCAAGAGCCGCGCTAACGCGGCCCCTGCGAGCAACGGCGACGTGACTCGACACCAAGCTACACGACCTCGCCCCCAGTCCGGCCTCCAAGCCGCCCTGAACGAGGCGACAGCCCGGGACCTGCTGCACCATGCCCGCGAGGCGGCTGCGGACATCCTGCGCCCCGGTGACTTCACCGGCGGCCGGACAGCCGAAGAGATCGCCCAGCACAACCGCGAGAACTTGGCAGCGCTTGAGTCCTTCCGCGAGCGCATCGAATTCTTGAGCGCGAGCGACGAGATCACCGGCGAGATCCACGTACTCCTCAAGGAGGCGCTCCGGTGAGGCGCATCCAATCCACCTACATAGTGGACGCCGAGCAGACACGACTGCGCTTCTTCCAGGACCTCCTGAGCCAATCGTTGGCCGCCACGTTCTTCGACCGGGCCGAGGCTCTCGAGTGGGCGCGTCCACGAACGACCGACTTCAACGGCCGTGCGACCGCGGCAGAGCTGGCCGAACGTGACGAGCGACTGCGTGTAGACGCCGAACGGTGCCGCCGGCACGCGGAACTGTTGCTGTCGAGCCGCGCAGACGCGTACGCCGACGACGTTCGCCAGGTACTCGCGGAGGCGTCATGAAGGCCATCGTGTGGGCGACCGTCGATGAGGCAGCAGGCCTTGCTGTCGTCACAGGCAAAGGTCATGACGTACTCGTGCACGAGATCGCACCCAACGCGCCTTGGTCGAGAGCCGGCCGCGGCTGGTTGCTCAGCCTTCCTGAACTCGGCGACCTGTGCTGCTTGTGCCAGGAGGAAGGCGCCATCTTCCGTGAGCGGGTCAAGAGATGACGTGGGCGAAGTACGGCGTCGAGTTCTTCGACCAGTGCGCAGACTTCGGTCTGTCCGACGCCGCGGTCCGCACGCACACCGAAGCACTCCACTACCTGTACCGGCTCGAGGACATGGAGATGCGGATCCTCAAGCACCTGGTGCGCAGGTTCGCCGGGTCTGCTGACTGGGAGCAGGCAGCGAAGGATCTGGTTGCTCACGGCTTCTGGCGTGATGAGGGTGACGCGTACGTGGTCGAACACCACGGTGACGTGTTCCGCCAGTCCCTGTTCGTACAGCTCAAGCACCGTGACGACGAGCGCGAGAGACAACGGCGCAAGCGTGCCAAGGACGAGCGTGATGTTGCTGCCAACAACCAACCCAACGTTGGTACCAACGTCACGCCAACACAGACAGACAGACATACAGACATACAGACGCCATCAACAGGAGACGTTGGGATGTGCAGTGGATGCGGCACCCCGATCGACTCAGGTGCGTGGTACGCCCACACCGGCAGGCATCCCGGCTGCGCCACTGCGGAGGTGTCATGACCTACCGACTGCACGCCGTTGCTGCCCGCAAGCTCGCGGAGGCCATCGCGAAGGAGCCGGGTGAATCCTGCCGACACTGCCAGGGCACAGCCGGCGCCTGCGGAACGAAGTGGTGGCTGTCCGGCCGCCGGTGCTGCGCGAGCTGCGACCACACGCCCTCCCCGGAGTGACTGAGTTTTGGATTGGTGACCGCGCCATGACCCGCAGTCAAACTTTTTTCTCCCCAGCATTAGAGGGGGGATGCCCTGAATGCCCGCCTGCTTCGTTGGTGCCCTCAACGCGACCCCTGCAGCCCTGCGGCACGTTCGCGGCCTACAAGCGGCACAGGAAGGCCGGGGAGACGCCTTGTGAGGCCTGCCGTGCCGCCAGTGCGGAGCGTTCGCGCCGTCGCTACCACGATCCCCAGTCCGGCGACCGTGCCCGCAAGCTCAAGCAGTACCGCGAAAGGAACCCACGATGAGCAGGACCATGAGCAAGGCACTCGAGGAGGCACTCGGTTCGTTGTCGGCGTCTGACAAGCGAGCACTGGCGACCTGCGCCACCGAAGCGAACACGCCGTGGCTTGGCCGGCTGCTGGCGGGCCTCGCGATCGAGTGCGCGCGGCTCGATACCGAGGAGATCGCCACCCTGCACGCGCACGAACGCGAGCATGATGCCGAGGTCGAGCGGCTTGCCGAGTCCGCAGAGTGGCCCGAGAACCCTCTACAGCTGTAGAGTCGTTCGTGGAGTGGAAGTCGAGCTCCAGCGCCACGCACCTGTGCTGCTGTCGGTCCCTCGCCGTAAGGCGGGCCGCCGATTCCCGGCAGGTTCGGCCCGCTGGACCTTGGTTCTCCGCTCTTGTGCGTCAGTGCTCGGTGAGTAGTCCCGAGGTTGTCCGGTCGAGAGATCTCCCGGTCCACGGCGGCTAGAGCCCCCAATGACCTTTCGCCGCCCCTTGTCGGCGACCTCCCCTCTGGAGACCCACCCATGAGCAGCCTCATCGACCAGTATCTGGAAGAGCGCGGTGTGAACAACTGGACGCCGGGCCAACCGCTCCTGCCTTACGTGCTGGCCCGGCGCGATGCCGTCGCCGCCTGCCTTCGTGACATGGAGCGCCGCGGCGGCGACGGCAGTCCGGAATCTCGGCAGTTGAAGCGCGCTGCCACTGAGGGCCGGGCCTACCTGTCCAAGATCGACGAGCGGATCGCTGAACTCGAAGAGATCGAGACCCGCAACGACGCGACTGCGAAGCACAACGTCGAGATCAGGGCGCACGAGGGTCGCGGCTACGTCACCGACGCCGCGGTCTACAACGACCCGCACAAGGTCCCGGACAGCCCATCGTTCTTCCGAGACATGCGATCCGCTCGTCTCGGTGACGCCGATGCCGCCGACCGTCTGCGGCGCAACACCGCGGCCCGTGGCCTGGAGACCCGCGTCGGTGACATGAGTACGGGCGCCGGCACCGGTGGCCAGTTCGCGCCGCCCGCGTGGCTGGTGGATGAGTTCGTGGCATTGGCCAGGGCGGGGCGGGTGACGGCGGATTTGATGCACAAGGAGCCGCTTCCGTCCGGCGTCAGCTCGATCAACCTGCCGACCGTTGCCTCCGGCACCTCGACCGCCGTGCAGGCGACGCAGAACACCGTTGTCCAGGACACGGCGGCCACGACCAATGCGGTGTCTTCGGGCATTACGACCGTCGCCGGAAAGCAGATCGTGAGCCTGCAGCTGCTGCAGCAGTCCGGCATCCCGTTCGACCGGGTGGTCCTCGGTGACCTGTCCGCCGACTACGCCCGAACGCTCGACGTGCAGGTGCTGACTGGCTCGGGCGCCTCGGGCCAGCTCCGCGGACTGGCGAACGCGGCCGGCATCACGACCGTCGCGTACACGACGGCCACCCCGAAGGTGATCGACGCCACCACGCCAGCAAACTCGCTGTACAACGCGATCGTCCGGGGGGTCAACTCGGTCGCCACCCAGCGGTTCATGCCGCCGACAGCGATCGTCATGCACCCGCAGCGCTGGTCGTGGATCCTGGAGGCGCTCGACTCCAGCAGCCGTCCGCTTGTCCTATCCCAGGGTGGCGCGTTCAACCCGCTGGGTGTCGCTGGTGAAGTGGTCGCGCAGGGTCAGGCCGGGGTGCTGCTGGGCCTGCCGGTGTACGTGGACCCGAACATCCCGACCAACCTCGGCGCGGGCACCAACCAGGATGCCGTCTGGGTGTTGCGGGCGGACGACTGCAACCTGTACGAGTCCCCGTTGGCGCTGGAGAGCTTCGAGGCGACGTACGCGGATCAGGCGTCTGTGCTGTTCCGGGCGCTCAGCTACTCGGCGTTCATCCCCGACCGCTACGGCAAGTCGCTGGCGCTGATCAGCGGCACCGGCCTGGTCACCCCGACCCTGTAACCGCACTCCGCTACAGAAAGGCGGGGCGGGATGCCCATTTCCAAAATCGCGATGGACATCATCGCGAACGACCGGGCCTCGGACACGCTGAAGAAGGTCGCCGGTGAGCTGCGGCATACCGGCGACCAGGCGCAGCGCTCGAGCGGCGGGTTCGACAAGTTCAAGGCGGCCGGCATCGCTGCCACCGTGGCCGTAGGTGCTGCTGTCGTCGGCTTCGGTAAGGCCTCGGTCGACAAGTTCAAGGAAGTCGGCGGGCAGGTCATGGGCCTGCAACGGGTCATGGGCGGCACAGCCGAACAGGCATCCCGGCTCCGGTTCGCGGCGGAACAGTCCGGCGTGGGCTTCGACACTCTCTCGAAGTCCACCGGCAAGTTCGAGAAGGCGCTGGTCGCGTCCAACGACGGCGGCAAGAAGGCCTCGGCGATGATCCTGCAACTGGGCTTCAACTTCCGTGACGCTCACGGCCACATCTTGCCGATGACCACTGTCCTGCCTGAGCTGGCGGACAAGTTCAAGGCGATGCCGAACGGCGCGGAGAAGACCGCGCTGGCCATGAAGCTGTTCGGGAAGTCGGGCGCGGACATGATCCCGTTCCTGAACAAGGGCAAGACCGGCATCGAAGATCTGATGAAGCAGACCGACAAGTACGGTCTCACCCTGACCGGCGCCAACCTCGACGCGCTGAAGAAGTCGAAGGCCGGCCAGCGGGAGTGGAACGCGACCCTGGACGGCCTGAAGGTCCAGTTCGGGGCGCAGATCCTCCCGATCCTGAACAAGTTCGTCGCGATGCTGCGTGACAAGGTGATCCCGTTCGTCACGAGGATCACCGGATTTATGTCGACCCACAAGGATATGGTCGGCAAGGTCGCGAAGGGGATCGTGATCCTGGTCGCCGGGATCAAGGCTTGGACCGTGGTGCAGGGCGTCCTGGACGCCGTCCTGACCGCCAACCCGATCGGTCTCGTAGTCATCGCCCTCGGCCTGCTGGTTGTCGGCCTGATCTACGCCTGGAAGCACTCGCAGACCTTCCGCACCATCGTCATCACCGTCTTCAACGCCATCAGGGACACCGCGTTGTCCTGGTGGAACACTTTCCTGCACCCGATCTTCAACGCCTTCGTGTTCGTGGTGACGACGGTGTGGCAGAAGGTGCAGGCCTGGGGCGCGATCCTGAAGGGCGTCTTCAACGCCATCAAGGAACCCGCTCGAGCGGCGCTGGCATTCGTCGTCGCCCGCTTCCTCGATTTCGTCGGCGCCATGATCAACGGCGCCGCCAACGCCTTCGGCTGGGTACCGAAGATCGGCCCCGCACTGAAGGCGGCAGCGAGCCACTTCAACACCTTCCGCGACTCGGTGAACAACGCGCTGGCCGGGGTGAAGGACCAGACCGTCACGGTGGCGCTCACCTACACCTCCGGTGGCATCTCACGGACCATGCTGCCCGGCAGCTCGACGCCTGGCCGCAACGCGACAGGTGGACCGATCCGAGGTCATGGCACCGGCACCTCCGACACGGCCGGGGTGTGGGCGCTGTCCAACGGCGAATGGGTGATCAAGACCAGTTCGACGAAGAAGTACGGCGATCACGCGATGGCGTCGGTCAACAACGGCACCGCCACGATCATCCCCGGCTTCGCCACCGGCGGAAGCCCAGGCCTGCACATGCGGACCGCGATCCCCAGCACCGCCGGTACCGCCAAGGCGGTCGAGGCACATGCGGCGTCGATGGCCGGGCCGTTCGCGGCCATGTTCGCCAAGACCCTCACCCAAGCTTCCGCAAGTGCCTCGAGCGCTGCGGGAGCCGGTTCGGGTGTGCAGCGGTGGAGCGCGGTCGCCCTCGCTGCCCTCACTGCTGCGGGCGCTCCGTCGTCGTGGCTGGGCTCCCTGCTGCGGCGGATGAACCAGGAGTCCGGCGGTAACCCGCGGGCGATCAACCTGTGGGACTCCAACGCCAAGGCCGGTACGCCGTCGATCGGCCTGATGCAGACCATCGGCCCGACCTTCAACGCCTACGCGGGCGCGTACCGCAGCCGCGGGATCTACGACCCGTTCGCGAACATCTACGCCGCGATCAAGTACACGATCTCGAGGTACGGTTCCGGCCCCGCCGGCTGGAACCGCAGTGGCGGTTACAAGCACGGCACCAACTACGTCCCCGAGGACCAGTTCGCCTATCTCCACAAGGGTGAGGCGGTGATCCCGGCCGCCTTGAACCGCCAGCACGGCGGAGACATCAACATCTATGTCACCGTCCCTGTCGGCGGTGACCCCGTGGGGACCGGTAGGGAGATCCTGCGGGCACTCAAGGCCTACAAGGTCACCACCGGCAACCGGGCACTCAACCTCTGAACGCAGAACCGCCACCAGTAGGTCACTGGTGGCGGTCTGAGAGCATTACAGGGCTCGGGTCACCTGGCGGTCCAGTACCCCACACACCAGCCCAGGACGAACGATCCACCGCAGATCAGGATCTGCTCGAGCAGAGGCATGGATACCCGGATCTGATCGGCGATCACGACTCGTCACCCCCGAGCAGCGGCCAGCCCTTCTCATCGGTCTCGACCGACCGCGTCTCCTGCCGCTCGATCAGCTCCTCGAGCATGCCGATAGCCTCGACGATCAGCGCTCGTACCCGGTCCAACTCTCCGCGGGTCACGGTCACCTTGCCGTTCACGACTGCGCCCGCATGTCCGCGAGCGTGCGCCGCATCTCGTCGACCAGCCGTTGCATGGCGCTGTCGAGACTGTCCAGCAGTTCCGTGTTGCGAGCCTGCCAGCCGGTCTCGTACCCCTGGTCGTACGCCCACCGCTCGCTCTCGGTCGCGGTCTCGAAGTTGTAGCTCGGTAGTCCCTCGTTCGGTACCTTGTTGCTCACGGTCGAACCTCCTGGGGTTCGGTCGAGGCCCTCGCTCGGTGTTCCTGCACCTGCGGGGGCCGCTCAGTTTTTAGGGGCTGAGGTAGACCGATCCGGAGGTGGCCCGCGGCTCCGCTGTTCCGTCCGTGTTCCGTCAGACAGCAGTCTGAGACCATCGTCAGCCAACGCTGACAAACCGTGAGTGCCCAGGTCACGGGCACATTGCCGCTGACAACCAACGACTGCCAACGGTGCGGTAACAGTTCGAGCTCTACTACGACGTGTGAGTCGCATAGCCCGCTGAACGGCGGCTGGCCTCGGAGAGCCTTTCTCTCCAGGTCGGCCGCCGTTTCAGTGTTCCGGGGGCCGCGGCCGGACGCTATCTTGAGGGCGTGGCGCCGAGATCCCTGCCGCAACGCGCAGTCCGCGCGGTTGGCGAAAGCCCGCTGGTCGAGCGGCTTGCCCATGCCCAGGAGGTGGCTTACGGGCCGCTGATCGACGGCGCACGTCGGACCTTCCTGCACACCGACGTACTCGGTCATTCGCTGCACCCGTCGCTGACGGACGTGACCACCGGATGCTGGCTCGGCACGTCCCTTCTCGACCCCTCGGCGGCCACCATGGCCCTGCACCGCGGAACTGCGCGCCGAGCGTCCGCTGACTAGAACTCGCACCCCCGGTTCAGGACAGGTTGTCGAGTTCCGCGAGGGCGTCGGCGTCCAGGTGGACGTCGGCCGTACGGACGTTGTCCTCGAGGTGGGAGACGCTGCGGGTGCCGGGGATCAGGGCCGTGTGGTTGTCGTGGGCAAGGATCCAGGCGAGGCAGACGGCGGCCGGCGTGGTCGCCAACCGGTCGGCGCGGCGCCGTACGACGGGGTGCTCGGTGGGGACCGGGAGATGTTCGAACGGCGGCGTGCCGGCGAAGGCCGAGCCGAGCGGGAAGTACGGGATCCAGGCGATGTCGTGCGCGGCGCAGAGCGCGAGCTGGTCCTCGGACGAGCGGTCGAGCAGATTGTAGACATTCTGCACGCAGACGATCCCGGCCGGCAGCGCCTGCGTCAGCTGCTCGGTGCTGACGTTGCTCAGGCCGATCGCGCCGATCAGCCCTTCGTTGCGGAGGGCAATCAGTTCGGCGAGCTGATCGTCGAGCGGAACGACCTGGTCCCCCTCGGCGATCAGGCCCGGGCCCTGGTCGGCGCGGCGGAGGTTGACCACCGGCACCTGTTCGAGGCCCAGCGACGTGAGGTCGAGGTGGACCTGCTCGCGCAGGTCCTCCGGGCGTTGCGCCAAGGTCAGCGGCACCGGCGCGTCCACCCGGCGAGCGCCGACCTTGCTCACGATGACGAGGTCGCCGGGATACGGATGCAGGGCAGCCCGGATGTGCGCGTTCACGGTCGTGTGCCCATAGAACGAGGCCGTGTCGAGATGGTTGATGCCGAGCTCGACAGCGCGACGCAGTACGGCGCTCGCGGCCGCCGTGTCCAGGTGTTCGAGCTGCATGGCGCCGTACCCGATCCTGGCGATCTCGTGCTGCCCGAGCTTGACGGTGCCACCGGGCCGTTGCGATGTCATCAGCGGATGTCCTCAGGTAGAGTCGTGGACAGAAGTGGAGGTTTCTCCATTTCGTCGACGATAGCACTAACCGGAGGTTTCTCCACTTATGCGTGCGGACGCGGCGCGCAAGCGCGCGCAGGTGGTGGCGGCCGCCGGTGCCGAGCTGGCCGATCTTGCCCTGGCCGCGCGGGACGGCGAGCCCGCCCGGCTCTCCCTGGACAAGGTGGCCGCGCGAGCCCGGGTCGGTGTCGCCACGCTGTACCGCCACTTCCCGAACCGGGAGGCGCTTCTCGGAGCGGTCTACCACCAGGAGCTGACCCGGCTGTGCGACGTCGCCCCCGCGATGGCGGCCGCGGGAGCCGCGGACGAGGCGCTGCTCGCCTGGATGCGCCGCTACTCGAACTTCGTCGAGTCGAAGCGGGCCATGGGCAACGATCTGCGCACCATGGTCGCCTCGGGCGCCGTCACGCAGACCGACACCCGCGCACGGCTCACCGCCGCCGTCGCGCCGTTCATGCAGGCGGGCGCGGCGGCCGGCATCTTCCGCTCCGACGTACCTCCGGGTGATGTCGTCGCCGCGATGGCCGGCGCGGTCATCGCCGCCGACCCGGACCAGCAGCGCGAGCAGACACAGCGTCTGCTCGCGCTACTGGTCGACGGACTGCGTCCGCGTTAGTTGTACGTCGCGGTGACGTGGTAGACGCGGCCGCCCCAGCCGTCGTCCGGGAAGGAGTCGGAGATCCGGACGTAGCCGGCCTTGCCGGCGCCGAGGTACGGGGTGAGGTCGAAGGTGCGGTCGGCCTTGTTCTGGCCGTCGTGGTACGGGTTCGTCTCGGTGGCGACCGTGGTCCAGGTCTGCCCGTCGCCGCTGAGTTGGACGAGGAACTCGTTGTCGATTGTCAACAATACGGATGCAGACTTCGCGTCCGACGGGAACGGGAAGCGGTAGACGAAGTACGAGTGCCCGTCCGCGAACCGGTTCTGTACGCCGTTGCTCTGCGACCCGTCGGCGTCGTGCAGCCACGGGGTCTCGGCGGACGTACCGGTGTCGAAGTCGGCCTTGTGGGCGATCAGGATGTCGGACCGGGTGCTGTACGAGAGCAGCGGACCGGACGTCACCGTCGCGGTCACCGAGTGCGAACCGTCCGGCGTACCGGCGGGAATCGTCACGTCGAGCTGCACCGCGTCGTGCACGGGTACGGCGTTGCCGCGGGTCTTCAGGGTCACGGTCGCTCGCGCAGGGGTCACCGTCCAGCCTGACGGGGCGGCCGCTTGGACGTTCGCCGTGATCCGATCGCCGGCCGGGCCGGTTGCCTGGACGTCGACCGTCACCTTCAGATGAGTGCCGGCACCGGTCGCGGGCATCACGACCGGCAATGCCGGATCGGTTGTCGCGGACAACGACCGGACCGGCGGCCTCGCCGGTACCGCGGCGAGCAACGCACTCAGTGCACTGGCCTGGGTACGCCAGTCGAAGACGTTCGGGGTCTGTCCGGACCACCGCTCCCCCAGCCGGTCGGACGCGTCCCGGTCGTTGTCCCAGACCGTGGCGGCCTGCTGGGCGACGAAGTCGGTGTAGCGGCGGTCGTGCGTGGTGTCGGCGAGGTCCGTCCAGTACCGCATGAAGATGCCCTTGAACTGCTTGCCGTTGTCGTCACACGTCCGGCTCGGCGCATCGCAGTACTCCGCCAGTACGCCGTCGGTGACGAGTCCGCCCGGAGCGATCGCGGCGTCCGCGAGCCGGCGTACCGTCGTCAGCAGTTTCGGGTCGTGGGTCGCCCGCCACAGTTCGAGACCGGCGCCGATCGCGAGGCCCTGATTGTAGCTCCAGACCGTGTCACCGTTGCTCTGGCAGTTGCCCTTCAGTCCGTCGTTCACCAGGCCGGCGGAGTTGATCATGCCGCTGCTGGTGAACCAGTTCCAGCCCTCCTGCGCGCGGCCGAGCCAGCGGGTGTCGTGCGGCATCCGGTTGTGCAGTTCGGCGGTGAGGCGGATCCAGAGGCCGTTGGTGACGGCGTTCTTGTACGTACGTTCCGCGTTCCACCAGACGCCGCCGCCGCAGGAGCCCGGGTCCCAGTAGCCCTCGACGTACTCCGCGATCTTCACCGCCATGTCGAGGTACTTCGGGTTCTTGGTCACGTCGTACGCCTGCACCCAGGTGAGGCCCCACCACTCGGAGTCGTCGATCGCGCGACTGGTGAAGTTGCCGAGCAGTTCGTCGCCGGACAGGTACCCGGCCGGGAACGCGCCCTTGTCCTTCTCGAACGTGTTGTCCAGCTGCGGCAGGTAGCGGCGGTCGCCGGTGCGCTGCATGTAATCGCCGATTGTCTGCAATGCGACAGCCGAGTTCCACCAGCTCGACGGGAACCAGGCCTTGTTCGGTTCGTAGGAACTCATCAGCTGGTCGGCGGCGACCCTGGCCCGGGCGACCGCGGCCGGGCCGGACGCAGCCGGGCCGGACGCAGCCTGGCCGGGACTCGCGCCGGCCGGTGGCGACACCAGCCCGAGGGCGAGCGTCACCGCCCCTGCGAGAAGTAGACGGAAGGTACGACGACGGACGGGCATGGGCGGATCTCCTCGAGCTTGGAAACGTTTCACCGAGCTTCGAGGAAGAATGGTCGTCGCGCCAGACAACGATGTCAATGGGTCGCGCCTACTGCAGAATGTCAACAATCTGCTTGAGCTGAGCCGGCGCGAGCGGACCGTGCCGCAGAGCGCCCGCGTTCTCCTCCACCTGCGCGACCGTCTTGAACCCGGGGATCGGCACGAAGGACTCGCTACGACCCCACAGCCAACCGAGCGCACCCTGCGCGAGCGTCCGCCCGTCCGAGGTCAGCACGTCCCGGATCGCGTCCAGCCGGCGCAGCGACTCGGCCTGGTCACCGGTCCGGAAGTCCCACCCGTGCCGTACGTCGTCGGCCGGCAGGGTGCTGTCCGCGGCGAACTTCCCGGTCAGCAGCCCCATCCCGAGCGGACCGCGTACGATGCTCGCCAGCCCGCGCTCCTCGCACAGCGCGAGCACGTCCGCGTTACCGCCGAACACGTTGAAGTGCTGCTGGATCGCCTTACAGTGCGGGCTTCTCGCGAACACCGCGGCCCGCTCCGGGTCGTCCGTACTCCACCCGATCGCGCGAACCTTGCCCGCAGCAACCAGTTCCTCGAACACCGCAAGCACGTCGTCCGCCTTCGCCACGTCGTAACCGCCGAGGTGGAACTGGTACAGGTCGATCCGGTCCGTGTTCAACCGCCGCAACGACTCCTCACACGCCCACCGGATGTACTCCGGATCGCCGTTCTCACCCGGCGCCTCCCGAGTCTCCTCGACATACGTGTACCCCGCCTTCGACGCGATCACGATCTCGTCCCGCACCTCCCCGAGCGCCGCCGCGATCAACCTCTCACTGTGCCCACACCCGTAAACATCGGCCGTGTCGAAGAACGTAACCCCCAGCTCGTACCCCCGTCGCAGCGCCCGCATCGACTCCCCGTCGTCTATGACACCCCACCCAACCGGACTCCCCTGCCGGGCATGCGGCCCACCAATAGCCCAGCACCCCATCCCGAGAGCGCTGACTTCCATCTCACCGATCGACCGCCGAGCCATCAGAACCTCCGAGCCATCAGAATCTCCGCCAGAACGGGAACGTTTCCAGCATCCTCCCCACGTCCCGCACCGGCGTCCAACAAGGATTCCTCATGATCACGACAAGTTGCGGTACTCAGTCAGGCGTAGAGCGCGACCGGAACGTCGCCGTACGACCAGGTGGTACATCCCGAGCGTCACCAGCGGCAGCCCGAGCCAGACACCGACGGACTGGCGGTGCCTCATCTGCATGGCACTACATCGGTCGTTCGGCACTCTGCGTTACAGGTCGGCCGAGTCAGACGCCGGGCCGGGCCTGGATTCGGCCGGAGTGGGCGGCCTGGGTGAAGGTTTGGTGGTCGGTCTGGTTGAGGTTGGCGTAGGTGGTGGCGAAGGTGGAGATGGCCTGGTCGAAGCGGGTGGATTTGCCCAGGTACGCGGCCAGGGCGAGGCGGTCGCCGGAGCCGGCGTGGGCTCGGGCCAGGGTCCAGCCGCAGAGGCGGGCGTACAGGGTCATGGCTTCGGGGTTGAGGGAATCGATGTCGGCGGAGAGTTTCCAGTCGCGGAGCTGGCGGACGTAGTAGTCCTGTTCGCCGTCGGCCGTGTCGGCGCGGAGCCAGCCGAGGAAGATGTCGCTGGCGGCCTGCATCAGGCGTTGCCCGGCGACCACGCGTTCGCCCTGGTTCGCGTGCCTCAGCGTTGCGGGCGGGACGGCGTACGTCGACAGCGCGGACGGTCCGGCCTGCTTGGCCTGGAGGAGAAGTGCCTCGTCGGCGTTCGTCGACTCCAGCAGCATGATCCACGCGCGGGTACCGACGCTGCCGACGCCGACGACCTTGTGGGCGACGTCGGTGAGCCGGTAGTTGTCGAGGAGGTGCCGCCGGTCCTGCTGCAGCGTGCCGCGGTACCCCTCGACGAGTTGCTGCAGCTGGCCGAGCACCACCGGCCCGTCGATGTCGGTGAGTTCCTCCATCGGGACGACCAACGGCGGGTCCGAGACGATCCGCCGGCGCCCGTCGACCGACGAGGTGAGCTTGCCGATCGCCTGCATGCTGTTCCGCGTGTACGCCTTCGCCAGCTTCCCCTCGGCCGCCTTCAGCTCCTTCCGCCCGCCCGACGTCGCCGTCGCCTTGTACCGCTGGACGAGCTCCTCGATGTCGAGCCGCGCGTACCAGACCGCCAGGATCGGCTGACCGGCGAACTCCCGCATCGCCTCCCGGTAGTGCCGCACGACGGTCTCCACGACCGTCCGGCACTGCTTCGAACTGAACCCGTTGTCACGCCCGGCCACGACGAAGCTCGCCGCCAGCCGTTTCACGTCCCACTCGAACGGCCCCGGCAGCGTCTCGTCGAAGTCGTTGATGTCGAACACCAGCCGCCGATCAGGCGACGCGTACGCACCGAAGTTCGACAGATGCGCATCCCCGCACAGCTGGACATCGAGACCGGTCGGCGTGGTCTCCGCAAGATCCGCCGCCATCACCAGAGCCGCGCCGCGGTAGAACGTGAACGGCGACACCAGCATCCGCCCGTGCCGGATCGGCACCAGCGCGGGCACCCGTCCCTCGGCCTGCGTGAGCAACAGCCCAACAGGGTCCCGGGTCGCACTCAGCCGGACCTCCGCGTGCGCCTCGAGCGGGACCTTCTAGCGTACGGCTTTGCCCCGCGCCGCCCGCTCCGCCGCCGTCAGCTGCTCGTCCATGAACTCAGCGTCCCACGATTCACCGGCGCCGCCGCGGACCACGTCCCGAGACACCCAAAGTCGACTAATCAAATAGACTTACCCTGCTGACCATGACTTTCCTCTGGTACATCCCGAACCAGGTCGACCCCGGTCATCGCGGGGACGACACCGTCCAGGGACACAACAGCATCGATCGGCTGACCGAGCTCGCCCGCCTGACCGAGGACCACGGCTGGTCCGGCGCGCTGCTCGGCACCGGCTGGGGCCGGCCGGACACGCTCACGGTCGCGACCGCACTCGCCGCCCGTACGACGACGTTCCAGCCGCTGGCCGCGATCCGCCCCGGGTACTGGCATCCGGCGCACTTCGCGTCCGCCGCGAGCACGCTCGACCAGCTCACCGGCGGACGGCTGCTGATCAACATCGTCTCCGGCCAGGACAACCTCGCCGCGTACGGCGACAGCGAGGGCGACCAGCCGCAGCGCTACGCCCGGACGAAGGAGTTTCTCCAACTGGTACGGCGATTGTGGACCGCGGAGGACGTGACGTACGACGGCGAGTACTTCTCGGTCAGCGGATCCACCGTCGCCACCCGGCCCGTCGTACGGGAAGGCCGCCCGCATCCCACGCTGTACTTCGGTGGCGCCTCCGACGCGGCACAACGCGTCGCCGCGACCGATGCCGACGTACAACTCTTCTGGGGTGAGCCGCTCGACGGCGTCGCGGCCCGGATCGCGAAGCTGCGGGAGCTGGAGGGTGAGCTCGGCCGCGAGCACCCGCCGCTGGAGTTCGGGCTGCGGATCACCACGCTCGTCCGCGACACCACCGAGGAGGCGTGGGCCGACGCCGAGGCGAAGGTCGCGCAGATGGCGGACGCGCCCGGCTACCGGGATCCGCTCCGGGTGAAAGCCGTCGGTCAGCAGCGTCTCCTCGAACTCGCCGAACGCGGCGAGGTGCTCGACGACAACCTGTACACCGCCCCTGGCAAGTACGGCGGTGGCGGCGCCGGCACCACCTGGCTGGTCGGCTCCCCCGACGACGTCGCGAAGTCCCTCCGCCGCTACCGCGACCTCGGCATCACCCACTTCATCCTCTCCGACACCCCGTACCGCGACGAGACCGTCCGCATCGGCGACCAGCTGCTCCCGCTGCTCACCTGAGTTCTATGCGAATCGCATATAGTCGCGGCCATGGACCTCGAGGGAGCAATCAATCGCTGGCATCACCGCGTGAACGAGCGGCAGGCCGTCACCGGTGTGGTGACTGATCCGGTGGTGGTGCTCGGGCCGAAGGGCGCCGGGCCGATCACACCGGACGGGTTCGCGGACTGGGTGGAGAGGTCGGGCATCAAGCTGATGCCGCGCTCGTGGCACCCGATCAGCGAGCGGATGATGGTCGTCGAGGAGGACGCGACCTGGCCGGAGAGCGCGGCGCCGACGCGGGTCGCGACCGTCTTCCGGGTGACCGGAGACAAGGTGTCGGCCGCGTTGCGGTTGCCGGATCTCCAGCGGGCCTTGGAGTTGGCGTACATCTGCCGCGAGCTGGCCGCCACCGAATGAGCGCGGGACCGGGGCAGGTGCTGTTCGAGTTCGTCCGGCACTGGTCACGACGTACGGCGCCAGAAGTCGCCGAGCAGGGGCGGCTCGTCCTGGTGGTCGAGTCCGTGTACGCCGTGAGCGGGCGGCGGGCCGCGACGATCAACGCGGTCGCGCACGAGATCGGGATCGACCAGAGCGGGGCATCCCGGATGGTGAAGGAGGCGACGGCCGCCGGCTATCTCGAACTGCGAGCCGCGGACGGCGATGCGCGTCGGCGTGAGGTGAGCGTCACGGACGCCGGGCTCGAGTTGCTCGAGCAGGCGCATGCCTGGCAGGAGGAGGTGTTCGAGCAACTCACCACAGGCTGGAGCGAGCGTCGTCGTACCCAGTTCCGCCGGGACCTGCTGAGTCTTCTCGAACGGTCGCACCCCTCGCACTGATTGGATGTGATCACCGCTCGACTGCCGCATGCCGACTGTGATCGACCGATTACCGAGCGCCAGCAGTGGGTATGTGGCGCTGTGAGGCATGTGAGGAGCACAGATGGTCGAATATCTGCCCCGGTCGGTGTGGAACGCGCGACCCCCGAACGCCGGGCCGGGCAACCTGATCGCGTCCCACGTCGACGGCGCGGTCATCCACTGGCCGGGCACCGGCTCGACGAAGGTCATCCACACCAAGGCGGCGGTCGCGTCCGCGTTGCGTGGCTGGCAGGACTACCACATGGACACCCGCGGCTGGTCGGACATCGCGTACCAGATCGCCGTCGACCAGGAAGGCCGGGCCTGGACCCTGCGCGGGATGCGCACCAAGTCCGGCGCGAACGGCGACGCCGCCCGCGCGGCCGCCGCGGTCTGGGCCACCGCCCCGAAGAACCTCGCGGCCGACGCGCCGGCCCAGCAGGAGCCCGAGGTTCCGGACCCGAACACCGACCCGAAGCTCGAGGACCAGGCTCTCGATCCGTTCCCGGCGGTCGACGAAGCCAAGTAGCCCGGACCCAGGCCCCACGGACATTCTGTCGGTGGGGCCTGGTTTGCTGTCCGGGTGGATCTCAAGCAACTGCAGGACCGGCTGGAGAAGATCTCGGTCGGCTACGGCGAGCACCTCGGCTTCGAGCGCGACCCAGACTGGTTCCTGCTCAAACTCCAGGAGGAGGTCGGCGAGCTCACCCAGGCCTACCTCCAGCACACCGGCCGGGCCCGCACGAAGGGCTCGACCGCGGACCAGATCCGCGACACGTTCCACCGGGAGTTCGCCGACGTACTGTGCCAGCTGCTGCTGTTCGCGAAACAGCACGACGTCGATCTCCCAGCCGAGATCGACCGCAAGTGGCTGGTCTACGAAGCCTGACGCGGCGCGCGGGCGTTCAGCGCCAGGGCGACGATCAGCCCGAGCGAGACCACTGTGTCGGCCACCAGGCTGACCTGGATCGGGGCCTGGAAGAACATATCCAGCACCAGCGCCGCGGCGTACCCGAGCGGCCAGGACAGGGTGCCGATCAGCTTCCAGATCGCGGTCCAGCGGTTCGACGTCCAGAGCAGTCCGAGGCCGATCCCCCACCCGATCACGGCCACCAGCCAGCTGACCGACAGCAGGTACGGCGCGACCAGCAGCAGCCCGACCGCGACGAAGTCCTGCGGGCGCAGCCGCGGCGGGATCTCGACCCGCACCAGGCCGTCGGTGGCTGCGGCGACGATCTCGCTCGGCCGGCCGAGCCGCTGCAGCACCTCGCGGATCTCGTCCTCGGACGTCGCACCGCCCGCACGCGCCTCGGCGATGTGCGCCTTCATGTCGGCGAGCAACTCGTCGCGCCGTCCGGCCGGCAGCTCCGCGGCCTCCGTGGCCAGCTCGTTCAGGTACGCGTCGACCAGGCGATCGCTGTCCAGTTCCATGCTCATCCCCGTCTCCCACTCTGCAAGATCTTGTCGACCGACGTACAGAACCGTTGCCAGTCCGCGGTGAACTCGGCCAGTGCCCGGCTGCCCTCGGGTGTCGATGTGTAGTAGCGCCGCGGTGGGCCGGACCCGGACTCCTGCCAGCTCGTCTCCACCAGCCCCTCGCGCCGCAACCGCGCGAGGAGTGGGTAGATCGTGCCTTCGGTGGTGACCAGTCCGTCGACCTCACCGAGCGCCTTGACCAACTCGAAACCGTAACGGGGCTCTCCCTGCAACAGCGCCAGCACGCAGTACTCGAGCGTCCCGCGGCGCAGCTGCGTGAAGACCTTCTCCGCTACCATGCGACACAAGGTACCTGTTCGCGCCAGGATCCGGCAAGGACGCCTGATCCGTCAGGCGGTCTTCGGCCGGACGCTGAACATCAGCATCAGTACGACGGCCGGGATGATCGTCACCCAGAGGTTGGGCAGGTTGAGCAGCACCGGCGCCAGGCAGACCACCAGCAGGTCGAACCCGCGGGCCGGCTGCGAGAACAGCCCGGGCGGGATCGCGCCCATCGGCGAGGTGACGAGCGGTCCGGCGTACGACGGCGGCCGCGCGGAGGCCTGCCGGACGGTGCCGGAGATGATGCCCGCGGCAACGGCGAAGGTCGACGCCGCGCTGCCGATCGCCGGGTACGCGCAGGCCGCCCAGACGACGGTGGTGAACGCCGGCACGACGGCCATCACGATCCGCAGGTCGCGGAGATCCCAGCCGAGCGCACGCACCAGTCCGGTCGAGCGGCACGCGGTCCGCAGACCGTCGAGCAACGGACGTACGGCGATGAACCCGGCGATGGCGGCCGCGATCGGAACGAGTACGTGGAACCCGGCCCCGTGCACGGCGTACGGCACCACGAGCAAGGCGAAGGCAACGGCGAGGCGGCGCGGCCAGCGGAGGATCCGGCGGAACTCGCGCTGCACGATCGCAGCACCGTTCGCGCCCCGGCCGCGGTGCGAGCGAACCCGCCCCTTCAGCCGCCAGTGCCGCCCGGCGATCACGTCCCCGAGCATGCTGACGTCCAGACTGCTCGCCGCGCCCGCCAGCCCGGCCAGCAACTCGCCGCCGGCGATCACGCTGATCCGCCCGAGCCGGTCGAGCGTCCGCGACATGACGAACACCGACGCGAGGCACACCACCACAGCCAGCGCGGACAGCAGCAGGACCGCGCCGCTGCTACCGAAGCCTGCAGGGTGTGGATCCTCGAAGGTCAGGACGATCGTCTCCATCGAGGCACGCTTCGTGAGGCCGGGGCGCACAGCGAGGGCCACCGCCGGAACCACCGCGACGAGCAGCAGCAGATCCGCGACCCGCGACGTCCACCAGGTACGCCGTACCGTCTGCTGTGCCCACACCGTGGCGACAGCCGCACACACGAGCGCTGCACCGATCAGCACAGCGGCTTCGAGGATGTGGCTCACCGGTGCGCCGAGCAGTGCCCAGATCAGGGCGCCGACGAGCACGCCGACCACCGCGACCGTCGCGATCACCAGCCGGTACGCCGGTCGCAGCAGGGAGGCCCGGTTGACCGGGGTGGCGAGCAACCAGAACCCCGTGGCGCGGGACGCCGACACCGGGCCGATTGCGAGCAGTACCCGGAGGGTGGTTGCCAGGAGCAACGGCAGGACGATCCACGGGATCCACGAGGTGACCTGGCCGCAGGTCCACGACGTACAGGTCGCGGCGTTCGAGTTCAGGTGCCGTACGACGTTGCCGCCGGTCGCGCCAGCCATCGCCAGCGTGAACAGGACCAGGTACACGTCCTCGAAGATCTCCCCGAACGAACGGTCCGCGTGCTTGCGCCGGGTCGTCCGCATCCACCGCCGCAGCGACCGCGACGACGGGATCGCCCCGAATGCCGCCGCGTCGAACCCCACCGGCTCGTCCGCCGCGGTCATGGCAGCGGGGTGAGCGTGACGACGGAGTCCGCCACCGTCTCGACCAGGCCGGGGTCGTGGCTGGCGAACAGGATCGCCGTACCGGACTTCTTCTCCTGGACCAGCCGGTCGGACAGCCACTGCACACCGTCGGTGTCGAGCCGGGCCTCGGGCTCGTCGAGCACCATCAGCTTGCGCGGGCGGACCAGCGCGGTCGCCAGCGCGAGGCGGCGGCGCTGACCCGAGGACAGCGACCCGGGCAGCTGGTCGGCGGCGGGCAGCAGCCCGATGTCGTTCAGGATCGTGTCGACCAGGTCCTCCGGTTCGGCGTTGCCGTGCGCGCGGGCGAGCAGGTCGAGGTGCTCGGCCGCGGTCAGGTCCGGGAAGAAGTCCAGGTCGTCGAGCAGCGTCGCGACGTCCCGCCGTACCGCTTCGGCACGTTCGTCGATCGGCTGCCCGTCGAGCAGGATCTTCCCGGCCGCCGGCGCCGCCGCACCGACGATGCACTTGAGCACGGTCGTCTTGCCGGCGCCGTTCGGCCCGACCAGCGCGATCGCCTTCCCGGCGGCGAGGGTGAAGTTCAGCCCCTCGATCACCGGGCGGTCGCCGTACTTGTGCTGCAGCCCCTGGACCGCGAGCCGCGGCGGCGTCTTCTTGCTCACTTCTTGCGGACCAGCGTCAGCCCGTCGCCGATGCCGAGCATGATGACGTCGACCCGGTCGTCCGCGGCGATGTGCGCGTTGAACTCCTTGCGGTCCGCCGGTCCGTCCGCGTCCACCACCCGCCCGCCGGCCAGCGTGTTGTCGAACAGCAGCAGCCCGTTCGGCCGGATCAGCGGCAGCACGGCCTCGAAGTACTGGATGTACCAGTCCTTGTCGGCGTCCACGAACGCGAGGTCGAACTCGCCGTCGAGCTTCGCCACCGAGTCGTGCGCGTCGCCGATCCGCAGGTCGATCCGGCCGGCCACCCCGGCACGCTCCCAGTACTTCCGCCCGATCGAGGTCCACTCGTCGGACACGTCCAGGCAGATCAGCTCGCCGTCGGCCGGCAGCCCGCGGGAGATCGCCAGCGCCGAGAACCCGGTGAAGGTCCCGATCTCGACCGCCCGGCGGGCCCCGATCAACCGGGTCAGGGTGGTCAGCAGGCCGGCCTGGTCCGCGGTGGTCAGCATGCCCGCGGGGCGGCCGAGCTGCTCGGTCTCGGCGCGCAGTTCGGTCGCGATCTCGTCCAGCGGCATCCCGTGGGCGAGCATGTAGTCGTGCAGTTCCTCGGTCACCGGCACCTGATGGCCCATGGGAGTTCCGCCCTCCGTGTATTAAGTCGTCGCCTTGTAGTCTCTATGGGTTGCTCGTTCGTCCGACACCCACCCCACCCGAGGGAGCATTACCCATGCGTATCGCCGTCGCCGGATCGATCGCGACCGACATCCTGATGACGTTCCCGGGCCGGTTCAAGGACCAGTTCCTGGAAGAACAGATGCACAAGGTGTCGCTGTCCTTCCTGGTCGACGAGCTGGTCGTGCACCGCGGTGGGGTCGGCGCGAACATCTGCTACGGCATGGCCCAGCTCGGGTACCCGTCGATGCTGGTCGGCTCGGTCGGCGCCGACTTCGCCGAGTACGGCGCGGCGCTGACCGCGGCCGGCGTGGACGTGTCGCACGTCCGCGTGTGCGAGAACGTACACACCGCGCGGTTCACCTGTACGACGGACCTGGACGCGAACCAGATCGCCTCGTTCTACACCGGCGCGATGGCCGAGGCCCGCGAGCTCGACCTGGGCGCGATCCACCAGGCCGCCGGCGGCGTCGACCTGGTCCTGATCGGCGCCGACGACCCGGACGCGATGCTCAAGCACACCCAGCTCGCCGGGCAGCACGGGATCCCGGTCGCGGCCGACCCGTCGCAGCAGCTCGCCCGGATGGAGGGCGAAGCGATCCGGACGCTGATCGACGGCGCGGCGTACCTGTTCAGCAACGAGTACGAGGCCGGGCTGATGGCGCAGAAGACCGGCTGGAGCCACGACGAGATCCTCGAGCGGGTCGGGGTCCGGATCACCACGCACGGCGGCGACGGCGTGGTGATCGAGGACACCACCGGCATCCTCGCGAAGGTCCCTGCCGTCCCCGCGCCGGATCTGGTGGACCCGACCGGCGGCGGCGACGCGTTCCGGGCCGGATACCTCACCGGCCGCGCCTACGGCCTCGACCACGAAGCCGCCGCGCACCTCGGCTGCACCCTCGCCACCACGGTCCTGGAGACCGTCGGCACGCAGGAGTACACCCTCGATCACCCGACCTTCCTCGACCGGCTCACCAGCGCGTACGGCGCGAACGCCGCCGCCACCGCGAAGCAGGCCCTCACGACGCGCTAGCGGGCCGCAACCCACTCGCGGGCCACACTCGCTCGCGGACCGCATCGCGCTCGCGGGCCGCCCTGCACTAGCGGGCCGCCCTCCGCTCGCGGACCGCATTGCGTCAGCGGGCCCAGAGGCCTCGGACGTGGCCGATGTGGCGGCGCATCAGTTGCTCGGCGCCTTCGCCGTCGCCGGACTCGACCAGGTCCAGGAGCTCGTGGTGCTCGGCGGCCGACGGAAGCAGGCGGCCGCTCTCGACCAGCGGGGTGAGGCCGAGCAGGCGGGTCTGTGATCGCAGGTCCGACACCACGTCGACGAGCTTCTGGTTCCCGGAGTACGCGAGCAGCGTGACGTGGAACACCCGGTCGGCCTCGATGTACGCGACCAGGTCACCCGCCTCGGCCGCCACTACGATGTCCTCGGCCAGCTCGCGCAGCCGCGGGTAGTCGGCCGCCGGGATCGCCGCAACGACGTCCCGCACGGTCGGCGGCTCGATCAGCTGACGGAGCGCCGCAAGGTTGTCCAGGTCCGCGTCGGACACCTCGGTGACCCGGAAGCCCTTGTTCCGCAGCGAGATCACCAGGCCCTCGCGGACCAGGTCCAGCATCGCCTCCCGGACCGGCGTCGCGGAGACGCCGAACCGCGCGCCGAGCGTCGGCGCCGAGTACACCTCCCCCGGCTTCAGCTCGCCGGAGATCACCGCGGCCCGGAGCGCGTTGGCCACGCTGTCGCGCAGGTTCTCGCGGTGCGCCAGCCGCCGTACGCTCGGCAGCGGCCCGATCGAATCGGCAGTCATCGGTTCACCTCCCTGGTCGCCTTAGGTGGTGTCTGGTGATTCCCCGCAGTAGGCGGGGAATCACCAGACACCAACTAGTGTGAAACACGCCCGTCACTGATCCCGGACGCCACCCCCGATCGAGGCGACCAGCTCGGTCAGCCGCTCGAACACCCGGTCCGACCCGAGCCCGTCGTGCTCGTACTCGTTCGTCACCCAGGCCTGCACGTTCCCGACCCGGCTCGCGGTGTCCAGCTGCAGCCCGGAGTCGACGTACATGTCGTCGAAGTACACCGCGGCCGCGACCGGTACGTCGTTCGCGGCGAGCTTCTCGAGGTCGTACAGCTCCGGCCAGCCCGGGCGTTCGGCGAGCAGCTCGACGGCGCGCTGGAACGGCCGCAGCCCGCGGATCTCCTCGAACATCCAGGGGTACATCATCTCGCCGGTGAACAGCAGCGGCCGGGCGTCCTCGGCGAACTCCGGACGCCGGGCCCGCTCCGCCTCGGCCGCCCAGCCGGTCGCGCCGTCGCCGGATCCGTAGATGCTCTCCTGGAGCGCCGCGAACAGCGGATTCCCGAGGTACGACGACTGGGCGAGGACCTGGCCCAGGAACGTGTCGGACAGCTCGTCGCCGTCGAACGCCTCGTCGAGCAGCCAGTGGATCCGCTCGTACCCGGGCTGCATCCCGAAGTCGATCCCGAGCGACTGCAACCGGCGTACGGTCAGACGGTCGCCGTCCGGCAGCCGTACGTCGTCCTCGGCCAGCCGGTCCGCCAGCCTGCCGACCCGCTCGACGTTGTGCGGGTACCTCCGGTAGAACTCGCGGTTCTTCGCCGCGACCCGCGGGTAGGTCCGCCGGTAGACCTCGGCGGCCGACGGGTCGATCGACGCCAGCCCGCCGGTGACGTAGCAGGCCGACAGCCCCTCGCTCGCCTTGGACAGGTAGGTGAGCGTCAGGAATCCGCCGTAGCTCTGGCCGAGCGTCGACCAGCGCTTGCCGCCGAACACGGTCTTCCGCAGGTGCTCGGCATCCGCGACGATCGAGTCCGCCCGGAAGTGCGCGAGGTACTCCGCGCCGTCCTCGGCCGTCATCGCCGACATCCGGCGGCCGCTCACCGGCGTACTGCGACCGGTACCGCGCTGATCCATCAGCACGACCCGATGCGTCTTCAACGCCTGCCCGATCCACCCCGACGCGCTGACCGGCCGCGGCCCCTTCCCACCGGGCCCGCCCTGCAGATACAGGAGGTACGGCAGCTCCTCGTCCTTCCTGGCCGGATCAACCAGCTCCCGCGCGAACAGGCTGATCGACTCCCCCGGGCTGTTCCAGTCCATGGGAACGTCGACGGTGTGCTCGCGGACATGCATTCGAGGAATCGTGTAGCTGATCATCCCGCCTCTTTCTGCCTGCGTCTGGCGTCCCACTCCGGATTGATCCGCGGTACGGCGGCCAGCAGCGTCTTCGTGTACTCGTGCCGAGGTTCGCCGAACACCTGCTCCCGCGACCCCACCTCCACGATTCTGCCCCGGCTCATCACCGCGACGCGCTGCGAGATCTGCCGGACGACGGCCAGGTCGTGCGCGATGAAGACGTAGCTGAACCCGCTCTCCCGCTGCAGCCGCATCAGCAGCTCCAGGACCTGCGCCTGGATCGACACGTCGAGCGCCGACACCGCCTCGTCGCAGATCACCAGCTTGGGGTTCACGGCGAGCGCGCGGGCGATGCCGATCCGTTGCGCCTGACCGCCGGAGAACTGCGCCGGGTACCGCCGGCAGTGGTCCGGGTTCAGCCCGACCCGCTCCATCAGCTCCTGCGCGAACGCGCGCTTCGTGGTCGCCGGCGTGACGCCCTGGTAGGTGAGCGGCGCGGTGATGATCCGCTCGACGGTGTACCGCGGGTTCAGCGACGAGAACGGGTCCTGGAACACCACCTGTACGTCGTTCCGGAACTTCGCCAGGTCCTTGCCCTGGGCCCGGGTCACGTCCTGGCCGTCGAACACCACCGTACCGTTGGTGGGTTCCAGCAACCGGGCCGCGATCCGTGCGGTGGTGGACTTCCCGCTGCCGGACTCGCCCACGATCGCGAGCGTCTCGCCCAGCTCGACCTCGAAGCTCACGTCGTCCACCGCGGTGAACGTGGACTTCCGCGCCCGCGCACCCTCGCCGCGGGTGACGAACTCCTTGGTCACGCCCCGTACTTCCAGCAACGTCACGGTGCCACCTCGTCGTCGATTCCGTCATCGATTCTGGGTACGGCGTCCAGCAGCATCCGCGTGTACTCGTGCCGCGGGTCCGAGAACACCTGCTCCGCGGTCCCGTACTCGACCGGGTCCCCGGACTGCATCACCAGGACGCGCTGGGCGATCGAGCTGATCACCGCGAGGTCGTGGGTGATGAAGATCATCCCGGTGCCGGTCGAGGTCTGGAGTTCGTCCAGCAGCTCGAGGATCTGGGCCTGCACGGTCACGTCGAGCGCGGTCGTCGGCTCGTCCGCGATCAGCAGCGACGGCGAACAGCACAACGCCATCGCGATCATCACGCGCTGCCGTTGCCCACCGGAGAACTGGTGCGGGTAGTGATCCACCCGGCGCCCCGGATCGGGGATCCCGACCCGCTCCAGCGCCTCGATCGCGACCCGGCGCGCGCCCTTGCGGGAGCCGCCGCGATGGGCCCGGTACATCTCCTCGATCTGCAGTCCCACGGTGTAGTAGGGATTCAGCGACGACAACGGGTCCTGGAACACCATCGAGATCGCGTTGCCGCGGACCGCTCGGAGCTCGCGGTCGGTCCGCCCGAGCAGCTCGGCGCCGTCCAGCGTGACGCTGCCCGACGTACGGGCGCCGCGCGGCAGCAGCCCGAGTACGGCGAGCGCGGTCATCGATTTGCCCGACCCGGACTCGCCGACGATCCCCACGGTCTCGTCCCGGCCGACCGTGAACGACACGTCCTTCACCACGTCGACCGGTCCGCGGCTGGTCGGCAACGTAACCGTCAGATTGTCGACAACAAACAATTGACCACTCATGACGACACCACCCGTACCCGCGGATCCAGGGCGGTGTAGAGCAGGTCAACGACAACGTTGCCGATGACAACGAAGAACGCGGCCAGCAGCGTCACCGCCATGATCACCGGCTGGTCGTTCTTGGCGATCGAGTCGGCCGCCATCTTGCCGATTCCGTTCAGGCCGAACACGGTCTCGGTGATCAGCGCGCCGCCGAGCAGGCCGGCGAAGTCCATCCCGAAGATCGTGGTGATCGGCGTCAGCGCGGGCCGCAGCGCGTGCCGGCGCATGATCAGCGCGCCGCTCAGGCCCTTCGCCCGGGCCGTCCGGAAGTAGTTCTCCGACAACGTGTCGATGACGTTGCTCCGGGTCAGCCGGGCGTACAGACAGGCGTAGCCGACGGCCAGCACCACCCAGGGCATCAGGTACGACTCGAACCAGACAACAGGATTGTCGACAAACGACACCACCGACGGGAACGGCAGGACCTGCAGCTTCACGACCAGCACGTACTGCAGCACGAGCGCGAGCACGTAGTTCGGCACGCTGACCCCGCCGAGCGCGAGCGCCATCGCCGAACGGTCCCACCAGGTGCCCTGCTTGACCGCGCTGATCAGGCCGCCGAGCACGCCGGCGAGCAGCCACAGCACCGCCGCACCGACCGCGACCGTGACGCTGACGGGCAGCCGTGCGGTGATCATGCTCCACACCGACTCGTTGGTCTGGAAGCTGTACCCGAGACACGGCGCCGAGCAGTGCACCGAGCCGTAGTCACGACCCACGAAGATCCCGCTCAGGAAATCCCAGAACTGGGTCAGGATCGGCTGGTTCAGCCCGAGCACGTCACGGATCGAGTCGATGCGCTCCGGCGTACAGGTCTTGCCGCAGATCATCACCGCCGGATCCGGCGACAGCTCGAAGAAGATCAGGTACGTGAACAGACAGACGGCAAGCAGGATCAGCACGACACCACCGAGCCGGCCCAGAATGTACCGGGTCATGGGGCCTCCCGGCCTGGACTGAGGAGCGAAGCGACCGGAGCGACGAGGGAAGGCCGGGAGTAACAGCCCCATGACCACGCCGGCGCCGAAGGCCCGGCCAAAAGCACAGTCATGCCGCCTCTCCTTGGTCGATGAGTGTGCGGATCTTGTCGCCGAGGACCGTCAGCGAGAGCACGGTGAGGAACAGGAACAGGCCGGGGATCGCGAAGAACATCGGGTCGACCGAGTACCAGCTCACCGAGCTCGCGATCATCTGGCCCCAGGACGCGGTCGGCGGCGTGACCCCGACGCCGAGGAACGACAGACCGGCCTCGGTGCCGATGTACCCCGGGATCGCGAGCGTGGTCATCACGACGATCGAGCCGCGCAGGTTCGGCAGGATCTCCCGGAACACCACCTGGGTGTCCTTCGCCCCGGACGCCCGGGCCGCCTCGACGAACTCGCGGTTCGCCAGCGTCATGGTCTGGCCGCGGATCACCCGGGCCAGGTACGGCCAGCCGAACGCGCTGATCACCACGACGAGCAGTACCGGCCGGTTCCCGGACGGCAGCGACGACAGGATCGCGATCATGAAGATCAGCGCCGGGAACGCCATCAGGAAGTCCATCAGCCGGGAGATCACCTGGTCGACCCAGCCGCGGTAGAACCCGGCCAGCATGCCGAGCACCACGCCGAAGATCCCGGTCAGCAAGGTTGCAGACAATGAGATTGTTATCGATACGCGGGCGCCGTACACGATCCGCGCGAACAGGTCACGCCCGTTCTGCGGCTCGACACCGAACCAGTGCGAGCCGCTGATCCCGCCGAGCGCACCGCGCGGCAGCCCGCCCAGGTCGGAGTTGATCGCCCCGGAGTCGAACTGGTACGGCCCCCAGCCGCTGAGCTTGGTGATCAGCGGCGCGGCGACCGCCATCAGCACCACGATCGCGAGGAACACCAGGCAGGCGAGCGCACCCTTGTCCCTGGTGATCGTGGCGAGCAGCCGCTTGCCCGAGGCCGGCGGACCGGCGGCCGGAGCCGCCGGTGCCACCTCCTCGACCTCGGCCAGTGTCGGACCGGTTGTCACTTGCTCGCGTCCTTCAGGCCGACGGACACCAGGTCGATACCGCCGGAGAACCCGTCATGAAGGTAGGCGCCGCCAATGTTGCCCCCGACAAGCATCAGCACCTTCTCGTACAGCAGCGGGACGACCGGCGCGAGCTCCATGATCTGCTTGTCCAGCTCGCCGTACGCCTTGTTCGCCGCGGTCACGTCGGTGAGCTTGGAGATCTCGTCGATCTTCGCGTTCACTCCCGGGTCGTTCAGCTGGGACAGATTCGAGTTGCCCTTCGGGGTGATGTTGCGGCCGTCGAACAGCGGCGGCAGGAAGGTCGCGCCGGAAGGCCAGTCCGGGCACCACCCGGTGATCGCGGCGTCGTGCTGCTGGGACGTCGTACCGATCACCTCGTAGTACGTCGCGGTGTCGATCGTGTTGATCTTCACGGTGATCTTCAGCGGCTCCAGCGCCTGCTGGATCGCGACCGCCATCGCCTGCATCTTCGGCTGGGCGCGGGTGTCGAGCGTCATCGTGAAACCTCCCGCGAACCCGGCCTCGGTGAGCAGCTTGCGGGCGGCGTCGGCGTCACCCTTGTGGTCCGGGCTCGGGTACGGGTCGTAGTCCAGCCGGCCGGTGATCGTCGGCGGCTGGATCGTGGTACCGATCTCGGCGAGTGCCGACCCGCCGTCCGCGTCTCGAACGGTCTGCTTGTTCACCGCGAGGTTGATCGCCTGCCGGACCTTGACGTTGTCGAGCGGCTTCTTCGTGGTGTTCAGACCCATGTACGTCGTACATCCGTTGATGCCGGTCATCGTCCGCTGCTTGAGCTGCGGCGTCTGGATCCGGGCCACGCTCGCGGCCTGGACAGTACCGGCGATCGCGTCCGCGTCGGTGCCCTGGCCGGCGATCATCCGCTCGTCGATCGTCGCCGGGTCGAGCCCGAACGTCCACTGGAACGCGTCCGGGTTCGCGGTCCGGACGTCGTCGGTCTTCTTGTCCCACTTGTCGTTGCGGACCAGCTTCAGCGAGGCGCCCGGCTTGTAGTCGGCCAGCTTGTACGGACCGGATGCGATCGGCTTGCTGTCCAGCGCATTACCCGCGCCCTGGCCCTTCGGTACCGGCGTGAAGGTGTTCTGTGCGACCACGCTGCCGAAGTCCGCGAACGGCTTCTTCAGGTGGAAGACGATGGTCTTCGCGTCGGGTGTTTGGATTGTTGACAATCCACCGGACTTGTACGGGCCCTGGTACGACGCGGGTGCCTCGATCAGCTGCTTCGCGTACGGCGAACCGATCCCGATCTCCGGGTCCCAGGCGCGCTCGACGCCCCACTTCACGTCCGCGCTGGTGATCGGCGCACCGGTCTCGAAGAACAGGCCGTCCTTCAGCGTGAACGTCCAGGTCTTGCCGCCGTCCGTCGGCTTGCCGGCATCGGTGGCGAGATCCGCGACGATCTTCGTACCGTCCGCGCCCGGCGCCGCGCCCTGGGTGGTGAGCGTGCGGTAGATCAGCCGGTAAAAGTTGTTCACGCCGCCGTCGAACCCACGGGCCGGGTCCAGGTGCGAGAACGCCGCGTTCGCGAGCACCTGCAACGTACCGCCCTGCACGGCCTTGGCGCCTGGGCCATCCGACGCGCCCTTCGTCCCGGACGCACCGCCGCCACACGCGGTGAGGGCCAGCGCTGCGGCCGCCACGAGCCCGACCAGCTTCGAGGTTCTCTTCATCAGTATTCTCTTTCGGTTCGCAGCCACACACGCATGGCCAGGGGCTGACGGTTTCCCCAGAGGAAGTACGGCGACAACGTCACCGGCACGTGCTTCGAGGCTTGAAGCGCTGGAGTCTGGGGTGTTTCGGTGAGCACCGGGTACAGCTCAGGCGCCGGCGGCTGGGCGACACCGGCGGTGAGATCCAGTACGACGTGCTCGTCATCCATCCGCGCCGTCGCCGCCGCGACACCCGCCGGCGTCAGCAGCAGGTCGTCCACCGGCGCGGCCACATCTTGTTGCTCAACGCAATAGACAACCGGGCCCCGGGCAACAGCAATCGCTCCACGGGCCGCGTCCACATACGGATGAACCCCGTGCGCCCGAGCCGCCATCGGCAACGTCAACCTGACAACATCACCCGGCACAAACACCCGACGAACACGAACCCACCCGTCCTCCCCCCACTGCCCACCCAGCGACTCATCCGCCCCACCCGGGGCCGCTCCTCCGTGGGCAGCTCCCCCGTGAGCAGCTCCCCCGTGAGCAGCTCCCCCGTCGGCAGCTCCCCCGTCGGCAGCTCCCCCGTCGGCAGGTCCTCCGTGAGCTGCCGCTCCCTGGGCCACTGCGCCGAGCGACCCATCCGCCCCGCCCCGGGCTGCTCCTCCGTGGGCTGCCTGCCCCGCAGCACCAGGCTGGGCTGCAGCGTCAGCCTGCCCGGCAGGACCGCGCTGTCCGGTAGGGCCAGGCTGGACTGCGGTTTCGCCTGGCTCGGTGATGGTTGCCCCGGTTGCCCAGTGCGGGATGCGGAGCGCGAGGGTTTGTTCTTCGGTCGGGGCGGACTCGACGGTGAGGGTGACTTCGCCGTTCCACGGGTAGTTGGTGTTGACGGTGACCGCGAGGTCTCCGGCGGTGAGGTGGGCGTCGGTGTAGATGCCGACGTACAGGGTGTTGTCGCGGTGGAGGGCAACGTGGTCCTGGAGTTCGGACATCCAGCGGATGATGTTCGGCGGGCAGCATGGACAGCCGAACCACGCGCGGCGGAGGAGTTCGCCGCCGTCCTCAGCACCGGAGCGCTGCTCGTGATCCGGCCGGCGCTGCAGCGGGTTGTCGTAGAAGAACGCCGTACCGTCGGCCGAAAGCCCCACCGCATAAGCGTTGTAAAGCACCGTCTCGTACACATCGAGGTACGACGCCTTGCCCGTCGCGCGGAACATCCGCCACGCCCACTGCATCGTCGCGATCGCCGCACACGTCTCGGCGTACGCCCGCTCCGACGGCAGCTCGTACCGGTCACCGATCGCCTCGTCGGAGTGCCGGCTGCCGAGTCCGCCGGTGAGATACAGCTTGGTCGCGACCATGTCGTCCCACAGCCGCTCGAGCGCCGCGAGCAGCGTCGGGTCGCCGGTCTCCAGGTGTACGTCGGCCGCACCGGCGGCGAGGTACGCCATCCGTACGGCGTGCCCGGTGACGGAAGACAGCTCGCGGAACGGGACGTGATCCTGGAAGTACTCCCCCGGGAAGATCGTGTGCTTGAGTTTCCCCTGCCCGCGCCGGTCGACGAACAGCTGCGCCTGCGTCAGGTATGCCGCCTCGCCGGTTTCACGATAAAGCTCGACGAGCGCCATCTCCACCTCGGGATGGCCGTCGACGACCTCCTCGCCCTCCACGCCGTACTTCCGGACGACGAGATCCGCGAACCGCCGGGCGATTGTCAACAATCTGCCATCCGACAATCGACGCTGCGCCGCGACGGCCGCCTGGATGAGGTGGCCGAGGTTGTACAGCTCGTGCCCCCAGCCGAGATCCGACCAGGGCTGCTTCGGCTGGTCCGGGTCCTGGAAGTACGAGTTCAGGTAACCGTCGTCCGCCTGGGCCTGTTCGAGCAGTCCGACGACCTCGTCGTAGAACTCCTGCGCACCCGCCGGCGCGTCCTCGCGGCCGACTTCGTAGGCGAGTCCTTCGAGGGTCTTGTACAGATCCGTGTCCAGGAACGGGTACCGCCCGCGGTACCCCCCGACCGACGGGTCACCGAGCCGCCGGAGGTTCTCGAGGTTCCCGGCCTTCCGCAACTCCGCGATCGCGTGCGGGATCGTCGCCGCCCGGTTCCGCTCCTGCCAGGCATGCAGCAATCCACTGGTCAGCCGCACCTCAACCTCTGTACCGTGTGACATTGCACAGACCCTAAGTGCAATGTCACACCTTGCCAACCCCTGACGGAAGACGTTTACACGCCGGAAACCAACCACCACCCCCGACCCCAAAGCCGAGGCACCACCGCGAGGCACCAAGCGGCCCGGCGGCGGGCGGACGGGCGGGCGGGCGGGCGGGCGGGTGGGCGGGCGGGCGGCGGACGAGGCCAGGCCAGGTCGCCGGACGGACGGACGGGCGGACGGGCGGCGGACGGGCGGCGGCGGGGCCGGGTGCGGCCAGCTGCTGGGCAGGGACGGCGGAGGACGGCGGCGGCGGAGGGCGGCGGACGAGGACGGCGGACGAGGTGCGATGGAACCAGTGAGGGTTGTCGAGGGCGGGTCGGGCCTGGCGGCCGGCCGAGTCCGCAGGCGGGCCAGGAGGTGGGCCAGTAGGTGGGGCGGCGGACGCGGTGCTGTGGACCCAGGTTGAGGTTGTCAGGGGGCGGGTGGGTCCGACAGGCCGGGCGGGCCGGCGGGCCGGGTTGAGGGCGGGGTCGGCGGGCCGGGTTGAGGGCGGGGTCGGCGGGCCGGGTTGAGGGCGGGGTCGGGTCAGGTGCGGTGGAACCAGGGGCGGGGTCGTCGGGGAGCGGTGGGGCCGGCGGGCCGAACGAGGTGCTGTGGAATCAGGTGCGGGTCGGCGGGCCCGGCGGCTGGCGGAGTCACCGGGTGGGGTCGGGCGAGGTGCTGTGGAATCAGGTGCGGGTCGGCGGGCCGGGTGGGTCGAACGGGGTGCTGTTCGACCAGGTGCGGGATGTGGGCGGGTGGGGTCGGCCGTACGGGCAGCCGAGGTGGGGTGAACCGACCGCAACCTCAGGGGTTCACCCTTCACGTTGCCCGTTCACGCGCCGCACGCCATGGGTGAAGGGGCAATGTGATGGGTGAACCCCTCAAACGGACTCCGGCGCGGGGAGTCGGGCCGGCCCGGTGCTGGCGATCGGGCCGCTGGCCGAGCGCATCCCGGCGCCGCCACGCCGAACACCTCCGGCGCCGCCACTTCGCCACGCCGAACACCTCCGGCACCGGCACTTCGCCACGCCGAACACCTCCGGCACCGGCACTTCGCCACACCGAACACCTCCGGCACCAGCACTTCGCCACGCCGAACACCTCCGGCGCCGGCACTTCGCCGCGTCGAACGACTCCAGCGCCGTTCAGCGGCGACGCCTTGCGGGCGACGGATTCAGAGGCGGGGGTCGACCGGCTCCGACTCCAGGGCGAGTACGGCGAAGACGCATTCGTGGATGCGCCACAGGGGTTCGCGGTGGGCGGCGCGTTCCAGGGACTCCAGGCCGAGGGCGTACTCGCGGAGAGCGAGGGAGCGTTTGTGGCCGAGGTTCCGGTCGCGGAGGCGGGTGAAGTTCGCGGGATCGGTGTAGTCGGGGCCGTAGATCAGCCGAAGGTACTCCTGGCCTCGCACCTTCAGCCCGGGCTGCGCGAGACCCTTAGCGGTCCGTACAAGGTTCGCGGCCGGCTTGACCACCATGCCCTCTCCCCCGGCGCCCGTCAGCTCCTCCCACCACGCGACGCCGGCGTCCCAGTCGCCGGCGTCGACGTACAGCCGCCGTGTCGGCGTGATGAGTTCCGGGCCTGCGGCAACCATCTGGTCGGCGATGCCGAGGTGCCAGCGGTGCGGCCGCTCGTGGTACGTCGCCCCTTCGGACGCGAGCACCTGGAACGGCGCGAGCCGTACGCCGTCCAGCCCGTCCGTCGGCCAGCAGTATCGCCGGTACGCCGCCGTGAACCGCTCCGCGTTGGCCGTACGCCGTTCCGCCGTCGCCAGCAGCTCCCCCACCTCCAGCCCGGCCGCACGGGCGGACCGGAGCGCGACAGTTGCGGCAGGCAACGAAGTACGAGCAGCCGCACCGACCGCGGCGTACTGGTTCCGCAGCAGGTCCTCGGCCTTCGCGCTCCACGGCAGGAGCTCCGCGTCGAGCAGCAGCCAGGACGTGTCGAGCTCCTCGAAGACACCCGCGGCGGAGGCGACCGCGCGCAGCCGGAGCAGCAGCTCGTCCGTCAGCTCCGCGCCGAAGAACGACCGCCCGGTACGCGTGTGGATCGCGCCACGACCAGCCAGCCCGAACCGCTGCTCCGCCACCTCGTCGTCCCGCGTCAGCAGTACGACGGCCCGCGAGCCCATGTGCTTCTCCTCGCACACCAGCTCCGTGACGCCCTGCCCGCGGTACGTCTCGAACGCCTGCCGCGGGTGCTCCAGCAGCCCCGGCTCCGGCGACGTCGCGACCGGGCTCATCGTCGGCGGCAGGTACAGCAGGAGCCGCGGGTCGATCGCGAACCGGCTCATCACCTCCAGCGCCGCGCCGGCCTGCTCCGCGCGGACGCTGAGCCGCCCGTGGGTCGCGGTCTCGATCACGCGGCGGCCGGTGACGTCCGTCAGTTCGAGTACGTCGGGTTCGCGCTCGGGCGCCGCGGCCACGTGCAGCGGTTTCGCGGGCGCGTAGTACTCCTCGGCGGCCGCTACCGACACCAGCTCCCGCTCCGGGTAGCGCAGCGCGGTGAGCGATCCGCCGAACACGCAGCCGGTGTCCAGGCAGATCGTGTTGTTGATCCACTCCGGCTCGGGCGTCGGCGTGTGGCCGTAGACGACCGTCGCGCGACCGCGGTAGTCGTTCGCCCACGGGTACCGCACCGGCAGCCCGAACTCGTCGGTCTCGCCGGTCGTCTCGCCGTACAGGCAGAACGAGCGGACGCGTCCCGACGTACGGCCGTGCATCCGCTCGACCAGGCCGGCGTGCGAGACGACCAGCTTGCCGCCGTCGAACACGTAGTGCGAGATCAGGCCGTCGATGAACGTTGCGACCTGGTCCCGGAACTCCTGCGGCTCCGCGGCGAGTTGCTCCAGCGTCGTTTCGAGGCCGTGGCTGATCTTCACGTTCTTGCCGCGGAGTGCGCGGAGCAGCTTGTCCTCGTGGTTGCCGGGTACGCAGTACGCGTTGCCCTGCGCAACCATTCCCATGACGAGCCGCAGTACGCCGGGGCTGTCCGGGCCGCGGTCGACGAGGTCGCCGACGAACACCGCGCGGCGGCCGGGCTGTGCGGGCTGTGCGGGCTGTACGGGCTGTGCGGGCTGTACGGCGTGGACGGGCTGTACGGCGTGGACGGCGTCGATCGGGCGGCCCGCGTCGTCACGGATCAGCGTGTAGCCGAGGTCGGTGAGCAGCCGTTCGAGTTCGGGGCGGCAGCCGTGGACGTCACCGATGATGTCGAACGGGCCGGTCTGGTCCGTGAGGTCGTTGTAGAGCCGCGTACGTTCGATGCTCACGGCATCGATCTCTTCGACGCTGTCGAGAATGTGGACGGTGCGGAAACCCTCGCGTTTCAGGCTGCGCAGGCCGCGCTTGAGCTGCGAGCGCTGGCGGACGACGACCTTGCTGCCGAACTGCCGGTCGGCGCGTTGCTCGTTGCGTTCGACGCACACGCGCTCGGGTGGGTCGAGGACGATCGCTACCGGGAGTACGTCGTTCTCGCGGGCCAGGTTCACGAGCTCCTTGCGGGCGTCCGGCTGGACGTTGGTCGCGTCGATCACGGTCAGCCGGCCGGCGGCGAGGCGCTTGCCCGCGATGAAGTGCAGGACTTCGAAGGCGTCCTTGGTGGCTGCCTGGTCGTTCTCGTCGTCGGAGACCAGACCGCGGCAGACGTCGCTCGAGATCACCTCGGTCGGGAGGAAGTGTGTACGCGCGAACGTCGACTTGCCGGACCCACTCGCACCGACAAGCACCACAAGACACAGACTGGGGATCTGCAGCTCAGTCATCATCACACTCCCCGTCGGCAGCCGGCTCCCGCGGCTCCGCCACGGCTGCAGTGCGGGCGCGCGGCTCCGCCACGGGGGTGGAGCGGGCGAAGACCGCGAGTTGGGTGGGTGGGCCGACCTCTGGGTCGTCGAGGCCCACCGGGCGGAACTCCACCGAGTAGCCGTAGCGGTCGGCGACCTGTGTTGACCAGGTGCGGAACTCTGCGCGGGTCCACTCGAAGCGGTGGTCAGGGTGCCGGTACTTGCCGGCGGGGAGGGACGGGAAGCGCACGTTGTACTCGCTGTTCGGGGTCGTGACGACGGCCGCCGCCGGGCGTGCGACACGGAAGACGGAGTGCGCCAGCGCCGGCAGGCGGGGTGGGTCGACGTGTTCGACGACCTCCATCAGTACGACGGCGTCCAGGGCCGGCGAGGCGTTCGTCGGCGTACGTCACCGACGACTGCAGGAACGTCAGCCGGTCCCGCTGCCGGTCCGGCAGGTCGTCGTAGTGCAGCCGGCGTTTCGCGGCGAGCAGCGACCGTACCGACACGTCCGTCGCGATCAGCTCACCGACCATCGGGTCCTTGAGCAGTTCGCCGACCAGCGCGCCCTCGCCGCAGCCGATGTCCGCGATCCGCCGCGCGCCGAGCTCCCGCAGTACGCCGGCCACCGTCGTACGGCGCTCGACGGCCAGCGACACGGAGCCCTCGTCGGCACTCTCCTCCGCCAGCTCGAGACCGTCGGCCTCGGCGAGCCGCTCCAGCGCGGCGTCGGCAAGGTAGCGCCGGTGCGCGAGGTAGCGACGCGAGATCAGTTCCTTCTCCGGATGCGCCGACAGCCAGCCCTCGCCGGCCCGGACGAGCTTGTCGACCTCCTCCGACCCGACCCAGTAGTGCTTCGCGTCGTCGAGCACCGGAAGCATGACGTACAGGTGGTTCAGCGCGTCGGCCAGCCGCAGTACGCCGGTCAGCCGCAGGTCGACGTACCGCGAGTCACCCCACCTGGGAATGTCCGGATCGAGCGGCACCGGGCGGGCGTCGACAGTCCAGCCGAGCGGCGCGAACAGCCGCTCCGCGAGATCGGTACCGCCGTTGCAGGGCAGCGCCGGTACGTGCACGTCGAGCGGGATCGCCCGCGCGGCGAGCTCAGGGCGGGCGTCGCAGCGGCCGTTCATCGCCGTACGGAAGAGTTTTCCGAGCGCGACCGCGAGCAGGCTGGAGGCGGCGTACGGACGGTCGTTCACGTACTGGCCGAGCGTGAAACCCGCGGTCACCTTGCCGCGGCCGGCCTTCACCAGGCCGATCGGGTCGATCTCCAGGAGCACCGCCGCGGTGCAGCGGTCGGCGGTCGCCTCCGGGTAGAACACGTGGGCCGAACCGCCGGTGACCTCGATCGCCTGCGGTCGCGCCGGGTTCTTGTGCAGCAGGAACCCGAAATCGCTCGCAGGAGCGTCCACTCCGGAAAGATCGGTACCAAGCGTCAGGAACACGTGACGTATTCGATCACGTGTCGCGGATCGAGACACGCCCTTTAGGGTCTGGCGCGTTCCGGGGGTTTGGTTCTAGCTTGAGAACAGAAGATGAGTCGCTACAGACCGTCCTTCCCCGCTGACACTCTGTACACGTCCCCGGTTTGTGGCGAGAGCCCACCCACGCCACCACTACGGGGAAAGGATCATGGCAGCTCTCACACGCCACACGGGGTGTCGCCGGTGAAACCCCAGACGTTCGAACTCGTCCGGTACGCCGACATCAGCGGGGTCTCCGGGACCGGCGTCGTCGCCGAAGGCTGTGTCTTCACCGACGGCTCGGTCGCACTGCGCTGGCACGGCGCGAACCCGTCGACGGCCGTCTGGCCGGACCTGGACTCCATCCTCGCCGTCCACGGCCACCACGGTGCCACCGTGGTGCGCTGGCTCGACGTCTCCGAGATGGAAACCGTCCCGGGCACCGACCTACTGCCCGGCGAGGTCGCGCACATCCTCGCCACCGGCCGCCGCACCCACCACAAGTCGCCCGCCGCCGCCTCGGCCTAACCACTCCGCCGCGGTCCGCACCCGCCGCCTCCCGGCGAACCCTCCAGTTCGGTGGATATCCCCTCAACTGGAGGGTTGCCTACTAAAAATATGTGGGGGCAACCCTCCAACTGAGCAGGCAACCTCAGGGAAGGGTGGGGTGGGGCCGGTTACGGGGTGAGGCCTGTTAGGGCGAAGAACTCGGCTCGGGAGCTGGGGTTCTCCCGCAGGGTTCCGTGCAGGGACGACGTGACCGTCCGCGAGCCGACCGCCCGGACGCCGCGCAACGACATGCACTGGTGCTCGGCCTCGATCACGACGCCGACGCCCTTCGGGTCCAGGTGGTCCTGCAGCCAGTCCGCGACCTGCTTGGTCAGCCGCTCCTGCACCTGGAAGTCACGCGCGAACAGTTCCACCACCCGGGCCAGCTTCGACAGCCCGAGGATCCGGTCGCCGGGCAGGTACCCGACGTGCGCCACGCCCTGGAACGGCAGCAGGTGGTGCTCGCACAACGACTGCACCGGGATGTCCTTGGCGAGCACGAGCTCGTCGTACCCCTCGTCGTTCGGGAACGTGGTGAGCTCGAACTCCCGCGGGGTGAGCATTTCGGCGTACGCGTTCGCGACCCGGCGCGGGGTGTCCGCGAGATGCGCGCTGTGCGGATCCCGCCCGAGCGCGGTCAGCAGGTCCGCGACGGCACGCTCCGCCGCCGGCAGGTCGATCTGCTCCCGGCGGGCGACGATATGGAGCGGGACGGACTCGAGGTCGGCCGAGATCGCCATCTGCACTCTCCTGAGGTATCAGCGAACTGTCATCATACTGTTTGACCAACAGAAGTTGTCGATAGAATCATTCCGTGGACACCTCGCGCGATGCCGCCGTCCAGGCGGTCGCCGTACTGGAGGAGCCGACCCGGCGCCGGCTCTACGAGTACGTGGTCGCGCACGCCGAGCCGGTCAGCCGCGACGACGCCGCGAGCGCGCTCGGGATTCCGCGGACGACGGCCGCGTTCCACCTCGACCGGCTCACCGGGGAGGGGCTGCTCGAGACCTGCTACGAGCGCCGTACCGGTCGCACCGGTCCGGGCGCCGGACGACCGGCGAAGCTTTACCACCGCTCCGACCGGGAGATCGAGATCAGCCTCCCGGAACGCCAGTACGCCGTCGCCGGCCAGCTGCTGGCCGCCGCGATCCAGGACGCCGAGACCGGCACCGTCACCCCCCGCGAGGCGGCCAACCGACGCGCCCACGAATACGGCCGATCCCTGGGCCGCACCGCCGCCGCAGCCGGTGGGAGCGGTGTGGGCACCGCAGCCGGTGCGAACGGCGGAACCGGTGCGAACGCCGGAGCCGGTGTGGGCGGTGGGGAGCGTGCGGGTGGTGGGGATGAGGTGTTGGTGCGGGTGCTTGAGGGGGCAGGGTTCGAGCCTCGGGTGGTTGTGGATGGGATTGCGCTGGCGAACTGTCCGTTTCGGCGGCTGGCCAAGGAGCATCCGCAGTTGGTGTGCGGGATGAACCTGCACCTGGTCGCCGGGGTGCTCGCGAGTCTCGACGTACCGCTGCGGGCCGAGCTCGCACCCACGCCCGGCCACTGCTGTGTACGTCTCGTACAGTCGATCCGTGGCTAAGGCGAAGCAGAGCCAGGGGACCCCGGCGACAGTGGCGCTGACCAAGGCGAAGGTCGAGTTCACGACGCACGCGTACGAGCACGACCCGGCGGCGAAGTCGTACGGGCTGGAGGCCGCCGAGGCGCTCGGACTGGACCTGGAGCAGGTGTTCAAGACCCTGCTCGTCGAGGTGGACGGCAAGCTCACGGTCGGCGTCGTACCGGTCGGCAAGCAGCTCGACCTGAAGGCGATCGCGGCCGCGGCCGGCGGGAAGAAGGCGATGATGGCCGACCCGTCCGCCGCCGAGCGCAGCACCGGGTACGTCGTCGGCGGGATCAGCCCGATCGGCCAGAAGCGCGCGCTGCCCACGGTCGTCGACAGCACCGCCGCCGACCACCCGACCGTCTACGTGTCGGGCGGCCGGCGCGGTCTCGACATCGGCCTGTCCCCCGCCGACCTGATCACCGTCACAAGAGCACGCACCGCGGCTATTGCCCGCTGAGCAGGCTCACTCCACCATCGCCTCGGCCGGGATCGCCTCCGCTCCGGTGATGAACGACACCACGTCACTCATCGACACCTCCCGCGGATCGACCACACCGGCCCGTTTGCCCAGCCGGTGCACGTGGATCCGGTCGGACACCTCGAACACCGCGGGCATGTCGTGCGAGATCAGGACGACCGGCAGGCCGCGGTTGCTGATCCGCTTGATCAGCTCCAGCACGTGCGAGGTCTCGCGGACCCCCAGGGCCGCGGTCGGCTCGTCCATGATCACCACCTTGCTGCCGAACATCGCCGCCCGGGCGACGGCGACCGCCTGCCGCTGGCCGCCGGAGAGACTCTCCACCGGCTGGGTGATGTCCTGGATCGTGGCGATGCCGAGCGCGTCGAGCTGGTTGCGGGCCTCGACCCGCATCGCCTTGCGATCGAGCAGCCGGAGCTTGCCGAGCAGACCGTCGCGGCGGAGCTCGCGACCCAGGAACAGGTTGGTGGTGATGTCCAGCGCGGGCGCCACCGCGAGTGTCTGGTACACGGTTTCGATCCCGTTACGGCGCGCGTCGAGCGGCGAGTGGAACCGCACCGCCTTGCCCTCCAGCTGGATCGTCCCCGCGTCCGGCTGCAAAGCGCCGGTGAGCGCCTTGATGAGGCTGGACTTGCCTGCTCCGTTGTCGCCGACGATGGCCAGCACCTCGCCCGGGTAGAGATCGAAGTCGGCGCCGTTGATCGCGGTGACGTGCCCGTAGCGCTTGACGAGTCCCCGCGCCGTCAGCATCGCCGTCTTCCCAGCCACACGCTCGCTCATGAGCTCCTCCTCCGCGTCGCCTGGTCGAACGCGACCGCGGCGATCACCAGGACGCCGGTGGCGAGGTTCTGGTAGTTCGAGTCGATCCCCATCTGGGTCAGGCCACTGCGCAGTACGGCGACGATGAGCGCGCCGACGACCGTACCGACGACGCCGCCGCGGCCGCCGAACAAGCTGGTCCCGCCGATCACCACGGCGGTGATGCTGTCCAGGTTGCCGGTCTGGTACGCGTTCGGGTCGGCGGTCGGGGTCCGGCCGAGAGCCATCCAGGCGGCGAAGCCGTAGATGATGCCGGCCACGGCGTACACACTGACCAGTGTGCGGTCGATGTGGATACCGGTCAGCCGGGCCGCCTCCGGTTCGTTGCCGACGGCATACACGTGCCGGCCCCAGCCGGTCTTGGCGAGCACGAACCACATCAGTACGAACAGGAGCGCGGCGATCACCATCCCCATCGTGAACTGCACGCGGCCGAACAGGTACAGCGACGTACCGAGCCAGGTCAGCAAGCCGCTCGGCACCGGCCAGGTGGTGCCTTTGCTGTAGAGGTTGGTGACCGCCGTCATCACCGCGAGCATGCCCAGCGTGACGATGAACGGTGGCAGCTTGATCCGGCTCACCAGGAGGCCGGACAGCGTCGCCACCAGGGTGCAGGCGACGATCGCCAGCACCAGCGCCACGGGACCGGGCAGGTGACCGGTCGTGAGCCGGGTCATCAGCAGCGTGCCGAAGACCGCGATCGACGCGTTCGCCAGGTCGATCCCGCTGGTCAGGATCACCAGCGTCTGACCGAGCGCGAGGGTGCCGACGACGATCGACTGCTGGACGATGAACGAGAAGTTGTCGATGTTCGCGAACGTACTCGTGGCCAGCGAGAAGAAGATGATCGCGACCAGCAGGGCGGCCGTCGGACCGAGCACGGGGTTGCGGGCGAACAGCACCCGCAACGCTCCGCTCCGGCTACCGGTGTCAGCGGTGGTCGTTGCCGTGGACATCGATCATCACCCCCAGCAGTTCTGGGCGCCCCAGGCGGTGTCCTTGGACGCCTGACCCGGGACCGGCTTGTCGGTGATCAGCGTGGCGCCGGTGTCGATGAACCCGGACGGCTTCTTGCCCGACTTCGCGTAGTCGAAGACCGCGTTCACGCCGTCCTCGGCCATCTTCTTCGGGAACTGCATCACCGTGGCCACGAACTGGCCGTCCTTCACGTTCTGCACGCCCTGGCAGCCACCGTCGATCGCCCCGACGATCACCTTGCCGGTCAGGCCCTTCTCCTTCAGTGCCTGGTACGCGCCGCGCGCGGCCGGCTCGTTGATGTTGTACACCGCGTTCACCTGGCCGCCGACCCGTTGCAGCAGGTTCTCCATCGCCTGTTGCGCCTTGGTCTGATCGCCCTGGGTGAGCGCGCTGCCGATGACGTCCGGCGTGTTCAGCGGCAGGCCCATCCCTTCGAGGAAACCGTTGTGCCGCTGGACGCCCACGCTGGCGCTCGGGTCCAGGTCCATCATCACCAGCTTCGGCGGGGTGCTGCCGAGCCGTGCCTTCACGTACTGACCGATCAGCTTGCCGGCCGACTCGTTGTTCGTCGCGTACGTCGCGGTGACGGCATCGGCCGGGGTGGTCGCGGTGTCGAGTGCGATCACGATGACACCCTTGTCCTGTGCCTGTTTGATGGCTCCGAGCACGCCCGCCGAGTTGCTCGGGGTGATCAGGATGCCCTTGACGCCTTGCTGCACAAGGTTCTCGATCGCGGTCACCTGCCCCTCGTTGTCACCGTCGAACTTGCCGGCCAGCGCAACCAGCGTGCCGCCCTTGCTCTCGGCCGCCGCCTTGGCCGAGTCGCGCAACTTCACGAAGTACGGATTGGTTTCGGTCTTGGTGACCAGGCCGATCTTGACCGGCCCGGAGCCGCCCGAGCCGGAGCCTGACCCTGACGTCTTTGTCGTCGTACAGGCGCTGAGCGCGACCGCGCCGACGCACACGAGTGCGGACAGCGTGGAGACCGAGCGCCGGGTTCCGGTGAGCTTCATCGGAGACCTCCTGCGATTCCTGATCGTCCTAGGGATCCACGGCCGGGTGACCGCTTGGTTCCGGCCAACGTAGAACCGCTCAGATGAGCGCGGAACGGTTTGCGCAAAAGATTGCGGATCGTTTCCGGGCCGGAGACGATTCCCCCATGGTCGGCCCCCGTCGCGGTGCACGGCTGATCGACGTGGCCACGCTGGCCGAGGTGTCGATCAGCACCGTGTCACACGTCCTGAACGGTACCCGGTACGTCGCGCCCGAGACGCGGGAGCGGGTCCGGCACGCCCTCGAGGCACTCGACTACGCACCCCCGGGGCCGATGGTCGCGAAGCCGTCCGGTCGCGCTCTCGGGCTGGCGGTCACCGGCGCCTCCAACCCGTACTTCGGTGACCTGATCGCCGGCGTGGAGTCGGAGGCGAGCCGGGCCGGGTTCGCGCTGCTGCTGTGCGATACCCACGACGACACCCAGCTGGAGGCGAAGGCGGTCGCCACCCTGCTCGCGCACAACGTCGAGGCGGTGATCATCGCGCCGACGCCAGGGTGGCAGGACACGACCTTGCCGGTGTTGCGCAAACACGAGACCCCGTTCGTGCTCGTGGACCGGATGAGTGACGTCCGCGCCGACCAGGTCGGCACCGAGAACGAGTCGGTGGCCGCGGCGCTGGTCGACCATCTGATCGAGATCGGCCATCGCCGGATCGGCATGCTGGGGGGCCTCGCGGGTCTGTCGACCACCGACGAGCGGCGGCGCGGCTATCGGCGCGCCCACGAGTCCGCCGGGATCGCCGTCGACGACGGCCTGATCGTGGACGCGCACTCGACCGTGTCCGGCGGTCGCGCCGCGGTCATGGCGCTGCTGAACAGGCCGGATCCGCCGACCGCGATCTTCGGAGCCAACAACGCGATGACGATCGGTGCCTTGCTGGCGCTGAAGGAGACTCGGCGGCGGATCCCCGACGACATGGCGCTGGTGACGTTCGACGACTTCGAATGGGCCAGCGCGATCTCACCGGCGCTCACCGCGGCGGCGCAGCCGTTCCACGCGATGGGAGCACGCGCGGTCCAACTGCTGCTGCGGCGCCTCGCGGATCCGTTCGCGCCGCGCCGGATCGAACGCCTCCCGGCCGAGATCGAGCACCGCGAGAGCTGCGGCTGCCTGCCCGTACCCAACTCGACGACGGTCAGCCGGTGATACCCGGTTTGCCGGTTTCCAGGTGGGCTGCGAGGCGGCGGCGGTACGTCGGGTCGTCGGGGGTGGTCACCTCGACGTCGTACCAGCCGTGGTCGGTCGGCCAGAACAGCGGACGGGACTGCTTGCCGCGGAGCTCCAGCGTGGTGGTCTTGCTGCCGTAGCCGGTTGCCTTCAGCTTGACCGTCAACTGCTTGCGGGACGTGTTGACCAGGTGGAGCTGAAGAGCGCCGGCGCGGTTTTCGATGCGTACGTCGAGGCCCGCCGCGGAGCCGGAGGACGAACCGGCCACTTCCGCCCAGAAACGGTTAGGGCCTTGGACCGCGAGTTCGAACGGGCCGTCGACGGGGATCTCCACCAGGGTCGGGGTGTCGCCGGGGGTCTTGTCCGCGGCCGCATGGTGGACGTCGAGGTGGGCCGGAGCGGGGAGTTCGCCGCCGTACGGGTAGACGGTGAAGTGCGCCGACTGGGCGCCGTGGTTGCTGATGGCAAGCATCAGCTTGCCGTCGGCCACCGATCCCGAAACCGATGGCCCGTAAGGCAATGCGCGGGCCGGGCGGCGGCCGGGCTCCTGCTCCGGGAGCGCCTGGTCCGCGGGCGGCGCCGGGTGCCAGCGGTCGATCGGCGGCGGCACCGGGGCGGGCTTGTCGACCGGCGGCTGCCGGTAGCTGCGGTCGAAGTCGAACGTCGACGTCAGGTCACCGCACGCGGTCCGGCGCCAGGTGCTGATGTTCGGCTCGCGGACTCCGGTCCACGCCTCGAGGAACCGCAGTACCGACGTATGGTCGAAGACCTGCGAGTTCACGTGCCCGCCGACCGTCCACGGGGACACCACGGTCATCGGGACCCGCGGGCCGAGACCGATCGGCTTGCCGGCGTACCAGTCGTCGCCGTCGCCGGAGCCGGGCTGCGGCGCGACCGGCGGCGGTACGTGGTCGAAGTACCCGTCGTTCTCGTCGAAGTTGACGAACAGCACGGTCTTCGACCAGGTCTCCGGGTCGGAGGCGATCGCGTCAAGGACGTCGTAGATCAGGTTCGCGCTGGCGACCGGGGTGGACGAGCCGGGGTGCTCGGAGTCGACCGAGGACGGGACCAGCCAGCTCACCCGCGGCAGCGTGCCGGCCTTGATGTCGGCGCGCAGCCGCGGCACCAGCGACTCCGGCTCGGAGCGGTACATCGCCTTGCGGAACAGCTTCTGGTCCGCGGCCGGCAGCTTGTCGACGGCCTCCGTGAGCTGCTGCAGCGCGACGGCCCGCTCGGTCGCGCTCTTCGCGAACAGCTTGTCGTAGAACTCCTCGGTGGTCCGGTAACCGCCCGGGATGTTCGCGAGGATCCGGTGCCCGACGTCCTTGAACGTCTTGAAGTACTCGACCGCGTTGTCGGTGAAGTTGTCCCACTCCTGGTAGATCTGCCAGGAGACGCCGGCCTTCTCCAGCCGTTCCGGGTACGTCGTCCAGTCGTAGCCGGCGTGGTTGTAGTCGTACGCCGCGTTCGTGACCGCGCGCTGCGTCGTACCGGGTTCGTAGCCGACGGTGCCGGACCACAGGTAGTTGCGGTTCGGGTTGGTGGAGCCGTTGACCGAGCAGTGGTACGCGTCGCAGATCGTGAACGTCTCGGCGAGTTCGTACTGCAGTGGGATGTCGGGGCGCTCGTAGTGGGTCATCGTGGCGGCGGTCTTCGCCTGGACCCAGTCGTCGTTCCAGCCGCCGGCCCAGGCCTGGGTCGCGTCGCCGAAACCGTGCGCGAGCGCGCCGAGGTACTGGATGTCGTCCGGGCTGCGGCCGGCATCCGCGGCCGCCTTCCGGAGCGAGAACGGGAGCACCTCGCCGCCACCGGATCTCGGCTGGTGGAAGATGCTCCGGCCGTTCCGCAGGCGCAGGGGCCGGCGGTCGCCGTACCCGCGGACGCCGCGCAGCGTGCCGAAGTAGTGGTCGAACGAGCGGTTCTCCTGCATCAGCACGATCACGTGCTCGATCGCGCGCAGCCCACCACGCCGGACAGGCTGCGCCATCGCGCTGTGCAGCGACGGAGGAAGCAGCGAAACCGCCGCCCCACCCACCACCGAACCGACCACCAGGCGCCGGGATATTTCCGTCATGGGTCCGGACGTTATGCGGAACCTGTAGCCGCCGCGAGACGTGGAGGTGAACACTGCGCCCGCCCCTCGCTTCGCTCGGGGCGGGGTTGGAATGAGCCCGCGATCCCCGCGAGGGTGAACAGCTGTCCTCGCGGGGGTGAAGCTATCCCCGCGGGGGTGAACGGCTATCCCCGCGGGGGTGAACAGCTATCCCCGCCGCGCGATCGTCGCGTCCCGCAGCTTCTCGAGCGTCTCCACGGTTGTGTCCCAGCCCATGCAGGCGTCGGTGATCGACTGGCCGTAGGTCAGCTCGCGGGTCGGGTCGAGGTCCTGGCGGCCCTCCTGCAGGAACGACTCGAGCATCACGCCGACGATCGCCGGGTTGCCGGCCGCGACCTGGGCGCCGATCTCGCCGGCGACGACCGGCTGACGGCGGTGGTCCTTGCGGCTGTTGCCGTGGCTCGCGTCGACGACCACCCGCTCGGGCAGCCCGCCCTTGCGGAGCAGCTCGACGGCGCCGGCGACCGACTCCGCGTCGTAGTTCGGCCCGCTGTCGGAGCCACGCAGTACGAGATGGCAGTCCGGGTTGCCGCGGGTGTGCAGGATCGCGGGCGCGCCGTCGTGGTCGATGCCGGTGAAGACGTGCGGTACGGCGGCCGCCTTGATCGCGTCGACCGCCGTGGCGATCGAGCCGTCGGGGCGGTTCTTCATCCCGATCGGCATCGACAGGCCGGACGACAGCTGCCGGTGGACCTGGCTCTCGACGGTCCGGGCGCCGATCGCGCCCCAGCCGACGGTGTCGGCGATGTACTGCGGGGTGATCGGGTCGAGGAACTCGCAGCCGACCGGCAGGCCGAGCTCGGTGACCTGGACGAGCAGCTTCCGGGCGATCCGCAGGCCGCGGTTCACATCACCGGAACCGTCCAGGCCCGGGTCGTTGATCAGGCCCTTCCAGCCGAGCGTCGAGCGGGGCTTCTCGAAGTACACCCGCATCACGACCAGCAGGCCGTCGGCGAGGCGCTCGGCGACCGGGCGGAGCCGTTCGGCGTACTCGAGGGCGGCGTCGGCGTCGTGCACCGAGCACGGGCCGACGACGACCAGCAGGCGGTCGTCGGTGCCGTTCAGTACGTCGGCCACCGCCTGGCGACCGGCGGCGACGGTGCGGGCGAGCTCGTCACCGAGCGGGAACTCGTCGTGCAGCGCGAGCGGTGTGACCAACGGGACGGTCTTCTCGATGCGCCGGTCGACGACACCGGTCTGTTCGGACGGCTTCGGGAGGGTGTTCATTACTGGGGACCTTTCCGCCGGTCCGCTCGCGTTGCAGCGCAGGCAGCCGGCTGGGATACGAGAAAAGGCAAGGACGGATGTCCTTGCCTTCGTGCCGGCTCTGGTGTCTGCGGTGGGCGTCAGCGATCGGCTGAGTCGCCCGGCACCAAGGCCGGCCACTCAAAAAATCGCCAATAGCAACGCTTCACGGGGACGACCATAGCACCATCACCCAGAGGCACTGACCAGTAACCATCAGGTGTGTGGCCTCGTTGACTGCTGAAAGACGGGTCGAGACATCGGGGAGTGCAGCAGGGTGGTGAGGCCACGGACCTTTGAGCTGGTTCGGTACCGGGATCCCAGTGGTGTGTCGGGGACGGGTGTGGTGGCGGAAGGGTGTGAGTTCACCGACGGATCGGTGGCCCTGCGCTGGCGCGGTGACAACCCGGCGACCGCCGTCTGGCCGAACGTCGAGTCCATCCTGGCCGTGCACGGCCACCAGGGCGCGACCGAGATCCGCTGGATCGACTCGCCGCGGCCACCGGGCAACCTGTTCGAGGAGCTCCACCAGGTCCGGCCCGAAAGCTCGGTCCCAGATCCGCTCACGCCGCCGCCCGGCCACCCTCGTGGATGGGCGGGGGCCCGACATCTGAGGTAGAACCGTGGCCGTGATCCAGATCCACTGCAGGCAGCGCCGATGCCCGTGACGCAGATCTACCTGGTTCGGCACGGTGAGCCGGACTACGCGCCGATCGACTCCCGCGGCTGGCCGGGAATGGCGGCCGACTCCGCTCCGCTCACCGCAGTCGGCATGAAACAGGCCGAGGAACTCGCGGACCTGCTGGCCGGCATCCGCGCGACGTACCTGGTCAGCTCCCCGTTCACCCGGGCCTTGCACAGCGCCGCGATCATCGGCCACCGGCTCGCACTCGGCGTCAAGGTCGACCACGACCTGCGCGACTGGCTGCCGGACCACACCGGGCTCTGGCGCAGCGCCGCGGACGTCCGCGCGGCGCAGGCCGAGTTCGAGGCGTACGGCGGTGAGTGGCCGGAGGGGATCCAGCGCCCCTGGGAGCCGCTGTCCCGGGTCCGCGAACGTGCCCTGGAGGCCGTCGCCCGGCACACCGCGAGTACCGACGGTCCGGTGCTGGTGGTCACCCACGCGACGGTGATCCAGGCCCTGACGGGTGCGAAGACCACCGCGCACGGAGCGCACGAGTACTACCGCTACGACGCCTGAAGCCTGCCCCGAATTAGCGCCCGAAACAGGGCATGAAACAGGGCCTGAAACGGCGCCTGGGCATCTGCACGTGCAGACGACTTTGCACCGATAAAGTGACCTATGTCACATCAGGTGATGACGTGAACACGCTTTCCGCCTGAAAACCGCCGATCACGGGCCGCGACGGCACGCGCCGATAACGAATGGCCCGAACTTCGAGACAACAAGGGTTGAACTACGTAAGAGATGAGCATAGTTTTCACCGAGCGCCCGTCCGCGCTCACGGTGAGTCAAGGAGGTTGCCATGTCGAGAGGGATGCCTCGCCTGCCCCGCCCGCTCATGGATCTGTGGGACTGGCAGTCACAAGCTGCTTGCCGGGACGTCAACCCGGAGCTCTTCTTCTCACCCGAATCGGAGCGTGGCGTTCGCAAACGCGCTCGCGAGATGGTGGCCAAGTCGCTGTGCGGCACCTGCCCGGTGCAGCCCGAGTGCCGGCAGCACGCACTGTCGGTCGGTGAGCCGTACGGCGTCTGGGGCGGCACCACGGAGTCCGAGCGCGACAACACGGTCCTGCCGGAACACCGGAAGTCCGCGTAGCTCGCTGCCGGCAGCGAGCTCTGTGAAATCAGGCCTTACCGTCCTCTGGGTCGGTGTCGGTGTCGCCGTCCTTGGGCTTGTCCTCGGGCTCCGGCGGCTGCACGGCGGTCCGCGGGTCCCGGTAGCGGTCCAGTGACTTGAGGAAGTCCGGATCGTCGTCGGGCGCCGGCGGCCGCGCGGCCGGCGATGCCGCGGGCCGTCGTACGACGGCCTCCGGATGGCTGACCTGCGTGCGGGACATCAGCAGCCAGACGATCGGCCCGGCGAACGGGACGAACACGATCAGGATGATCCACACCAGCTTCGGCAGGTGCGGGACGTCCTCGTCGGGCGTCTGGATGCAGGAGAACAGCGCGTACACGGTCAGTACCAGGCTGATCAGGAACGGCAGGAATCGGACCACGGTCCAACAGTACGGCCCGTGGTGTCTCAGCGTGCGGAGGCGGTGAGTCCCCGCGCGCGGAGGACGCTGTTCTCGAGGGGGCGGAAGACGAGCAGTTCGATGCCGACGCCGACCACGAAGATCAGCACGATGCCGGCGAACACCATCGAGATGTCGGACAGCGACATGCCGTTGTGCAGGAACTGGCCGAGGCCCTCGCCGAGTTCCGGTGAGGTCGCGATCAGCTCGGCCGCCATCAGCGACCGCCACGAGAACGCCCAGCCCTGCTTGAGCCCGCCGAGGAACCCGGGCAGCGCGGCCGGCAGCAGGATGTACCGGATCCCGCCCCAGCGCCCGGCGCCGAGCGCCTTGCCGACCCGCGGCAGGATCGGCGGCACCTGGTCGAGCCCGGACACCAGCCCGTTCGCGATCGACGGCACCGCGCCGAGCAGGACGACCCAGTAGATCGCCCGGTCGTTCAGCCCGAACCACAGGATCGCGGCCGGGACCCACGCCACCGACGGCAGGCTCTGCAGCCCGGAGACGAGCGGCCCGATCCCCCGCCGTACGACCTGCAGGTTCGCGATCGCGAGCCCGAGCGGTACCGCGATCAGCAGCGAGATCGCGAACCCGATCACCGCCCGGTGCACCGAGACCCAGAACAGCTCGAGGATCTGCCCGCTGGTCACCAGCTGCCAGATCTGCCCCCAGACGGCGGCCGGCGCGGGCAGCTTGAACTCGGGCCAGAACGCCGCCGCCCACAACGCCTGCCAGATCGCCACGAACAGGACGATCGCGCCGACCGGCGGGAGGACCCGCGCAGCGATCCGCCGGAGCCGCGAACCTTCGAGTGCGTGGACCGGTGTGTCGAGAGCATCGAGCCCGGCCTCGACCGTGCCGTCCTGGCTGTCCCGGCCGTCCTGAAGGTCAAGCGGCGGCATGGCTGCTGATCACCCTTCGCAGCGCGGTGTTGATCTCCTCGACCGTCTCGGGCGTGTCCTCCACATCCCACTCCCGCACCACGCGCCCGGGCCGCGACGACAGCAGTACGACGCGTTGCCCGAGCCGCACGGCCTCGCGTACGTCGTGCGTGACGAACAGGATCGCCGTACCGGTGGCGCGCCAGATCCGCAGCAGCTCGCCCTGCAGGACGTCCCGCGTGATCGCGTCCAGCGCGGAGAACGGCTCGTCCATCAACAGCAACGACGGCTTGCCCGCGTCGGCGCTGTCCGTCGTGGACGCCAGGGCGCGGGCGAGGGCGACTCGTTGCCGCATACCACCGGACAGCTCGTGCGGACGCTTGTCCCCGAGACCCTTGAGTCGCACCAGTTCGAGCAGGTCGGCCGCCTTCGCGCGCCGCTGCGTCTTCGGTACGCCGGCCATCCGCAACGGAAGCTCGACGTTCCCGGCCGCCGTCAGCCACGGCATCAGCGCGGCCTCCTGGAAGACGACCGCCGGCCGCGACGAGTTCAGCTCGATCGTCCCGGTGGTCGGCCGGTCGAGGCCGGCGACCAGGTTCAGCAGCGTGGACTTGCCGCACCCGGACGCGCCGAGCAGGCAGACGAACTCCCCGCCACGTACCTCGAGGTCGACACCGTCCAGTGCGACCACGGCCTTGCGGCCACTGCCGAACGCCTTACCTACTTGGTGAAACCGCACCGGGCTCAGCTGGTCCGGCGGCGCGTCCACGATCGCGGTCATGGTCTCTCCCTTACTACTTCGCGTCCAGGCCGGCGGCGTCGACGGCGGGCTTGCCCGCCTTGGCGAGTACTTCGTTCAGCGGGCCGAGGTCCGCGAAGCCGGCGACGGCCGGTGCCTGCTTGGCGATGCCCGCGGTGACCTGGTCCTTGGCCAGCTGCGGGAACGTGCTCGCGATCGGGTCCGCGGTGATCTGGATGTGCTGGAACGCGCGGTCGATGACGGCCGGCTTCAGCGCCTTGCCGGTGGCGGCCTTCAGCTGGTCGTTCACCACGGTCTTCGCGTCGGCCTTGTCGGTGTCGGCGAAGTCGATCGAAGCGACCAGCCCGGTCAGCAGGGCCTTGACGCTCTCCGGGTGCTCCTGCAGGAACTGCGTACGGACGATCAGCACGGTCGTCGGGAACTTCCCCTCCGGCCACAGCGACGCCTCGTCGAGCAGTACCTTGGCGCCCGCGTCCAGCACGAGCCGCGACGACCACGGCTCGGGCAGCCAGGCGGCGTCCACGTCACCCTTCTTGAAGGCGTCGAGAGTCTGCGCGTTCTCCAGGTTGGTGACCTTGACCTTGCCGGTGAGGTTCTGCTGGGCGAGCCACTTCTTCAGCGACACGTCCTGGGTGTTGCCGAGCTGCGGCGTCACGACGGTCTTGCCGATCAGGTCCGCGGGCTTGGTGATCGACGGCTTCACGACGAGCTGCGCGCCGCCGGACGTCGTACCGGCGATCAGCCGGACAGCCTGGCCGTTCGACTTCGCGTACGCGTTGATCGCGGGGCCGGAGCCGATGAACGACGCGTCCAGCGAGCCGCCGAGCAGCGCGCCGACAGCCTCCGGGCCGGCGTTGAACTTGGTCGGCACCAGCTTCGTGCTGCCGAGCTCCTTGGCGAACAGCCCCTTGCCGAGGCCGACGAGCGCGGCCGCGTGGGTGACGTTCGGGAAGTAGCCGAGCCGCAGCTCGGTCGCGGGACCCTTGTCGCTCGACGCGGCTTGGGTGGCATCGTTGCCGCCGGCGCGCGAGCAGCCCGCGGCGGCGAGGGTGAGAGCGAGGGTGGCGGCGAGCAGGCGGAACGGGCGGAAGGCGGAGATACGCACAGTGGACCCTTTGGTCTCGGAAGTGGTTGTTACGGGCCGGAGCTGCGCCGTCGATCAACAACCTGCGGAGTTCACGCGCAGCAGATCGACGTGCCGGCGCCGGGTGAGGGCGTCTCCGGGCGCGTTCGTGATGATCTGCATAGGTCTATGAAAGCGGACAAAGTCAAGCAACCTGCTCTGGTTTCGCGATGTGAGACGAGAAATCGAATGCCGGATGCGGTCAGAAAGGTTGAACCGTGGAGACGGCGCTCATACGGTCGTCACCGTGCTGATCCCCCGCTCTCTCAAGACCGAGTACACCGTCCGGCCGCTGGGCGTCGACGTACCGCGCCCGCGCTTCAGCTGGGTCGCCGACGCGCCCGGGTACGGCGCGACGCAGGCGGCGTACCAGGTGCTGGTCGCGTCCGCGCCGGACCTGCTGACGCCCGAGCGCGCGGACGTGTGGGACTCGGGCAGGGTCGAGTCGGCGCGAACGTTCGGGATCGAGTACGACGGTCCGATGGCGGCGCGGACCCGGTACTACTGGACTGTTCGGCTGTCGGACGACCAGCCCGGCGAGTGGGCTGCACCGGAATGGTTCGAGACCGGTCTGCTCGCGGAGGGGTTCGGGACCGCGCAGTGGATCGGCGGTGTGACCGACAGTGCACCGCTGCTGCGGCGCGGGTTCGCGGTCGACGGGACAGTGCGGCGGGCGCGGCTGTACGCGAGCGGTCTCGGGTACGCCGATCTGCGGCTGAACGGGCACCCGGTGAGCGACGCCGTCCTCGATCCGGGCTTCACGGCGTACGACCGCACCGTTCTGTATGTGACCCATGACGTGACCGAGCTGCTGCGGGCCGGTGACAACGTGGTCGGCGCCGAGCTCGGCCGCGGGTTCTTCGGGCTGACCTCGGTGAACGTCTGGCGCTGGCACGACACCCCGTGGACCGCCGACCCACGGCTGGTCGCGCGGCTGGTGATCGAGTACGACGACGGGCGCGTGGCCGAGGTCGGCACGGACGAGGCGTGGCGGATCACCGGCGGGCCGACGCTGTCCGACTCGCTGTACACCGGCGAGACGTACGACGCCCGGCGTGCACTGCCCGGCTGGGACGCGCCCGGGTTCGACGACTCGTCCTGGTCCGCGGGCCGCGGTCGTCGAGGCACCGAAGGGGAAGCTGACCGCGCAGGCCCACGAGCCGATCCGAGTGATCGAGACCGTCGAACCGGTCGAGGTCACCGAGGTCCGGCCGGGCGTCCGGATCGCCGACTTCGGGCGTACCGTGGCCGGCTGGACCGCACTGACGGTGAGCGCGCCGGCCGGTACCACGATCAGCCTCACGCACGGCGAGACGGTTGCCGACGGCAACGTGGCGGCCTGGAACGTGCACGTCGACGGCGACCGGATCCAGCGGGACGAGTACATCGCGGCCGGTACCGGCGCCGAGACCTGGGAGTCCCGGTTCTCCTACAAGGGCTTCCGGTACGTGCAGGTCGAGGGCGCCGACGCCGAGGTCCGGATGCGGGTGGTGAACTCCGACGTCGCGTCGGTGACCGACTTCGCCTCGTCGCAGGCGCCGTACGAGCAGTTCGAACGCGCGATGCGGCGGACGGTCCTCAGCAACCTGCACGGGATCCCGACCGACACGCCGTACTTCGAGAAGAACGGGTGGACCGGCGACGCGCAGGTGGGTACGCCGACGATGCTGGCGACGCTCGACCTGGCCCGGTTCTTCACCAAGTGGCTCGGCGACATCCGCGACAGCCAGGCGGACTCCGGACAACTGCCGGTGATCGTGCCGACCAGCGGCTGGGGCTTCACCGACCTCTCCCCCGCGACCGAGTGGCCGACCGTTTACCCGTTCCTGCTCCGCGAGATGTACCGCTGGTACGGCGACGAGCGGCTGCTGCGCGAGCACTGGGACTCGCTGACCCGGTACCTCGCCTGGGAACTGGACCGGGTCGAGGACGGGTTGTCGGTGAGCGTGCTCGGCGACTGGTTGCCGCCCGGCTTCGGTGACGGCCCGGCGCCGGAGGACCGGCGGCTGACCGGTACGGCGTACCTGTACCGGGCGGTCGTGGTGGCCGCCGAGATCGGCGAGGTGATTGGGCGGCCCAACGACTACCGGAAGGCCGCGGCCGACCTCGCCGACGGGCTGAACCGAGCCTTCCTGGATCGCGAGGCCGGACGGTACCGCTCGGACGACGACCCGGACTACCGGCAGACGTCCAACGCGGTGCCGCTGGCGTTCGGGATCGTGCCGGACGACATGGTCTCGAAGGTCGCGGCGGGCCTGGCGGCGGACGTGAAAGCGCGCGGATTCCACCTGAACACCGGTTGCCTGGGCGTCGGCGTACTGCTGCCGGTGCTGACCGCGCACGGGTACGGCGACGTGGCGACGAAGGTGGCGCTGCAGCGGAGCTACCCGAGCTGGGGGTACTGGTTCGATCTCGGCGCGGACACCATGTGGGAGAAGTGGGAGGACGACTCGCGGTCGCGCAACCACTACTTCCAGGGCACGGTCGTGCAGTGGATCTTCGAGAACGTCGCCGGGCTGCGGGTGATCGACGCCGGCTGCGAGCGGATCGTCGTACGGCCGGATGCCCGCGACGAGGTGGACTCGGCGAGCATCCGCACCGAGACCATCCGCGGTCCGGTGTCGGTCTCGTGGAAGAGGACGGGGCGGGTGCTGGAGCTGGCGGTGCAGGTCCCGGTCGGTACGACGGCCGAGGTGCAGGTGCCGTCGGCGCGCGCGGCGGACGTGGAGGCGGTGCCGCGGTCGTTCGCGGGCACACCGACGTACGACGAGGGTTACACCGTCTATACCGTCGGCGCCGGGCAGTGGGCGTTCACCAGTCGGTCCGCTTGGTGAAGAGGAGGTCGCGGACGTCGCGGCCTTCCGCCTGGGCGCGGGACTCGAACTTGGTGACCGGACGCCAGGCGGGGCGTGGGGCCCAGCCGTCGTAGGAGTTGCGCAGCGACGGCTCGGCCGCGCAGGCCGCCAGCATCCGGTCGGCGTAGTCCGCCCAGTCCGTTGCCAGGTGCAACGTTCCGCCGGGCTGCAGGCGGGACGCGACCAGCGCGACGAACGGCGGCGTGACCAGGCGGCGCTTGTGGTGCCGCTTCTTCGGCCACGGGTCCGGGAAGTAGATCCGTACGCCGGCCAGCGCGCCGGGGGTGACGTGGTCGCGCAGGAAGGCCAGCGCGTCGCCCTGCAGCAGGCGGACGTTGTCGAGGTCGTACTTCTCCACCCAGAGCATCAGCTGCCCGAGGCCGGCCGGGTAGACCTCCGCGGCCAGGTGGTTGACCTCCGGGGCGGCGACCGCGAGCTGTGCGGTCGCGTCACCCATCCCCGAACCGATCTCCAGCACCGTCGGAGCCTCCCGGCCGAACCAGTCGGCCAGATCGACGACGCCGGGCGGCAGGTCCTCCTGGGTATGCCCCAGCTCGGGCCAGTGCGACTCCCAGACGCGCTGCTGCCCGGCCGTCATCCGCACACTGCGGCGAACGGTGCTGAACACACCCGTCTGCCTGACCTGATCCGTTGCTCCCACCAGGTCAAGTTTAGGGGGTGTCTGACGGCTCCTCAGGAGAAGCGGATCTCCAGGGTTCGGTTGGTCTCCAGGTAGGTCTTGAGGTTGGCGAGGATCGGGGCCCAGCCGTTCCGCCAGCCCTCGACGGTGTCCTCGGCGATCTCGTCGTGCACGACCTGCAGCTTCACGACGTTCCGGCCGGCCGGCTCGATCGTGAACGTGACGCGGCCGGGGGCCTCGTCCGCGCGGGCTTCCAGGAACTCGTTCTTGAACGTGTACGCGAGCGTCTTCGGCTCGTCGTACACCAGGACCTGGCCTGAGTCGGTGAGGCTGTCGCCTGTGCTGTCTGTGCTGTCTGTGCTGTCTGTGCTGTCGTAGAACCGGACCGGCGAGCCGACCGACCAGTCGGACTCGATCCGGCGGCCGAACCAGTACAGCTTGGTGAACGCCCCCGAGGTGAGGGCCGCCCACAGCTTCTCCGGGGTGGTTTCGATGTAGGTCACGTGAATCATGGCCGGTTTGCTCATGGGTTCTCCTCCAGGGCTGCTTTCAGTGCGCTGAGGGCGCGGAGTTTGTCGCGCTCGTAGTTGCTCAGCCACCGTTCGGCGATCTCGTTGATCGGCACCGGGTTCAGGTAGTGGAGCTTGTGCCGGCCGCGCTTGACCGTGACCAGGAGGTTCGCGTCCTCGAGGATCCGCAGATGCTTGGTGACGCCCTGCCGGGTCAGGTCCGGCAGCAGCGCGGACAACTCCTGCAGGCTCTGCCCGTTCCGCTCCCGCAGGGCGTCCAGCAACCGCCGCCGCCCCTCGTCGGCCAACGCCTTGAACACCAGCTCCACACCTCGACAATAGGCAACCAAATAGTTGCCTGTCAATGTCAGGCCGAAGAACTGGTGTACCGAAGAACTGGCAGTGGTCGGCTCCGGCGCGACAGCGCAGGCGTGGGCTGTGGAGACAATGGCCGTGGAGCGGGGGGACTGCCCGTTCTTCGGTACGGGTCAGTCGTCCCAGAACAGGTGCGCCACCGTGTTGTGCGCACGGCGGGTGGTGCGGAGGTAGTCGTCGGCGAAGCGGCCGGACTCGCCGGGCGGGTAGCCGCAGATCCGGGCCACCGCGCCCAGGTCGCGAGGGTCCTGCGGGAGCGAGTCTCCGGGGCGGGCGCGGACCAGCATGATCGCGTTCCGGATCCGGCTGGCCAGCTCCCAGGCTGCGCTCAGCGTGTCGGCCTCGGACGGGTCGACGAGGTTCGCCTCGACGCCGGCCCCGGAGCGCCCCGAGCGTACGGGTGGTCCGGAGGCTCGGAACCCGGTGCGCCTCGCGGAGCTGGAGGAGCTGGACCGTCCACTCGATGTCGGCCAGCCCGCCGCGACCGAGCTTGGTGTGGGTCGCCGGGTCGGCGCCGCGCGGCAGGCGTTCGGCGTCGACGCGCGCCTTGATCCGGCGGATCTCCATCACGTCCCGCTCGCTGATCCCGTTCTCCGGGTAGCGCAGCGGGTCGATCAGCTCGCGGAACGACTGGCACAGGTCGGCGTCGCCGCACAGCGGATCGGCCCGGAGCAGCGCCTGCGCCTCCCAGACCGCCGACCAGCGGGCGTAGTACGAGGCGTACGAGGCGAGCGTCCGCACCAGCGGACCCTGCCGGCCTTCCGGGCGCAGGTCCGCGTCGATCGCGACCGCCGGATCGGCACCGGGCAGCGCGAGCATCCGGCGCAGCTCGGTCGCCGCCTGGGTCGCGAAATCCGTCGCCTGCTTCTCGTCCGCGCCCGGCAGCGGGTCGTGGACGAACATCACGTCGGCGTCGCTGCCGTACCCGAGCTCGTGCCCGCCGAACCGGCCCATCGCCACGATCGACATCCGGGTCGGCTCCGGTTCTCCCGAAGGAAGCAGACGCTGCGCGACGGCCTTGCGGGCGACCTCGAGCGCGGTCGTCAGCGTGCAGACCGAGGTGATGGTGAGCGCCTCCCCGACCGTCTCCACATCGAGCAGCCCGGACAGGTCGGCGGCGGCGATGCGGAAGAGCTCCCGGCGCCGTACGGCCCGGATCGCCGCGACGGCCGCCTCCGGCGAGTCCTGCCGGCGCGCGGCGGCGTACATCTCGGTCAGCAGCGCCTCCTGGGTGCGGGGCGTCAGCTCGCGTTCGTCGGCGAGCATCGCGGTCGCCTCCGGTGCGCGTTGCAGCAGGTCGACGGCGTACCGGCCGCTGGCCAGCAGGTGCGCGAGCCGCTCTGCGGACGCCCCTTCGTCGCGGAGCTGGCGGAGGTACCAGGGCGTGGAGCCGAGCGCGTCCGAGATCGTCCGGAACGCCAGCAGGCCGGCGTCCGGGTCGGGCGACTCGGCGAACCAGCCGAGCATCGCGGGCAGCAACGCCCGCTGGATCGACGAGCGCCGCGACACTCCCTCGGACAGGGCCTCGATGTGCCGCAGGGCGGACGCGGGGTCGACGTACCCGAGGGCCGTCAGGCGCTGCCTCGCCGCTTCCGGCGTCAGCCGTACCTCGTCGCCCGGGATGCGCGCGACCGCCGCGAGCAGCGGGCGGTAGAACAGCTTCTCGTGCAGGCGGCGTACCTCGAGCGCGTGCTTCTTCCAGGCGGCGGTCAGGTCGGTGACCGGGTTCTTCGTGAAGCCGAGCGAGCGGCCGAGCCGGCGCAGGTCGGCCTCGTCGTCGGGGACCTGATGGGTACGGCGGAGGCGGTACAGCTGGATGCGGTGCTCCATCGACCGGAGGAAGCGGTACGCGTCCGCGAGCACCGCGCCGTCCGTGCGCCCGACGTACCCGCTCTTCGTCAAGGCCTCCAGCGCGACCAGCGTCGTACCGCTGCGGACCGACTCGTCGCTGCGGCCGTGCACGAGCTGCAGGAGCTGTACGGCGAACTCGACGTCGCGCAGCCCGCCCGGGCCGAGCTTCAGCTGCCGGTCGACGTCCGCGGCCGGGATGTGGTCGATGACGCGCCGGCGCATCGCCTGGACATCGTCGACAAAGCCCGTCCGGTCCGCGGCGGACCAGGCCAGGCCGCCGATCTTCGCGGAGTACTCGCGGCCGAGCTCCGCGTCACCGGCGACCGGACGGGCCTTGAGCAGGGCCTGGAACTCCCACGTCTTCGCCCAGCGCTGGTAGTACGCGAGATGGCTGTCGATCGTACGGACCAGCGGGCCGGACTTGCCTTCCGGGCGGAGCGCGGCATCGACCGGCCAGAGTGTGCCTTCGCCGGTGTGCGCCGAGCAGATCCGCATCGCCGCCGCGGCGAGCTGGGTCGCGGTCTTCAGCGCCGGCGCCTCCGGGTCGCCCTCCAGCGGCTCGGCGACGAACAGTACGTCGACATCGCTGACATAGTTGAGCTCCCGGCCACCGCACTTGCCCATGGCAATGATCGCGAGCCGGCAGTCGGCGGCGCCGGGGTGCGCGGCGAAGTACTGGTTCCGGGCGATGTGCAGCGCGGTCTCCAGGGCGCCGCCGGCCAGGTCCGCGAGCACCGCGGCGACCTCGTCGACGAGCAGACCCTCGGCGAGGTCGCGGGCCGCGAGCCGGAGCAGCAGCCGCCGGTACTCGACCCGGAGCGCGTCGATCGGGTTGTCCGCGTCGATCGCGGTGGCGAGCCGGGCCGCGACGTCGTCCATCGACGGGCGGGCTCCGGCCAGCGCCGGGTCGGCGAGGTCGTACCAGTGCCGCGGATGCAGGCTGAGGTGCCGGCCGAGCGCCTCACTGGCGCCGAGCACGTAGACGAGCCGGCGGCGGAAGTCGGCGTCCATCTCCAGCGTGCGCGCGAAGGCGGCGATGTCGTGCCCGTGCCGGTACAGCGCCTCGGCCATCGTGCAGAGCCCGAGCAGCGCGAGGTCCGGGTCGGCGGACTCCGAGAGCGTGGTGATCAGCTGCTCGGACGCCAGCGGGCTGTGCGAGTCGAGGGCGTCCAGGTTCTCCAGCATCCCGGCCGCCCGCAGCGGGTCCTCGAACCCGAGCCGGACCAGCCGTCCCTCCCACGACCCTCTCCGACCCTCAGCCACCCCCGCAGGCTACCCAATCCCCATCCTTGAGAACGCACCAACCGTCTCGAGCCGCTCAGAATGGTCGGTGGGTGCTCAAAGTCGCGACTGGATCTCGGGGGGATTGCAGGGAATACACGGTGTCGTGTAGCGGATTCGCTGAGTAGTCGGCATGATGGCTGTCCATGGTCATGATGACGGGGTCGCTCGCCGTGGTCGGCACGGTGGTGTGGTTGACACCCCAGCAGGGCGGACGCGTGTCCGGGCCGCCGGAGCCGGACTACGACTACGACTACACCGCGACGGCGTACCTTCCGCCGCGGACCCCGGAGGACGGGCAGGCCGGGATCGCGCTGCGCCGGTTCGCGCCCGGCGCCTGGCGGACGCCCGCCGAAGGGATTCTCGTTCCCGGTAAGGCGAACCGCGCCCAGCAGGTGATCCCCGGCTGCATCGTGGTGATCACCGAAGGCGTGCGCCCGGTCGGGCTGCTCACCGTGGAAGAGATCAGCGCGCTGGCCCCCGACGGTACGCCGGTCGCCGTACCCCAACCGGTTGCCGCCGTACCGCTCGTCGTGGACGCGCCGCCGCCCACGGAGCCGCCGTACCGCCACTCGACCGCCGCGGGCCCGCTGGACCTCCCAGCACGCTTCGGACGACACCACGTCACAACCCGCCGGAGTCTGAGCCCGCGGTTGAGTGGTTCCACTCATGCGGCGGG